>JAJTHZ010000198.1 GCA_021299185.1 Lysobacteraceae bacterium | reverse complement strand
GGCTCGCACTCGATCCTGCGCGAGCACATGGCGGGGCTGCGTCCGGCGCGGCCGCAGGAGCCGCTGGTGCGGTTCGAGACGCCGCCGGGTCGGCAGATGCAGGTGGACTGGGCGGAGTTCCGGCTGGACGGGCTGCGCTGGGATGCACGAAGGCAAGTCGATCCGCAGCGTGATCCATTACGGAGCGCGCGCATGACGGCCGCCGCGCCTTTCGAGTTCGCCGTGCCCGCCGGGCTGCAGCGCCTCGAACACCGCGCCTGTTTCGGCGGCTGGCAGGACGTCTACCAACATGAGTCGACGGCCACCGGCACGCCGATGCGTTTCGGCCTGTACCTGCCGCCGCAGGCCGCGCACGGGCGCTGTCCGGTGCTGTACTGGCTTTCGGGGCTCACCTGCACCGAGCAGAACTTCATCACCAAGGCCGGCGTGCAGCGCTACGCCGCCGAGCACGGGCTGATCGTCGTCGCGCCAGACACCAGCCCGCGCGGCGAGGGCGTGGCCGATGCCGACCGCTACGACCTCGGGCAGGGCGCCGGCTTCTATGTGGATGCCACGCAGGCGCCGTGGGCGCCGCACTTCCGCATGCAGACCTACGTGGCGCAGGAGTTGCCGGCGCTCGTCGAATCCGTGTTCCCCGCCAACGACCGCCGCGCCATCAGCGGCCACTCGATGGGCGGGCACGGCGCGCTGGTCACCGCGCTGCGCCACCCGGGGCGCTACCGCAGCGTGTCGGCGTTCGCCCCGATTTCGTCGCCGACGCAGGTGCCTTGGGGGCAGGAAGCGCTGGGGGCCTACCTCGGCGGCGATCGCGAAGCGTGGAAGGCCTACGACGCCTGCGAGCTGATCACCCGCACCGCCGAGCACCTGCCGCTGCGCGTCGACCAAGGCCTCGACGATGAATTCATCGACCGCAGCTTGCGCCCTGATCGGCTGAAGGACGCTTGCGAAAAAGCCGGGCATCCGCTCGACTTGCGCCTTCATGCCGGCTACGACCACAGCTACTACTTCGTCGCCAGCTTCATCGGCGAGCACGTCGCCTACCACGCTGAAGCACTCAAGGCCTGAGGGAACCCGCCATGCGCCCGATCCGCCTGCTCGTTCTCGCCGTGGTGGCGACCGGCATCGCCCTTGGTTCGCTGCCGGTGGCCGCGACCGCAACCGCATCGGTGCCCGCGCCGCAAGCGGAGACTCCGGCCCCGGCCGAACTCGCCCAGCGGTATGGCGCCGACGAGCGCGGCATGCGCCGCTACGTCCTGGTGGTACTGAAGACCGGCCCCACGCGCATGCCGGACGGCGAGGCGCGCACGGCGATGTTCGCGGGGCACATGGCCAACATCCAGCGCCTGGCGAAGGAGGGAAAGCTCTCGGTCGCCGGCCCCTTCATGCCGAGCGACTCCGGGTGGCGCGGCCTCTTCATCTTCGCGGTCGAGAGCGTCGAGGAAGCGAAGGCGCTCACCGAAACCGACCCCGTGATCGTCAACGGCGCGATGGTCGCCGAGTACCACCCGTGGTATGGCTCGGCGGCGCTGATGGCCACCGCCGAGCTGCATGAGCGGATGGTGCCGCCTGCGGCAGCGAAGGCGGACTGAGTCCGCCCTCGCGCCGAGGGTCTCAGGGCGTTGAGGCGGGTTGCGCGGCCCATCCATCCAGCAGCGGCTCGCGCGTCAAACGTTCGGCGAACCACTGCCCCGCCCGACCCAGTTCATTGGAGCGATACGCGAGGGCGAATACGGCGTCCGGACGCGGCTGCTGCACGTCCAGTCGAAGCAGGGCGCCCTGCTCGAACTCGGGCGTGGCAAGGAAGCGGGGAAGAAAGCCGACGCCCAGGCCGGCGCGCTGCGCGTCGAGCTTCGCTGCCATGCTTGCAACCGTCAGCGTCTCTTGGCCGGCCAGCAATCCATAGGTTTTCGCAGGACGGGCACGCGAGCTGTCGGCCACGCGCACCGCGCGATGCGGCAGCACCGCCGACTCGGGCAACGGCGCACCAAGCGCCTTGGCGTGGACCGCCAGGGGGTGGCCGGGCGCGACGGCAAAGTCGAACGCCACGGCTCCCAGCGGTGCGACGGCATACCCGCCGCCGGAGGGAATGCCGCCGGCGCCCAGCCCGGCGATGACGAGGTCGGCGCGATGCTCGACCAGCGCTTCCCAGCAGCCTTCCAAGGACTCCTCGGCAAGACGCACCCGCGTGCTGGTGGCAAGTTCATAGAACGCCCTCAGTGCCGGGAAGAGCCGCTGCGTTCCAAGCAGCGAGTCGATGACGATGCACAGATCGGTCTCCCAGCCGGTGGCGATCCGACCAAGTCGGCGCTCCGCAGCGGCGGCCAGCTGCAGCAGCCGTCGCCCTTCCTCGAGCAGGTCCTTGCCTCCAGGCGTCAACCGCGTCTGCTGCTTGGTCCGCTCGAACAGCTTGATGCCCAGTTCTCTCTCAAGCTGCCCGACCGTGTAGCTCAAGGCTGATGGCACTTTGTGGAGCTCGGCCGCCGCCTTCGCGAACGATCCGTGCCGCGCAATGGCATCGACGACGTAGATCGCGTCGAGCGAGAGGTTGGGGCGTGGGCTCATGGTTCAATGAATTTGGGGGCGGTGTTCAATTCGGCTCGCTTTTCAGTGCGAATGCACGCTCCTATGGTTCCGGGACTTTCCAAGAGGTGAACCCATGACGTGCAAGATCGGAACAACAGTCGCCGCGGCACTGGCTATGGCTGCGATCGGAAGATTGTGGCGCAAATTGTTTTACGCGTCGTTGTGTCTCCTGGCATGGCCCACCGTGACGCTGGCGGCATCGGATCCGGCCACCCTCGGCCCCACGACCGAGGGCCCCGACGCGCGTGTCGTGACGATGACCTACCTGAAGTCCGCTCCCGGGAAACTGGGACAGCTTGAGCGCTATGTCCGTGCCAACTGGTTCGCGATGGACAAGATCGCCGTCGAACGGGGACTCTTCGTCAGCTACCTGTGGCTCGACACGGGTTCGGACGACGGCCCATGGAATGCCATCGTGATGGTGACGTACCGCGACGCGCAGGGGTTCGCCGGCATCGAGCAGGAATGGGCCGGGATCAAGGCCGCCCATCGTGAAGTGCTCATCGATGGCGCCAAGCAAGCCGATCTCGGTCGCGTGGTCGAGAGTCGCGAGTTCTTCGAGCGTGCGCCTTTCGTCAACGTCGTCGCCGCAGGCAACCCGGCTGAAGGCGCCGCATCGGATGCTCATTCCCGCGATGAATCCGCGATCCGGGAAGTCGTTGGCAAGTACTTCGAAGCGGGCATCACCGGAAGCCCGGAGTTGATCCGCGAAGCCTTTCTTCCGACGGCAAGAATCGAGGGCTTGAGGGGAGGACGACTCGGCACCTGGTCATTCGACGAGTACATCCGGTTCTTCAACGGCACTCCTGCATCAGGCGCAGATCAGGTCGAACGAACGATCACCCGCGTCCTGACGCACGGGGACAGCGCAGCGGTGCAGCTGCGCCTCCGGTTCAGCCCCGCACAAGCGCTTGATGAGCAGCTCCTGCTGTTTCGCATCGACGGCCTATGGAAGATCGCCTACAAGTCGTACACACCCTCACGCTAGGGCTTCATCGTGCGTACCGCTTCGTCTGAAGGTCGTCGGAGTCCACCCGGGATGCGCGATGGCGGCAACTTCACCTTGAGGGCGTGGCGCCGATCGGCGTCTCCACCGCCTGCGGCACCTGCACCGCGGGCGCCGTCGAGAACGGCTGGATGCCGAAGCGCGGGTAGAGTTCGCTCGGGAAGTAGACGACGCCGTCCTTCATCACCATGCGGGCGTTCTTCAGCTCGCTCAAGGATTCCGTCGGGTCACCGGGAACGAGGAAGAAGTCGGCCAGCTTGCCGCGCTCGATGCTGCCGAGCTGCTGGTCCTCGCCGAGGTATTCGGCCATGTCGATCGTCGCGCGGCGCAGGGCTTGCGCCGGCGTGAAGCCGACGGCCTGGAACAGCTGCAGCTCGCGATGGAAGGCGAGGTCGCCGCCGAGGTCGGTGCTGGGGATCAGGAACACGCCGCGCTCGTGCATCTCGCGCACGCCTTCGATGATCTTGCGGTAGGCGGAGTATCGGAAATTCAACCGCCCTTTTCAACCATGCTGCCGGGCAGGCGGCGGTCGCGCAAGTGCCGCGTTCGGCGCGGTTCGACCGGCTGCAGGTGTGGTTCGTGCCCGGCAGGGGCGTTACGGCACGCAATCTCCCTCGCTTTCGCGCGCCCATGCCCGCCTGCGGCCCATGCGCATCGTTGCGGGCTGACGGTTCCCCTGTTTCCGTCCTGAAACCGCTTGGGAACCTCTGAACAAGTCGCCGCACAATCCGCGATCTCGTCGACTGCGAGACGTCGTTCCACGTTTTGAGGTGATTTTCGGCGTTTTTGCCGATTCGAGCGGTTTTTCCCCG
>JAJTHZ010000177.1 GCA_021299185.1 Lysobacteraceae bacterium | reverse complement strand
GGCGCGCTACCGAACCGGGAGCCTCGGAAGCCGCAGCAGGCAAAGCAGAATCAACAGCGGGTGACAGGTTCATGAGTCAAGGCTACCTTCAGTAATTGGGAAGAGGTAGCTGTCTCAGGGGTCATTGGCATGGGGGGACCGCCAACGAGCTGGTGGGCACCTACAGTTGGAACAGCGGGGCGACTGGTTTCCAAGACATTGAGGTGGCCGCAGGCGACATCGACGGTAGCCGCGACGGACGGACGGAACTGGTGATCCTCGGACGGCGGCAAGGCAGTGGGCTTACCGCGATCGCCCTGTCGGGCACGGCGACCGGTGCCATCGCACAGTCGACCAATACCGTGCTCGCCCGCTGGGACCAGCCGGCATCGCAGGTCAGCACCAGCGCGAACGCGCGCGTCGCGGTCGGCGACGTGCTGCTGGAAGGGCGCGACCAGGTGCTGGTGATGACCACGCGCGGCAACGACCTGGGCGCGCTCGGCTACAACTTGCTCCGCTTCGAGGACGTCGACAATCCCGCCACCCCGGACCTGCGCTTCAATGCCTCGCCGCTGTTCAGCGAGAGCATCAACAACCAGGGCACCGACGTGGCGATACAGAAGATCACGCTGAACATCGCCGACCTCGGCGGCACGCCACAGCGCGAGATCGTCATCCACGACCAGCGCAGCATCAACGGCGCGGTGTTCAACACCATCCAGCGAGTACGCCACTTCGACGTAGTGCGTGCGCAGCAGGATGCGGGGCCGATCACCAGCTTCAGCCTCGCGCAGGCGAGCGACAGCCTCAACTTCAAAGTACAGACCCAGAACTCCACCTTTGCGGCATCGGTGGGGAACTTCGACCGCACTCCGGGCAACGAGCTCGCGATCAGCTACCAGGCGTTCAACGGCCAGGTGCGCACCGAAGTTCGCAAGGTCGAGTTCACGGGCAACGGCGTGCCGTCGGCGATCGCCACACTGCCGGTCGCCCAGATCGACGTACCGGCCATCAACCAGCCCCTGTTCAGCAACATGGACGCCGTGGCGGGGGACCGTGACGGCGACAGCCTTTTCGAGCACTACCTCGTGCTGCGCGACGGGGCGTCCGGCGGCGGGTCCAACGTCACTAAACTCTGGCGCTTCGGCTTCGCCCGTCCCAGTCCGGTGGCGAACCCGGTGAACCCGGCGACCTTCGCGCGCACCGCGGCCTACGAGTTCGCCACCAGCCTGCCGGAGACCACCGAACTGCAGGTCCTTGCTGCCGACTGGAACAACGACACCGTGCTGGCGCGGATCGGCTCCAACTGCCGCCGCGTACGCGAGCCGCAGGTGCGTAGCGTGGTGGCGATGCCACCGTACTGGATGCGCCTGCAGGGTGGTTTGGATGGCTTCGGTGCCTCGATCGGCCGCTCGATCACTTCGGGCGCCGGCGCGGGCAGCCAGTACGACACCTTCAGCTCGCACGACATCTCCGCTTACGTGGGCGTGGAAGTTGGCGGCGAGGTGCTCGGCATAGGTGCCAGCGTGACCGCGAAGGCAACGGCCGGATACAACTACCAGACCACGCGCAGCACCTTCAGTGAAACCTCGTTCGAGACCACCGCGACCCAGTCGCAGTTCAGCGACTCGGTCGACGGCGAGGGACTGGTCGTGGTCGAGCTCAACACCTACGACTGCTACGACTTTGAAGTGCTGCGCAACGGCGCGCCTGCCGAGAACAGCGACTTTCGTGCCTGCGAACTGATCCGCTCCGAGAATGGAGTGAACCTGCGCAGCCTGCAGTCGACCGACCTGCTCACCTGGGACACGGTAACCGCGGCAGGCGCCGGCAGCCGGCCGGCACAATGGTTCCCGCTCCACCAGGACTGGGCCAACATCGCGCTGTTCCGCCCGGTCACGGCGAACGTCGGCAGCGCACCCGGCCAGGCGAACCTGACCGACGGCGTGTTTTCCACGTCCTTGTCCACCGCCGGCGCCACCAACGCGCCGTTCGTGCAGATCGACCTCGGAGAGGTTCGCGACGTCACCGCGATCCGCGTCTGGCCACAAGCTGGCCAGGCCACCACATTGCGCGGGTTCAACCTGTACGCTTCGGAAACCGCCTTCGCCGGTCCGGCGCTTCCGTCCGGCGCCAACGTGCGCACGTTCCAGCCCGATCCACTCAGCGGCAACGGTGTCGAAAGCTGGGCAGTCTGGACCCGCGATGCCTTGAACGGCGCAACGCCGATGCGCGCGCTACATCCGCCTCCAGCACCCTGGCAGCGCGAATGTGCGCGTGGCCGAAATCCAGGTCTTCGGCGAAAAGCACAAGGAGCCACCGTCCTATCCGGTCGAAGTGTGCGATCCGACCGTCAACGACGGTTTCTTCAAGGCGGTGGTCGCGAACACGGTGGTATCGCCACCGGTCTACCGGGTGATCGACATGCGAGGCGACCTGATGTGGACCAGCATCCCGCTGACGACCGGCACCAGCCAACTCGGCTGCCCGGGCAATGCTGCCGCCGTACCGCAGGGCACAATCTGGGACAGCACCACGATCGGCGCCACCACCGGCGCCGGCGCCGAGTGGAACCTCGAGAACCGCAACCAGACGTTCTTCCAGAATTCGAACTCGATCTCCAATTCCTACCGCGTGGGCGCGGAACTGGACTTCCAGGCCGGCGCGGTCGTGCAGCTCGTCGCCGGTGGCGCGTATGAGTACACCCAGGGGGTCACCCGCACCGACACCACGTCGATGTATTGGGGCACGGGCATGCAGTACGGCGGACGCGCGGTGAACTGGGCTTCGGGCGTGGGCGCAGGATGCGAGTATGCGCCACGACCCTTCTCATACCAGCTCACCGAGTCCTCGAACGTCGGCTACGGTCACAAGTTCCCGGTCGTCGACTACATGGTGCGGCCCTCGTCGGCGACCTGGAGCCCGATCGGGCCGAACTTCCCGCCGGCGGCCTGCTTCCCGGAGCGACCGGACACGATCTTCCGCGGCGACTTCGAGCCGGTGGCGCCCTGATCGACGACCAAAGCCGGCCGCGGAATGCCGCGGCCGGCCACGCCACGATGCCGCGGTCCCGCACCGACTCCAAGCTGGAGTCGGCGCAGCCCGCGGCATCGACCGTTTGAAGCCATCCACGAGCCGCAGGTGCATGCGGCGCCCGCCTCCGGCGTTGCTCCGGACGGGATTCCACGGCCGGCGATGCATCGGTACGCACGAGCGGGCATGGGATTCCCGGCGTCTTCGGCTAGCGCAGCGTGCGCTACCGAACATGGCGGCAGGTCCCTGACCGGCGAATCCAGGCGGCACCACTCTGCAGTCTGACTTGGTCGGACAGCGGTTCACGCCCGCCGCGCCCCGGCGATTTCGACCAATGGGGTATTGCAGGCCCTGCTGCGTCGGCACATTGGATCGAACGCGCAGTCGGTCGGCGAAAACGGCGCGACCTTCAATGCGTTCGGCGAGGGACTGTCGGTGAGTAGCGACGGGCGCCACGTGGCGTTCTGGGCGGCGTGGGGAAGCCGGACGTTCACCAGAGTCCTGCAGTGCCCCACCGACGGCAACGCGGACCTGATCGCGTTCTGCAACGCGACGTATCCGAACGGATTCGAGGTCCAGATCCCGGCCGACCAGGGCATCTTCGTGCACGACGCCAACATTGGCGCGACGCACCGCATCGCCCGCACCCTGGAAGACGGCGTGGTCGACTTCCTGTTCTAGGTCTATTCCGGACGGCCGCCCGGCACCGGCGGCGGCGACGAAACGCAGGAGCCCCCGCGCTGGCGCGCATCGGCGTTCTCGGCCCTGTCGGCGGGTGGCGGACGCCCGGTGCAAACGGTGTACAAGGCGCAGAAGGCGACGCTGCAGGGCCTGTACCTGCGCGAGGGCAGCCGGCAGGTGCTTCCAGCCGTCGCGCTGGCCGAGACCGGCGTCACCGCCGGGACATCCATCGATCCGCTGGCACCCGCCAACTCGCTGGTGACGTCCGTCGGCGTCGAACGCGACGGCTTCCGCGGGGACCGGCTCGCGATCTCGGTCGGCATGCTCTACACCGATCCGCTCGACCCCGCCACCACCATCGGCTGGGGCGGCATCTACCATGCGCGGGTGTCGATCGACGCGATTTTCGCCGACGGCATGGAGTGAAGACGCGGCGCGGTCATCGCCAACCGGACGGCGCATCGTTGCCGTCGCACAGGTCGGTCGCGGGTCCGGCTGCCACCGGGCCCGCGTCCCTGCGAGTCGACGCGCTGCATGCGCGTCACGGACACGCCCGCCGCGGCGCGCGGTCCACGGCAGCCGCGCGACCGATCAGGCCACCACGCCGAACAAGCTGCCGACCCCCGCCGTGATCGCCATCGCCAGCGCACCCCAGAAGGTGACGCGCATGGCGCCACGCAAGGCGCTTGCACCGCCGGCGAACGCGGCCAGCCCGCCCAACGCGGCAAGGCACAGCAGGGATGCGGCGGCCACCAGGATCGCCAGCGCGGCCGGTGGCGACCACCAGGCCACGGCCAGCGGCAAACCCGCGCCGACCGCGAACGTCGCCGCCGAGGCCAGCGCCGCCTGTACCGGGCGGGCGACGAGCAGATCGGAGCGGCCGAGTTCGTCGCGCGCGTGCGCGGCCAGCGCGTCGTGCGCGGTCAGTTGCACCGCGACCTGCCGCGCGAGCGCGGGGTCGAGTCCGCGCCGGGCCCAGATGCCCGCGAGCTCGTTGAGTTCGGATTCCGGATCGGTGGCGAGCTCGCGCCGCTCGCGCTCGAGGTCGGCGCGCTCGGTGTCGGCTTGCGAACTCACCGAGACGTACTCGCCCGCGGCCATCGACATCGCGCCGGCGACCAGCCCGGCCACGCCGGCCACCAGGATCGCGGCCGCGTCGGCGCCGGCCGCGGCCACGCCGAGCACCAGGCTCGCCGTCGACACGATGCCGTCGTTGGCGCCCATCACGGCGGCGCGCAGCCAGCCGATGTGCTCGGTGCGGTGCCGCTCGCGGTGCGCCATGGCCGGCTCCCTCGCAATGCGGAGACCTGCCTCCGCGATCACGATCCTAGCGCGTCCGAACGCATGGAAGGCCGCGCCGGTGCAGCGCCCGTTCCCGAGCGGGGCGGCCGGATCCTACACTGCGGGGGCGCGGTCTCGCGCCCGGGGAAAATGCCGTCCATGCGCTGGCAGGTTGTCGTTGGATTGATCGCTGCCCTCGCCCTGCTGCACTTCGTGGCCAGCGACGGTGGATCGGGTCCCGGCCCGTCGACGAGCGCGCCCGCCACGGCCCTGCTGCCGCCACGCCCGCACGTCTTGTCCGCCGGCCAGCACTACGTGGTCGCGCTCGACCTCGACGGCCGGGTGCACGGCTGGGGGGGGCTTCGACGCCGGCGGGCCGGTGCAGTTCTCGCCCGGCGGTGCGCCGGCGCTCGTGGTCGAAGGCTGGGGCTATCGGTTCGTGTCGGCCGGCAACCGCAGCATCCTGCTGATCGATGCCGAGGGCGGCCTGCGCCGGGTGTCGCTGCGCGGGCTCGGCGACGGGCAGCGCAAGCCGCTGCGGATCTTCGCCCCGCGCCGCTTCCTGCTGGCGCACGAGAACTGGGGCACGGGCATCGCCGTCGACCGCGACGGTGGTCTCTGGTACTGGGACGACGAGGCGCTCGAGCGCAGCCGCAGCGGAGGCGCCGAGGTCGAGCCGGTGCAACTCGAAGTCGGCTCGCGCTTCGTCGATGCCTGCATCCAGGCCACGCGCCTGCATGCGGTGGATGATGCCGGCCGCCTCTGGCGCAGCCGCGAACTGCGCGCCACCTCGCAGCGTCAGGGCGCCTTGCCGCAAGGCGCGAGCACGCGCCTCGATCCGGTCGCCGCCGACGCGCAACTGCTGCAGGTGCGCTGCCGCGAGAACGCCTCGCAGGTGATCGCGCTCGACGCGCAGGGGCGGCTGTGGGGCTATGGCAGCGGCACCTTCGGCGAGCTCGGCCTCGGCGACGATGGCGAGGGCGGCACGCCATACGACGCACCGGCCCTGTTGCCGATCGATTCCGGCGACACGCGCTTCGCGACGATCGCGGTGTCGAAGGACATCACCTTCGCGATCGCGACCGACGGCAGCCTGTGGGGATTCGGCCGCAACCTCGACCACGAACTGGGGTTGCGCGAAGGCTCGTCCTTCGACCGGCCCACGCCGCTCACACCCGGCCGCTCCTGGCTCGCCGTCGCCGGCACGTTCGGCGGCGGCGTCGCGATCGCCGCCGACGGCAGCGCGCACGCATGGGGCGGCAACACCTATGGCGTGCTGGGCGACGGCGGCGTCGCACGCGCGCACGAAGTACCGCTGCCCGTGCTCACCGACGTCCGCTTCGGCGGCCGCGACTGACTACCCGGGAGGACCGATCATGCTTCGAACCACGCTCGCGCTCGCCGTGACGCTTGCCCTGTCCGCCTGCGGTGGCGAGGTGAAACTGCCCGACGAGGTGGTGGCGAACATGCGCGCCGCCTGGAACGATGGCGCGATCGAGCGCGAACCGCTGTGTATCGAGGCCGGGCCCTTCCCGTTCGAGGCCGGCGCCCGCGGCAACTGCGACCGCTGCCAGGAGCTCGCCGCGGCGGGCCTGATGGTGCGCGGTACGTCGCCCACCGGTCGCGTGACCTACACCCTCAGCACCGACGGCAAGCCACTGTACCGGCTCGCGCCCGATCCGGAGTTCCTCGAGATGGTCGAGGACCGCTTCGAGAAGAACCGTCCGGGCGAGAAGATGCCGCCGGCGTCGACCTGGAACCGTCCGCGCTTCTGCTTCGGTCGGACGCGCTTCCACTCGATTGCGGCCGCGCTGCCGCCGATGGACGACGGCGGCGTGTACTACCACAGCATCAAGCTGGTGACGGCGGCCGAAGACACTTCGGGCCTGCTGTTCGATCCGCGGATCGCTCGCCTCGGGCTCGACGTGCCGCCACGCCCGACGCCCGGCCAGCCTGCGCTGTACGCGCCGCGGATCGTGACCTTCCAGATCGTGCGCATGACCAAGGAATATGTGGTCGACGACAGCGTGCACTACGGGCCATGGGCGCTGGAGGAATGACCTTCGCCGATTGAGAGGCGCCTTCACGAACCTGAGCCGCGGCGCACCATGGTGCCCGGCGGCTCATGCCGATCCGTCATGTGACCGATGGCCATGACCAACGGGACGCGGACCCTGCGCGCGGTGCGGCTAGCGTTCCCCGCGGTCGCAACGCCGGCTTGGAGCCGGCGCCGACCGCCAACCAGCATCCGGTCAACCATCGGGGAATACCATGACCTATCGCTTTGCCCGCGCCGGCCTCGCCGTCGCCATCGCGCTCGCGCTCAGCGCCTGCGCCGCGCAGCAAACCCGCGTCGCATCCGCGGAACACAGCCACTCGCCGGACGTGGCCGCGATGCTCGCCAAGCGCAAGAAGCCCTACGACAAGCCGGCCGAAGCCGCGCGCTACTTCGCCGAAATGCGCGCGCCGCAGGGCGAGACCGCCCTGGACGTGGCGCTGTGGACCAGCGCCGAGCGCGAAGCGGCAGGCCTGTCGTGGATGGAAAGCGCGACGCTCACCACCCGAGGACCGGGACGACGCTCGTCGATCGGACAGTTGTCGGTCTGGGAGCAACTCGGCCCCGGCAACATCGGCGGCCGCACGCGCGTGATCCTGTTCGAACCCGGCCGGCCGAGCACGATGTACATCGCGGGCGTCGCCGGCGGCCTGTGGAAGTCGACCAACGCCGGCGCCAACTGGGTGCCGCTGAGCGACCTCGCGCCGAACATCGCGGTGAACTCCGGAGCGGTCGATCGCACGAACCCGCTGCGGCTGTGGATCGGCACCGGGGAAGGTTTCTTCAACGGTGATGCCGTGCGCGGTGCCGGCATCTTCGTGTCCAACAACGGCGGCCTCGACTTCACCCAACTGCCGTCGACCGCGCCGTCGGCGACCAACAACAACTTCCTGTTCGTCAACGACCTCGCACAGAGCCCAAGCAATCCGCAGGGCCTGTATGCGGCGACCAACACCGGTCTCTGGCGCTCGCTGGACGGCGGCGCGACGTGGACGCAGGCGATCAATGCCAACGCGACGACCGTCGGCGGCAACCCGGCCACCCACTTCGGCGGCTGCTTCGACATCGCCGTTCGTCCGGGGACGGCGACCACCGACGACGTGCTGGTGTCGTGCGGCACGTTCCTGATCTTCCCCACCGACGTCGGTGCCGTCTATCGCAACACCGACGCGCTCGGTGCCGGCACGTGGACCGCGACGCTCGCCGAGCAGAACCAGGCCCGTACCTCGCTCGCCCATGCACCCAGCGACCCGCAGGTCGTGTATGCGCTCGCGACCAGTGGCGCGCTGGACGCCACCGAAGACGGCCTGCTCGCCGTCTACCGCTCCAGCGACGGCGCCACCACCTGGGCACCGCGGCGCACCAACAATGGCAGCAACGCCAACGGCAACCTGCTGCTCAGCAACCCGGTGATCGCTCGCCTGCAGGAATGCGGCTTCGGGCCGGCAGGCTCCAACCAGTTCATCAGCCAGGGTTGGTACGACAACGTGATCGCCGTCGATCCGACCAATCCGGATCGCGTCTGGACCGGTGGCGTCGACCTGTTCCGCTCCGACGATGGCGGCCAGAACTGGGGCAATGCGTCCTACTGGTGGTTCTCGTCGGACGATCCGAATTACGCGCATGCCGACCACCATGCCATCGTGTTCCATCCGGACTACAACGGCACCACCAACCGCACGGTCTACATCGGCCACGACGGCGGCGTGCAGCGCAGCGACAACGCCACCGCGGCGGTGGGCACCAATACCAGCAACACGCAGCAGAACTCGGTGTGCGGCCAGCAGAACCTGCCCTAGGTCACCTGGACGTCACTCAACAACGGCTATTCGGTGGCCCAGTTCTACCACGGCACCCTATACCCGGATTCGCGCTCGTTCTTCGGCGGCACGCAGGACAACGGCACGCTGCGTCGCCAGCCGCCGCAGGGCGCCAACCAGTGGCGGGAGATCCTCGGCGGCGACGGCGCCTACGTCGCGGTGTCGCCGGCCGACACCAACGTGCTGTATGTCGCGAACACCGGCATCTCGATCCAGAAGTCGACCAACGGCGGCAACACGTTCGTCGACGCGGTGAACGGGATCAACGACTCGGGCCTGTTCATTAACCCGTTCGCGATGGACCCCAACGCCCCCGACACGCTGTGGACCAGCGGGCGCCAGTTGTGGCGCACGACCGACGGCGCGGCGAACTGGACGGCGGCCAGCACCGCGCTCTCGACCGCCGCACCCTTCAACACCGGGCTCCGGCACAGCGTGCAGTCGATCGCACCGGGCGATTCGAACTTCGTCGTGGTCGGCACGAGCCAGGGCCAGATCCTGCGCAACATCGCCGCCTCCACCGCGACGGGCACCACGGCCTGGACGGCCACGCGGCCGCGCAGCGGCTTCGTGGGAGACATCGCGTTCAACGCCGCGGAGGCCAGCCCGCCGGCCAACCAGCGCACGGTGATCGCCGTCTATGCGACGTTCAATCCCCTGAGCAACCCGAACTCGGCGGCCCACGTGTGGCGCAGCACGGACGGCGGGCAGACCTGGACCGGGATCGACGGCACCGGGTCCGCGCGCATCCCCAACGTGCCGGTGCACACCGCGGTGATCGACCCGACGTGGCCGAACGGCCAGCGCATCTTCGTCGGCACCGACATCGGCGTGTTCGTGACCATCGACGGTGGCCAGACCTGGCTGCGCGAGAACACCGGCGCGGCCAACACGGTGGTCGAGGAACTGGTCCTGCAGCGCAACACCGCGACCGGGGATCTCGAGCTGTTCGCCTTCACCCACGGGCGCAGCGTGTACCGCACGACGGTCGCGCCGTTCCCGGACACGCTGTTCGGCGACGGGTTCGAACCGTCGACGCCCTGATCCGGCGCATCACGTCCAGCGGGCCAGGGATGGCCCGCGCGGACGCCGGCGCCGGGCGGGCTCAGTCGGTCGCGCGCGGGCAGGCGTCCACGCGCGGATGGTCAAGCCCCGGCCCGCTGACCCAGCACTCGCCGAGGAAGGAGCAGTAGCACAGCGACACGCTGACCCGACTGCCACCGCCGAAGGCCGCGCGCGTTCGGTCGTCCCACGGAATGCCGAACATCACCCGCGTCTCGTTGGCGGCGAGGATGGTGCCGGCGATGTCGTTGGCCTGCAGGCGTTCCCAGCCGTAGCCGTGGCCCGGGCCGAGCACGCGGTCCAGCACGGCCATCCAGTCCGCGACCGGCTGGCCGTCGACGCGCAGCTCGACGTGGTGCACCAACGCCGGGCCCAGCCCCTTGTTGCCGGCCGCGAAGGCGAAGCCCTCGCCCGAGTAGCGCGGTCCCGCGCTGACATGCGGCCACACCATGGCCCGCTCCTGGTTGCGCTGGATGCCGGTCTGCAGCAGCGAGGTGAGCATGGCCAGCGCGCTCACCACCAGGGCGCCGATCGCGATCCAGAACTCGGGATCGCGGGCGCGCTTCGGTGCGGCCGCGGGGGCCGGATCGCCAGTGTCCATCGGGTCCTCGCCCGCGCGGGATGGGTGGCCGGATCGTAGCGCGGCGGCGGGCGGATGGCGGTGCCTGTCAACCCTTGCCCCCTCCCCCCTCGGGCCTTAAGGTTCCCGGTCCGACCCGTGCGCCGGCCCCATGTCCGCGTCCTTCGTCCACCTGCACCTGCACAGCGAGTACTCGCTGATCGACTCGACCATCCGCATCCCGGAACTGGTCAAGGCGACGGCGGCCGCCGGCATGCCGGCAGTGGCGCTGACCGACGAGGCCAACCTCTTCGCACTGGTGAAGTTCTACAAGGCCGCCGAGGGCGCGGGCCTCAAGCCCATCGTCGGCGCCGACCTGTGGGTCGCAGAGCCCGGCGCCGATCCCTTCCGCGCGACCCTGCTGTGCGCCGACCGCATCGGCTACCGACATCTGTCGGTGCTGCTCTCGCGCGGCTACCGCGAGCGCTCGGACCCCGAGCGCGTGGTGGTGCAGCGCGACTGGCTGGAGGCCGGCGCCGAGGGGCTCATCGTCCTGCTCGGCCCGCAGTGCGACCTCGCCGCCAGCGTGCGCAACGGCCACGACGAAGCGGCGCTGGCCGGACTCAAGCGCTGGCAGCGCCGCTTCGGCGACCGGGTGTACCTCGAACTGCTGCGCACCCAGCGCGGCGGCGAGGACGCGTGGCTGGCCGCGGCGCTCGACCTCGGTGCAGCGGCCGACTGCCCGGCGGTGGCGACCAACGACGTGCGTTTCCTCGACCGCGAGGACTTCGAGGCGCACGAGGCGCGCGTGTGCATCCACGGCGGCCACGTGCTCAACGACCCGCGGCGTCCGCGCGCCTATGGCGAGCAGCAGTACCTGAAGTCACCGGAGGAGATGGCCGCGCTGTTCGACGACCTGCCGGAGGCGCTGGAGAACGCGGTCGAACTGGCCAAGCGCTGCAACCTGGAACTGTCGTTCGGCAAGTACTACCTGCCGGCCTTCCCGGTGCCCGACCCGACCGAGAGCGAGCCCGACTACCTGCGCCGGCGCGCGCGCGAGGGCCTTGCCGCGCGGCTCGACCGGCCCGGCCCCGCGCCGGGCTATCCGCGCAGCGCCTACGAGCAGCGGCTCGAGCTCGAGCTCGACGTCATCGTCAAGATGGGATTCCCCGGCTACTTCCTGATCGTGGCCGACTTCATCGGCTGGGCGAAGGACAACGGCATCCCGGTCGGCCCGGGCCGCGGTTCCGGCGCGGGCTCGCTGGTGGCCTATGCGCTGGCGATCACCGACCTCGACCCGCTGCGCTACGAACTGCTGTTCGAACGCTTCCTCAATCCGGAACGCGTGTCGATGCCGGACTTCGACATCGACTTCTGCATGGACCGCCGCGACGAGGTGATCGACTACGTCGGCCGCCGCTACGGGCGCGAGAAGGTCAGCCAGATCATCACCTACGGCACCATGGCCGCGAAGGCCGTGCTGCGCGACACCGGTCGCGTGCTGGGCATGGGCTACGGCCACGTCGACCGCATCGCGAAGACCATTCCGCCGCGCCCGCTGGACATCACGCTCGACGACGCCTTGGGCGTGTCGGACAAGGCCGCCAGGGAACCCGAGCGTGTGTCCGCCGACTTCAAGGCCGCCTACGAGGCCGAGGACGAGGTGCGCACCCTGGTCGACCTCGCGCGCAAGCTCGAGGACCTCACGCGCAACGCCGGCAAGCACGCCGGCGGCGTGGTCATCGCGCCGTCCGCGCTGACCGACTTCGCCCCGCTGTACTGCGAAGCGCGCAGCGAAGGCGTGGTCACTCAGTTCGACAAGGACGACGTCGAATCGGTGGGCCTGGTGAAGTTCGACTTCCTGGGGCTTCGCACGCTGACCATCATCGACTGGGCAGTGAAGGCGATCAACCGCCAGCGCGCGGCCGCCGGCGAGGCGCCGCTCGACATCGCCCTGCTGCCCACCGACGACGCGAAGACCTACCGCCTGCTGGCCTCGGGCGAGACCACCGCGGTGTTCCAGCTCGAGTCGCGCGGCATGAAGGAGCTCGCGCGCAAGCTCAAGCCCGGCGTGTTCGACGAGATCATCGCGCTCGGCGCGCTGTATCGCCCCGGCCCGCTGCAGTCGGGCATGGTCGACGAGTTCGTCGAGCGCAAGCACGGCCGTCGTCCCGTCACCTATCCGCACCCGCTGCTGGAGCCGATCCTCAAGCCGACCTACGGCGTTATCGTCTACCAGGAACAGGTGATGCAGATCGCGCAGGTGCTGGCCGGCTATTCGCTCGGCGGCGCCGACCTGCTGCGCCGCGCGATGGGCAAGAAGAAGGCCGAGGAAATGGCGAAGGAGCGCGCCAAGTTCGAGTCCGGCGCCGCCGAACGCGGCGTGAACCCGAACCTCGCCTCGTCGATCTTCGACCTGATGGAGAAGTTCGCCGAGTACGGCTTCAACAAGTCGCACTCGGCCGCGTACGCGCTGGTCACCTACCAGACGGCCTGGCTGAAGGCGCACTACCCCGCGCCCTTCATGGCCGCGGTGCTGTCCTCGGACATGGACAACACCGACAAGGTGGTGAACTTCCTCGACGACGCGCGTGCGCTGAAGCTGGTGGTGTCACGGCCCGACGTCAACGAGGGCACGTGGATGTTCGAGGCGCTGGATCCGCGCACCATCCGCTACGGCCTCGGCGCGATCAAGGGCGTGGGCCAGGGCGCGGTCGAGGCCCTGGTCGCGGAGCGCGAGCGCGGCGGGCGCTTCGCCAGCCTGCTCGACCTGTGCCAGCGCATCGACCCGACCAGGATCAACAAGCGCGTGCTGGAGGCCCTGATCCTGTCCGGCGCGGCCGATGGCCTGGCGAAGAACCGCGCCACCCTGATGGCGCAGTTGCCGGAGGTGATGAAGGCCGCCGACCAGCGCCTGAAGGAGCGCGAGGCGGGCCAGGTGTCGCTGTTCGGCTTCGATCCCGCGCCCGCGCCGGGCGCGGCCGGCACGCTCGACCTGCCCGAGGGGCCGGAATGGCCGCTGGTGCAGTTGCTCAACGGCGAGCGCGAGACCCTGGGCCACTACCTGTCGGGCCACCCCACCGACGCGCATCGCGGCGTGCTGGAGCAACTGGTGACGGTGCCGATCGGGCGTCTCGAGGAGATCCACCGTCCTCCGGCCAACCCCGGCGAGCGGCGGCGCCACGAGCAGCTGGTGGCGGTCGGCGGACTGGTGGCGCAGCAGCGCCGGCGCGGCGAATCAATGGCCTTCGTGCAACTGGAGGACGCCAGCGGACGGATCGAGGTGTCGTTCTTCCGCGAAGCCTTCCACGAGTGCGCGCCGCTGCTGACCAAGGACGCGATCCTGGTGGTGGAGGGCGGGCTCAGCCTCGATGAATTCAGCGGCAACCTGGTGGTGCGCGCGCGCCGCGCGTGGACGCTGGACGAAGCCTGCGAGCGCTTCGCGCGCCAGGTCCGCGTGCGCCTCAACGGCATCGGGCCCGACTTCGCGCGCGCGCTGTCGGCGCAGGTCAAGCCCTTCGTGCCGGGGCCCGCCAGCGTGCGGCTGGAGTACCGCAACGCCGACGCGACCACCGAGGTCGAACTCGGCGAGGCCTGGCGCGTGCGCGCGACGCCCGCGCTGGTCGATGCGCTGAAGCTGCTGCCCGGGGTGAAGCAGGTCGAACTGTCGCTCGCCAAGGCGGCGAGCGGCGGCTGAGGCGACTCAGCGCTTGGCCTTGCGGTCGTGGTCGCCCGGCTTGCCCGCGGCGTCCTTCTTCTGGTCGCCGATCACGCCCTTGAGCGGGCACACCGAAAAGATCGGGCACTTGCGGCAGCCGGCGGTCAGCGCGACGGGGCACAGGGTCATGGCGGTCTTCCTCGTGGACGCATCGAAGCCTCGACGCTAGCGCAGCGCAAGCCCCTGCGCACGCCACGCCGCAGCATGGCAGGCCTCAGCCGCCCGGCGGCTCGCCCGGCGGCGCCGCGGCGTCGGGTTCGCCCGGGCCGCGCTCCGGCGGTGCCGGCCCCATCTCGTCGCCTTCCATGCGTTCGATCGCCTCGTCGCCGTACACCGGCTGGCGCGCTTCCTCGACCGCCTGCTCTTCGCTGGTCTGGATGCCGATGTGGAAGGCGGCGAAGCCGGGCAGCACGACCTGGTTGAGTGCCTGGCCGATCACGCGTCCGCGGAACGGCGAGACGACCACGTGCTCCTCGTTGGCCAGCGGATCGACCACCTTCCCGAGCCGCTGCCCCACGCGCACCGAGTCGCCGAGCGCGACGGTGGTGAACAGCATGCCGCCGTGGTCGACGCGCACCCACTTCGACTCGTAGAAGGTCGCCTGCGGTTCGGCGAACATGCGGAAACTGCGCGTCATCTGCAGGTGGTGCATCAGCGCCTTGATCGCCTGCACGGCGAAATCGATCTTCTCCGGCTCCAGGCGCAGCGGCGCGCCGACTTCGAAGGTCACCGCCGGGATCCCGCGGAACGACGCCGCCAGCCGCAGCATGCCGCGCGTGCCCGGGCTGTGCAGCACCGGCGTGGCGCCGAAGCCGCGGGTGAATTCCAGCACCGCCGGATTGCGCAGGTCGCCGCGTACCTGCGGCAGGTTGGAACGATCGAACGATCCGGTGTGGAAGTCGACCAGCGCCGAGCAGTGGACGACGATCTCGCGGAACAGGCTGGACGCGATGCGCGAGGCCGCGCTGCCGACGTCGCTGCCGGGGAAGAAGCGGTTGAGGTCGCGCCGGTCCGGCAGGTAGCGCGAGCCGCGCGAGAACCCCAGCAGGTTGACCACCGGCACCGCGATCACGGCACCGGCGAGCTGCTCCTCGTCAACGTCGTTGAGCACGCGGCGCACCACTTCCACGCCGTTCAGTTCGTCGCCGTGCACGGCGGCCGTCAGGCACAGGGTCGGGCCCGCGCGCGCGCCGTTGACCACGATCACCGGGGTCGACACCGCGGTACCGTCGAACGACTCGCTGACCCGCCAGCGCAGGTTGGCACGCGTGCCGACCGGGACTTCGGCGCCCAGCAGGGCGATCGGCCTCGGCCCGACGGGGTCGGCGGGCGCAGCCGCCGGGTCGGCCGGGGCGTCGATCGGGTCAGCAGCAAAAATCGTGTCGGGGGCGACCGCCGCGCCGGTGGCGTCGTTTGCCGCGACATCGGGTGCCCCCGGCGATGCCGGGTCGGTTCGTTCTACGACGAGGTCCGTCGGCGCGACTGCCGGCGGCGGCACGGGCCTGGCGGGCGGGTCCGCGGCCACGGCTGGCGGCGCAGGTGGCGGCGCCGAT
>JAJTHZ010000139.1 GCA_021299185.1 Lysobacteraceae bacterium | reverse complement strand
GCGGCGAGGGCGCGCTCGGCGGCGGCGCGGTCGATCGGCGCCGCACCGCCCGGCGCGACGCGCGCACCGTCGGCCGGTGCCGCCGCGGGAGCGCCCAGCGCGAGCAGGCGTTCGCCGAGTCCCGCCTCGTCGGGGTCCGCATACAGCCAGCCGTGCGGCACGCCGGCGCGACCGAGCGCGTGCGCCGCGAGGTTGAGCCCGCAGAACGCGTTCAGCCGCAGCCGGCCACCGGCGCGCGGCTCCGGCAGCGCCCAGACCGCCAGCGGCACCTTGGCGCCCCGCGCGATCTCGACCGTCATCGTGGCGTCGGTGAAGGTCACCTGCAGGATCAGCATCAGGTCGATCTCGCCCGCGGCGGCGATCTGTGCCAGCGCACGCTCGGCCGCGGCGCGGTCGAACAGCAGCTCGCGCGGGCCGACGGTGCGGATGCCGGCGGCGTCCAGCGCGGCGAACGCGCGCGCCTTGGTTTCCTCGGCGAAGGGAACATCGAAGGTCGGTCGCGCGAGCACCGCGACCCCGTAGGTGAGTGCCATGTCAGGCTCCGAATCCGGGATAGACGTGACGGAACGATGCATCGGCGGGCAGCACGCGCGGGCCCTCGGGGCCGTAGCACGGATGACGATGCCACGGCGTGGCCGCTTCATCGGTGAGCGCGTTCAGCCCCCGCATGTAGGGCACGGCCTGCTCGCGCAGCCCGGCCTCGATCGCCTGCCAGTCGGGAAACCGCTGGAAGGCGTCGAGCCAGATCGCGCGACCGGCCAGGTAGCCCGAGGCGCCGGCCGCGTAGGCGTAATGCAGCACGCGGCGGAACTGCGCCATGCCGGCGCCGGCCGAAAGCATCACCCATGGCCGGCCGGCGATCCGGCCGAGTTCGTCGAACAATGCCTGCGCCTGCGGCGCGCCCTCGCTGCCCGGTTCGGGCAGGTCGGACGCCGGGATCGGGCTCTCGAGCTTGAACAGGTCGACGCCGTACTTCGGATCGGCGAACGCGCGCACGCTGTCGAGCACCAGGTCGGGATGCTTGGTCTTCATCTCGACGTAGTCGCGGGTCTGCTCCGCGTCGCGCGCGAGCGGGTAGACCAGCAGTTCGAACACGAAGGGCAGGTCGTAGCGGCGGCAGGCGTCGCCGATCCGCGCGGTGAAGGCCTGCTGCGCCTCGCACACCGCCGGATCGGCGTCGGGCCGGTACCAGGTCAGCACCTTCACCGCGTCGCCGCCGGCGCGCTTGATCTTCTCCGTCGACCAGTCGTCGATCTCGGCCGACAGGCGCCCGCCCGGGGTCTCGGTGAACAGCGAGTCCTCGAGGGTCAGGATCATGCCCAGCGCGGGATCCAGCATCGTCACGCCGCGCGGGTAGGCGTAGTGCGGGTCGAGCAGCATCGCGGTGGACTCGCCCTGCAGTTCGCGGATCAGCAGCTCCTTGAAGCCGGCGACGTCTTCCCACGGCGCCTGCGCGGTGCCGCGTCGTTCGCGGATCAGGTTCTTGATCGGCGGTCGCTGGTCCACCGCGGTCATCTTGAACCGGCCCTGGCGGTCGGCCAGGCGGCGCATGCCGCGGTACTTGCCTGCTGACAGTTGCATCGGGTTACTCCGGAAGGGAAGCGATGAATGCGTCGACCTCGGCGCGGGTCGGCGCGCCGGCGCGGCCGCCTGCGCGCTGCACCTTGAGCGCCGCCGCGGCGCTCGCGAAGCGCACTGCGTCGAGCTCGGCGCGTCCTTCGGCCAGCGCCAGCGCGAACGCGCCGTGCCAGACATCGCCGGCGCCCAGCGTGTCGACCACGGCGACGCGGTGTCCGGGCAGGTGCTGGTGGCGGCCGTCGGCCAGCACGTGCACGCCCTGCGCGCCGACCGTGACGCAACACCACGCGTCGAGGCCGCGCGCCGCGATTTCCAGCGCGCGCCGCGGGTCCGGCTCGCCGGTGAACTCAGCCAGCGCCTCGTGCGAGAAGGCGACATGGCTCGCCGCGGCCAGCACGGCGCGGTCGGTGGGGATCGGACGGTCGGCATCGAGCACGCCGGGCAGTCCCGCCGTGCGCGCCGCCGCCAGCGCCGCGAGCGCACCTTCGGGCCAGCGCGTGTCGGCGAGCACGGCACCGCAGCCGGTGGCGCGCGGTGGTGGCAGCCAGTCCGCCGCGCGCGGCAGCGAGGGGTCGAGGTAGTTGACGATCATGCGTTCGCCGGCCGCATCCACCATCACCGCCGACAGCGACGAGGTGCATCCGGCGAAGCGGCGGACGAAGGTGCAGTCGACGCCGTGGCCGGCGAGTTCGGCGGTGACCACGTCGGCTACCGGATCCGCGCCGAGCCGGGCGGCGAGCCGTGCCCGGCCGCCGAGGCGGGCGATCGCGACGGCCGCGGTGGCGGCCGGTCCGCCGCCGACGCTGGTGAACGAGGTCGCGCGATGCTTCTGCGCCGCGACCGGGAGTTCATGCACGCCGAACACGAAGTCCTGCACCGCATGGCCGACGCAGAGGACGACAGCGGCCATGGTGCGATCCGCGCCGGCCGCCGGTCAGGACAGGGTGACGGCGTAGACCAGATGCGAGGTGTCGCATCGGCTCACGCGCCACTCGACCCGGCTGCCGTCCAGCGCGATCGCCACCCGCTCGATGTGCAGCAGCGGCGCGCCGACCGCCAGCGGCAGGCGCCGTGCGTCCTCCGCGCGCGTGAGGTCGGCGCGCAGTTCCTCTTCGGCGCTGACGATGTTGACGCCGTACTGCTGCTGGAACATCGCGTACAGGGTGTTCGGCAGCGGCTGCCGGCGGTCGATGTCGGGGAAGTGCCGCAGCGCGAGCACGCTGCGCTCGTAGATCACCGGCCGGCCGCTGACGCTGCGCGTGCGCACGATCTCCACCACCTGTTCGCCGGCATCGAGGTGCAGTTTGCGCAGTTCGGCGGCCTTCGCCGGGCGGCGCTTCACCGATTCGTCGGAACTGGTCGGCACCGTGCGCTCGCCGCCGGGCTCGGAGAGGCGGAAGAAGCGGAACAGCGCGCGCTCCTGCGTATGTTCGGCGACGAAGGTGCCCTTGCCCTGGCGGCGTTCGATCAGTTTCTCGGCCACCAGGGTATCGAGCGCCTTGCGCACCGTGCCTTGGCTGACGCGCAGCTGCTCGGCGAGTGCCTGCTCGCTGGGCAGGGTGTCGT
This sequence comes from Lysobacteraceae bacterium, assembly GCA_021299185.1. GTDB lineage: Bacteria > Pseudomonadota > Gammaproteobacteria > Xanthomonadales > Ahniellaceae > UBA4656. The sequence goes on along the minus strand of JAJTHZ010000139.1, from coordinate 34,671 downwards.
TGGGTCGCCACACGGAATCGGCGATCTGCTTGACCAGGAAGTCGTAGACCTGGCGGTACAGCGGGCGGTAGTGGGGCGCGGCATCCATGGCGGGGCGGCTGGACCTGTGTGGCGCGACGGCGGAAGGTTACGCGCTGGCTTGCGCCCGCGTCCAGCATCTGATGTATTATGTGATCTACAAGAGTTACATGACTGCAACCGGAGGCCCGTGTGAGCGTTCCGCATCTGCTGGTGCACGACCCGGCCGACAACGTCGGGGTCGTGGTGGTGGAGGGCCTGGTGGCCGGCACCGACATGCTGTGCGTGGTCACCCACGACAACAGCGACTTCCGCCTCGTGGTGTCGATGGACGTGCCGATCGGGCACAAGGTCGCGCTGGCCGACCTCGGCGTCGGCGACACGGTCATCAAGTACGGACAGGACATCGGGCGCATCGTCGCCCCGGTGAAGCGCGGCGAGCACGTGCATGTCCACAACCTCAAGACCAAGCGCTGGTGAGCCCAAGGAGCCCAAGCACATGAGCAGCAATCGCAAGATCTTGGCCTACCGGCGCGAGAACGGCCGGGTCGGCGTGCGCAGCTACGTCGCCATCCTGCCGGTCGACGACATTTCCAACGCCGCCTGCGAGGCGGTTGCCGCGCACATCCAGGGCACCATCGCCCTGCCGCACGCCTACGGCCGCCTGCAGTTCGGCGAGGACCTCGAGCTGCACTTCCGCACCATGATCGGCACCGGCGCCAACCCCAACGTCGCCGCCTGCATCGTGATCGGCATCGAGCCGGGCTGGACGAAGCGGATCGTCGACGGCATCGCCGCCACCGGCAAGCCGGTGGCCGGTTTCTGGATCGAGGGCAACGGCGACATCGCCACCATCGCCGCGGCGTCGCGCAAGGCCAAGGAGTTCGTGCACCAGACTTCCGGCCAACTGCGGGTCGAGTGCGACCTGTCGGAACTGTGGATCGCCGCCAAGTGCGGCGAGTCCGACACCACCACCGGGCTGGCGTCCTGCCCGACCGTCGGCAACATGTACGACAAGCTGATCCCGGCCGGCCTCTACGGCTGCTTCGGCGAGACCTCCGAACTGACCGGTGCCGAGCACCTCGCGGCCGCGCGCGCCGCCACGCCGGCGGTGCGCGAGAAGTTCATGCGCACCTGGAAGGCCTACCAGGACGAGGTGATCGAGGCGCACAAGACCTCGGACCTCTCCGACAGCCAGCCGACCAAGGGCAACATCGCCGGCGGACTGACCACGATCGAGGAAAAGGCCCTCGGCAACCTCGAGAAGATCGGCAAGAAGGTCAGCTTCATCGACGTGCTGCAGCCGGCCGAAGCGCCGGCCGCGGGCCCCGGGCTGTACTTCATGGACACCTCGTCGGCGGCGGCCGAGTGCTGCACCCTGCAGGCCGCGGCCGGCTACGTGCTGCACATCTTCCCCACCGGCCAGGGCAACGTGATCGGCAACCCGATCATGCCGGTGATCAAGGTCACCGGGAACCCGCGCACGGTGCGCCTGATGTCCGAGCACGTCGACGTCGACGTCTCCGGCATCGTGCGCCGCGCGATGACCATCGACCAGGCGGGCGACGCGCTGATCGACATGATCGTGCACACGGCCAACGGTCGCCTGACCGCCGCCGAGGCGCTGGGTCACCGCGAGTTCGTGATGACCAAGCTCTACCGCAGCGCCTGAGTCCGGCGTCCGTGGTCGATCCGGTGCAGCTCAGCCTCGGGGACGCCGAGGCGCTGGCCGCCGCCGCGCTGGCGCACAGCGGCGCTTCGGACGCCAGCGCGCGCGCCACCGCGAAGGCCCTGGTCGCCGCCGAGGCGGACGGGCAGGCGGGCCATGGACTGTCGCGGGTGAGCACCTACGCGCTGCATGCGCGCTGCGGCAAGGTCGACGGTCGTGCCGTGCCGCGCGTGGAGCAGGTCGCGGCCGCCGCGCTGCGGGTCGATGCCGGCCATGGCTTCGCCTATCCCGCGATCGACGCGGCGATCGCGGCGCTGGTGCCGCTGGCGCGCACCAGCGGCATCGCGGTGGCCGTGCTGCATCGCTCGCACCACTTCGGGCAGGCCGGCGCGCACGCGGAGCGACTCGCCGCGGCCGGCCTGGTCGGGCTGGTGCTCGGCAATACGCCGAAGGCGATGGCGCTGTGGGGTGGCCGGCGACCGCTGCTGGGCACCAATCCGCTTGCTTTCGCCGCACCGCTGACTGATTCCCGTGCGCCGCTGGTGATCGACCTCGCGCTGTCGGTCGCCGCACGCGGCAAGATCGTGGCCGCGCAGAAGGCCGGCGAGCCGATCCCTGAAGGCTGGGCGGTGGACGCGGCGGGACAGCCGACCACCGATCCGTCGGCGGCGCTCGCCGGCACGCTGTCGCCGATCGGCGGCGCGAAGGGCGCGGCGCTGGCGCTGATGGTCGAAATCCTCGCCGCCGCGGTCACCGGGTCGGCCTGGGGCTGGGAGGCCAGTTCGTTCTTCGACGACCAGGGCGGTCCGCCCGACATGGGCCAGGTGCTGGTCGCGCTGGATCCCGGGCCGCTGTCGGGCGGCGCCTACGCGCAACGCATCGGCGTGCTGCTGGACGCGATCGCCGACGAGCCCGAGGTGCGGCTGCCCGGCGAGCGGCGCCTCGCGCTGCGCGCGCGCGCCGCGCGCGAGGGCCTCACGGTCCCGGGCGAACTGCACGCCGCGATCCGCGCCCTGTTGCCGCCGGCCTGAGCCCGCGCGAACGCCTCCGAGGAAGCCCGATGGCCGACATCGTGATCACCGAGTTCATGGACGAGGCCGCGATCCGCGCGCACCTGTCCGGCTTCGACGTGCACTACGCCCCGACGCTGGTCGACCAGCCGGATGCACTGCGCGCGGCGGTGGCCGACGCGCGCGCGCTGGTGGTGCGCAACCGCACCCAGGTGCGCGGTGCGCTGCTCGAGGCGGCGGCGCGCCTCACCGTGGTCGGGCGCCTCGGTGTCGGCCTCGACAACATCGACGTCGGTGCCTGCGAGGCGCGCGGCATCGCCGTGTTCCCCGCCACCGGCGCCAACGACCTCGCGGTCGCCGAATACGTGGTCACCGCGGCGCTGGTGCTGCTGCGCCGCGCCTGGTTCGCGAGCGACGCGGTCGCCGCCGGCGAGTGGCCGCGCCAACGCCTGATGGGTCGCGAGCTGTCGGGCAAGCAGTTGGGCCTGGTCGGCTACGGCGCCATCGCCAGGCAGACTGCGATCCACGCCCGCGCGCTCGGGATGTCGATCGCCGCCCACGATCCCTTCCTGCCCGCCGACCATCCGGCGTGGGAGGGCGTGCGCAACCTTCCGCTGGCCGACCTGCTGGCACACAGCGACGTGGTGAGCCTGCATGTGCCGCTGACGCCGGCGACCACGCGTCTCGTCGATGCCGCCGCGCTGGCGCGCATGAAGCCGGACGCGATCCTGATCAACGCAGCGCGCGGCGGGGTGGTGGACGAGGCCGCGCTGGTCGACGCCCTGCGCGGCGGCCGCCTCGGCGGCGCCGCGCTCGACGTGTTCGAACGCGAGCCGGTCGATGCGGCGGCCGGCCGCCTGTTCGCCGGCGTGCCGAATCTCCTGCTGACGCCGCACATCGCCGGCGTGACCGTCGAATCCAACGAGCGGGTGAGCGCGGTGATCGCACAGGCCGTGGCCGCCCGACTGGCCGGATGAGCCCGGCCGGCGCAGCAGGCCCGGCCGCGCTGCTGCCCGGGCTGGCGCTGGCCGGTGCGCTGGCGGCGCTCGCCTTCGGAATCCGCGCGGCCTTCCCGGAGTGGGCGCCGGGCGCCTTGATGCTCGCCATCGTGCTCGGCGCGGCCTGGCGCAACCTGCGCGGCGTGCCGGCCGCCGCCGGGCCCGGCATCGCCGCCTGCCTGCGCCGTCCGTTGCGCATCGGCATCGTCCTGCTCGGCCTGCAACTCACGCTGGCGCAACTGCTGGCGATCACGCCCGCCGGCGTGGCGCTGCTGGTGGCCTGCGTGGTGCTGACCTTCGGCTTCACGCTCGCCATCGGGCGCCTGCTCGGGGTCGACGCCGGGCTGTCGATGCTGATCGCGGCGGGCACCTCGATCTGCGGCGCGTCGGCGGCGGTGGCGATGAACGCCGTGGTGCGCGACCGCAGCGAATCGGTGGCCTATGCGCTCGGCGTGGTCACGCTCTTCGGCACCGTCGCGATGCTGGGCTTCCCGCTGGTCGGTGCCCTGGCGGGCATGACGGACCAGGCCTACGGGGTCTGGATCGGCGCGTCGGTGCACGAAGTCGCGCAGGTCGTCGCCGCGGCATTCGCGCTCGGCGACGAGGCGGGGCAGTACGGCATGGCGAGCAAGCTCGCGCGCGTGCTGATGCTGGCGCCGATGGTGCTGTTGCTGGGGCTGGTGCTGGCGCGCCGGGCGGGCGGTGGCGCTTCCGCGGTGCCCGTGCCGTGGTTCGCCTTCGGCTTCGTGGCAATGGTGTGCGTCGCCAGCGCGGACATCCTGCCGGACGCGGCGCGGGTCGCGCTGGCGTGGCTGTCGCAGGCCTTGCTCGCCGTCGCGCTCGTCGCGGTCGGGCTGGAAACCGACCTGCGTTCGCTCCGCGCGCAGGGCTGGCGGCCGCTCGCGCTGGGCGCGGCGGCGACGGTGTTCATCGGCACGCTCGCCTTCGCGCTGGTGGGCCTGGTCTATGACTGACGCCGCGGCGATCGGCAACGAGGTCTTCGACCTGCTGGTGGTCGGCGGCGGCATCAACGGCGCGGGCATCGCGCGCGATGCCGCCGGCCGCGGGCTGAAGGTGCTGCTGGTCGAGCAGGACGACCTCGCCGGCCACACCTCGTCGGCCAGCACCAAACTGATCCACGGCGGGCTGCGCTACCTCGAGCACCACGAGTTCCGCCTGGTGCGCAAGGCACTCGCCGAGCGCGAGCGCCTGATTGATGCGGCCCCGCACATCATGTGGCCGATGCGCTTCGTGATGCCCCACGACGCGCACCTGCGGCCGGACTGGATGATCCGCATCGGGCTGTTCCTGTACGACCACCTGGCGCGCCGCCGGCGCCTGCCCGGCTCGCGCGGGATCGACCTGCGCGCGCATCCCGCCGGCGCACCGCTGGCGCCGCGCTTCCGCCGCGGCTACGAATACTCCGACGGCTGGGTCGACGACGCGCGGCTGGTGGTGCTCAACGCCGTGGACGCGCGCGAACGCGGCGCCACGGTGCTCACCCGCACGCGCTGCGAGTCGGTGCGGCGCGAGCGGCACTGGCGCGCGGTGCTCGCCGGTCCGGACGGCCGCACCGAGGTCGCCGCGCGCGCGCTGGTCAATGCCGCAGGCCCGTGGGCGGCCGAGTTCCTGCGTGATCGCTCGCCGGTGAAGGCACGCAACGGCGTGCGTCTGGTCAAGGGCAGCCACATCGTGGTGCGGCGTCTGTTCGCGCACGAGCATGCCTACATCTTCCAGGCGCCGGACCGGCGCATCGTCTTCGCGCTGCCCTACGAGCAGGACTTCACCCTGATCGGCACCACCGACGTCGAGCACACCGACGGGCCCGGCACGGCGCGCATCGGCGCCGCCGAGGTCGATTATCTTTGCGGCATGGCGAACCAGTACTTCGAGCGCCGGATCGGCCCCGCCGACGTGGTCTGGAGCTTCGCCGGCCTGCGTCCGCTGCTCGAAGACGAGTCCGACGATCCGTCCAGCGTGACCCGCGACTACGTGTTCGAACTCGACCAGGTCGGCGCGCCGGCGCTGTCGGTGTTCGGCGGCAAGCTGACCACCTTCCGCGTGCTGGCCGAGGAAGCGGTCGATCGCATCGCGACCGCGCTGGGCGCCAGCCGCCCGCGCTGGACCGCCGGCGCACCCTTGCCGGGCGGCGACCTGCCGCAGGCCGACTTCGCGCGCTTCCTCGAGGTGGCCGCAACGCGCTGGCCGTGGCTGCCCGCGCCGCTGCGGCTGCGCCTCGCGCGCGCCTACGGCACGCGCATGCGCAAGATCGTCGGCACCGCGACGGGCCTCGCGGACCTCGGCGAGGCGGTGCTGCCGGGCCTGCATGCCGCCGAGATCGAATACCTGATGCGCGAGGAATGGGCGCTCACCGCCGACGACATCCTGTGGCGGCGCAGCAAGCTCGGCCTGCACCTCGGCCCCGCGGCGGCGGGCACACTCGACCACTGGATCGCCGCGCAGCGCGCCTGAGCGCGGCGGCGCCCGCACCCGGAGACTCGCCATGTCGCGCTACATCCTCGCGCTGGACCAGGGCACCACCAGTTCGCGCTCGATCCTGTTCGATCGCGAAGGCCGCATCGTCGCCGTCGCGCAGCGCGAGTTCGCGCAGCACTACCCGCGGCCCGGCTGGGTCGAGCACGACGCCGACGAGATCTGGGTCTCGCAGGCGAGCACGATCGCCGAGGTGCTGGCGCGGGCCGGCGTCGCGGCCCGGGAGATCGCCGCGGTCGGCATCACCAACCAGCGCGAAACCGTCGTGCTGTGGGATCGCGCGACGGGCCATCCGGTGGCGCCGGCGATCGTCTGGCAGGACCGGCGCACCGCGGAGCGCTGCGACGCGCTGCGCACCGCCGGGCACGAGGCGCGGGTCGCGGCGCGCACCGGGCTGCTGCTCGATCCGTACTTCTCCGGCACCAAGCTCGCCTGGCTGCTCGACCATCTGCCGGGCGCGCGCGAGCGCGCCGCGCGCGGCGAGCTGTGCTTCGGCACCGTCGACAGTTGGCTGGCGTGGAAGCTCAGCGGCGGGCAGGCCCACGTGACCGACGCCAGCAACGCCAGCCGCACCCTGCTGATGAACCTCGAAGGCGGCTGGGACCCGGAGATGCTGGCGCTGTTCGACGTGCCCGCGGCCTGCCTGCCGCGCATCCTGCCGTCGGCCAATCGCGCCGGCCTCTTCGCGCGGATCGAGGGCCACGAGGTACCGCTCGCCGGCATCGCCGGCGACCAGCAGGCCGCGCTGTTCGGCCAGACCTGCTTCCGCCCCGGCATGGCCAAGAACACCTATGGCACGGGCTGCTTCATGCTCATGAACACCGGCGAGCGCCCGTTGCGCTCGCGCCACCGGCTGCTCACGACCGTGGCCTGGGACCTCGGCGCGCGATCCTATGCGCTGGAGGGTAGCGTCTTCGTCGGCGGCGCCGTGGTGCAGTGGCTGCGCGACGGCCTGGGCCTGATCGAACGCTCCAGCGACGTCGAGGCGCTCGCGGCCAGCGTGCCCGACAGCGGCGGCGTGCTGATGGTGCCGGCCTTCACCGGGCTCGGCAGCCCGCACTGGGATGCCTATGCGCGCGGCACCGTGCTCGGGATCACGCGGGGCACCCAGCGCGGCCACCTCGCGCGTGCGGCGCTGGAGGCGATCGCGTTCCAGAGCGCCGAAGTGCTGGCCGCGATGCGCGCCGACGCCGAACAGCCGCTGATCGAACTGCGCGTCGACGGTGGCGCGACGGTGAACGACCTCCTGATGCAGTTCCAGGCCGACCTGCTCGGCGTGCCGGTGGTGCGGCCGCGGGTCACCGAGACCACGGCGCTGGGCGCGGCCTACCTCGCCGGGCTCGCGATCGGCGTGTGGTCGTCCATTGGGCAACTCGCGGAAGGCTGGCAGGCCGAGCGGGTGTTCGAACCGTCGATCAGCCGCGACGAGGCCGGCGAACGGATGCGCCGCTGGTCGCGCGCGGTCGAGCGCGCGCGCGGCTGGGACGAGCCCTGATCGCGCGCCGCAGCGCGCTCAGGCCTGCACGTCGCCGAGGCAGAGGTACTTGGTCTCGACGTACTCGTCGATGCCCTGGCGCGCGCCTTCGCGTCCCAGCCCGGACTGCTTGACGCCGCCGAACGGCACTTCGGCGGTCGAAACCAGTCCGGTGTTGATGCCGACCATGCCGTACTCGAGCGCTTCGGCGACGCGGAAGATGCGGCCGACGTCGCGGCTGTAGAAGTAACTGGCGAGCCCGAACTCGGTGGCGTTGGCCAGCGCGATCGCCTCGGCTTCGGTCTCGAAGCGCAGCACCGCAGCCACCGGGCCGAAGGTTTCCTCGCGCGCGCAGCGCATTTCCGGCGTGACCCCGGCCAGCACGGTGGGCCGGTAGAAGCCAGCGCCGATCTCCTGGGCGCGGGTCCCGCCAGCCACCAACCGCGCGCCACGCGCGAGCGCATCGGCGACGTGGGACTCGACCTTGGCCACCGCCTCGGCGTCGATCAGCGGGCCCTGGCCCACGCCGGGCTCGAAGCCATTGCCGAGGCGGATCGCGCGCGCCTTCGCCGCGAGCCGCTCGACGAACGCATCGTGGATGCCCGCCTGCACGTAGAAGCGGTTGGTGGTCACGCAGGTCTGCCCGGCGTTGCGGTACTTGCTGAGCGTCGCGCCTTCGACCGCGCTGTCGAGGTCGGCGTCGTCGAAGACGATGAAGGGCGCGTTGCCGCCGAGTTCCAGGCCCAGCTTCTTGATCGTCGGCGCGCACTGCGCGGCGAGCAGGCGCCCGACCTCGGTGGAGCCGGTGAACGACAGGTGGCGCACCGTGTTGCTCGCGCACCAGGCCTTGCCGATGGCCACCGCGCCTGCCGCGTCGGAGGTGAGCACGTTGAGCACGCCCGGTGGCAGCCCGGCCTGCTGCGCCAGTTCGGCCAGCGCGAGCGCGCACAGCGGCGTGGCCTCGGCCGGCTTGACCACCACCACGTTGCCCGCGGCCAGCGCCGGCGCGACCTTGCGGGTGATCATCGCGATCGGGAAGTTCCACGGGGTGATCGCCGCGCACACGCCGATCGGCTGCCGGATCACCAGGTAGCGCTTGTTGGGATCGGTGGTGGGGATGGTCTCGCCGTAGACGCGGCGCGCTTCTTCCGCGAACCACTCGATGAAACTGGCGCCGAAGCCGACCTCGGCGCGCGCCTCGGCCAGTGGCTTGCCCTGTTCGGCGGTCATGATCCGGGCCAGGTCCTCGGCGTGCCGCTGCACGAGGTCGAACCAGCGCCGCAGGATGGCCGCGCGCGCCTTGGCGGTGGTCGCGCGCCACGCGGGCCAGGCGGCATCCGCCGCCGCGATCGCGGCCGTGGCCTCGCTGGCGCCGAGCCGCGCGACATCGGCGAGCTTCGCGCCGGTCGCCGGGTCCAGCACATCGACGCGGGCCGTGCCCGCGATCCAGGCGCCGCCGATCAGGGCGTCGGTCTTGAGCAGGCTCGGGGCCTGCAGTTGGTCCAGCGGGTTCGTGGGCACGGCGGTCTCGATCGGCAGGTCCGGTGGGGCAAGGGGTCGCGGCGACCCGCCACGCACCGCGACGACGTCATCCGGCCGTGCGCGCGGGGGGCGCGGCCGTCGTTCGCGGCAGCGGCTGGCGCGCAGTCCGAGGTCGACGACGCCACGCAGAAGGTACCGACCGCGGCGCGGCGCGTCGAGATGGTGATCACGCGCGTGCCGCGGGGATCAGGCCGGCGCGCGCTCGCGCAGCAGGCGCAGCACCAGCACCACCACCGCCAGCGCACCGAGCAGCAGCACGCCCCACAGCGCGATGCGCCACCACGGCGGCGGCGTGGGGGCTGGCGTGAGCGCGGCGACGCCGTCGAGCTGCACCGCCTCGCCGACGGTGGCCAGCGGCAGGCGGAAGCCCGGGCCCGACTGCGCGGCCATCGCGTCCAGCGCGCGTTCCAGCGGCCAGTCCGCGCGCCGCGACTCGGCGCTGCCTGCGCGCAGTTCGAACGGGCCCGGACCCTGCGCGAGCAGCACCCAGGTGTCGGGCGTGAACGACAGCCGCAGCACCGGCGGCTGCGCCAGCGGCGGATCGGTGGTGATGCGCCATTCGCGCTCGCGCACCGCGTCGATGCGCACCGGCAGGCTGCCGCTCTCCTCGCCATCGATCGCGACCCGGAACACCGTGCCGCTTTGGCGGCGCACCCACGGGCGATCGTCCGCGGCGCGGCTTTCGACCACCACCTCGGCCACGCTGTTGAGGTCGGCCGGAACCACCTCGAGGCCGTCGACCGGGATCGCGCCCGGCGCGCGGTAGATGAATTCCCCGGCCGCGCCGCCGCGCACGAAGGCCGCGTCGATCGACTGCGATTGCGGCCAGTCGGCCACCAGCGGCGGCTGATGGCGCAGGCGCAGCGCGACCTGCGCCACCGGCGGCAGGGCCGCGCCATCGGCGCCGCGCAGCAGCAGGTAACGCGCACGCTGGCCGCCGAGATCGAGCGTGCGCCGCTCCAGCAGGCGCCCGGCCTGTTCGATGCGCAGCAGCGCCTGCGACGGCCCGAGCGGGCGCCAGGTGTCGAGGTCGTCGCTGGCCAGCACCACCACGCGCGCGCGCTGGGCCGGGCCGCCGGCGGGATCCAGCGCCACGTCGAGCGCGTGCAGCGAGGCCTCGCCGCTGCCGGCGTCGAACAGCAGCTCGGCGCCGGCCGGCGCGGCAGGCGCGCCGCTTTCGCTGAGGTCGAGCCGGCGCAGCGTGCCGCCGGCATCGCGCTCGACCAGCAAGCGCAGTTGCGCGCCGCTCGGCGCAGTGCCGCCGAGCGGGGGCAGGGCGAAGGGCGTCAGCGACACGGTTTCCAGCGCGCTGGCGGCCGGCGCGCCGTAGCGCAGCGGCACCGGGCCCAGCGGCACCGGCTCGCCGCGGCCGTTGCGCGCCTCGACATCGCGCAGGTCGCCGTGCGCGGCCTCGCGATACACCGCCAGCGGCAGATCGATGCGCCAGGCGCCGGCGCGCTGCGGGTCGACCTCGAGCGGGAAACGCACCGCGTGCGCGGCGGACGCGACCGGCGAGGCGGCGGCGAGCAGCAGGGCGAGCAGGGCGGGACGGATCGTCATGCGGGCTCCGATTCACGACGCGGCGGCGAGGGCGCGAACCAGCCGACCAGCACCAGCAGCACGCCCACCGCGAGGAAGGACACGATGCCGGGCAGGTCGCCGATGTAACTGCGGTCGACCAGCGCGAGTTTGCCGAGCACCAGGCCCATCAGCACCGCGCCCGCGGTCCACAGCGGCCGCGAGCGGCGCTTCGAGCCCGCGATCCAGGCCGTCACGCCGGCCACGCTCCAGGCCACCGTCAGCGCGGTCTGGGCGACGAAGGAATCGAGGATCGCCGGCGACCACGGCGCGCCGGTGGCGTGGTGCACGCCGCGCAGGGTCATCGTCGTCAGCAGCACGAAGCCGGCGATCGGCAGCAGGATGCGCAGCCCGTCCGGCGCGAGGCCGCCGCGCAGCAGGCCCAGCGCGAACAGCAGCACCAGCACCTGCAGCAGTTCCAGCGGGTTGAGCAGCGGCACGAAGGGCAGGGGCGCGGTGTCGCCCGCCGAACCCAGGGCAACCACCCACCACGCGACGAGTCCGAGCCAGGCGACCGCGAGCCAGCGGCCCGCGTAGGACTCGAAGTGCCCGGCCACCGGCCAGCCCACCGACCGCGGCCGCCACGCCGCCTGCCACGCCAGCACCAGCAGCGGCAGCACAGCCGCGGCCTGGCTCCAGCCGTCGTCCAGCGACTGCCGGCCCATCGCCCACAGTTGCGCGCCGGCCAGCGCGGCGACGCTCGCCAGCAGGCCCACGTGCGCCCATGACAGCCCACGCTGCAACGGGTCCCGCGCGATGCCGTGCAGTGCGAACAGCGCCGCCAGCAGCCAGGCGAACCACGCGCCGCCGTCGGGCAGCAGCAGGGGGCCCTGTGGCGAGGCTTCGAGGCTGGCCAGCACCAGCGGCGCGCCGCCGAGCAGCAGCCCCACCACCGGCCAGCCGAGGCGCGGCCACGGCAGGACGCGCCGCAGCAGTGCCGCCAGCGCCAGGGTCACCGCGGCGAAGGCCACCCACGGCGCGTCGTCGCGCCAGGCGTCGGCGTGCACGTCGATCTCGCGCAGGCCGCCGATGAACCACCAGAACAGGCCGAGCAGGAAGGGCGGCCACACGCTCCAGCGGCGCCCGCCGGCGCGCTCGTGCAGCCACGCCACGGCGAGCGCACCCAGCGCCATGCAGAGCATGCCGAGCGCATGGCCGTTGAGCAGCGGCCATTCGGGCTCGCGCGCCATCCAGCCGTCGTCGACGATGCCCCAGAACCACGCAACCGCGGCGAGCCCCTGCAGCAGCCAGCCGGTGAGGGTCGGCAGCCAGCGCGCCTGGCGCAGGCCGAGCCAGACCAGGGCCGCGCCCTGCAGCGCCCAGACCGCCGCCGTCCAGCGCGTGGACAGCGCCAGCGGCACGGCCAGGGTGGCGAAGCCCACCGCCAGCACGCCGAACGACTGCGCCAGCAGGCGCATCCCGTCGCGCCGGATCAGCCATGCCGCCAGCGCGACGTAGAGCACGGCCACCGCCAGCGCGCAGTACGCGAGTCCCATGCGGTCGTCGGCCAGCAGCGCGGCGGCCAGCGGGAACGCCAGCAGCGGCGTGCCGAACACCAGGGTGCCGTCGACGAATCCGCGGCGCGTGCCTTCGCCGCGCAGCGCGTACAGCACCGGGATCGCGACGTAGAACAGGAAGAATCCGGCAAGGAACGGCAGCACCGTGGACAGCAGTTCCGGCCGGTAGTAGCGATAGCCCCACAGCGTGCCGATCGCGAAGGTGAATGCGAAACCGACCAGGTTCAGCGCACGCCACGGTCGGAACCAGGCGATGCCGAGCACCGCGAGATTGAGCACCGCGTAGTACGAGAACAGCGCCACGTGGTCGCCGCTGCCGGTGCTGATCAGCACCGGCGCGAGGTAGCCGCCGGTGAAGGCCAGCACGGCGAGCGCGATCGCATGCTGCAGCACCGCCAGCAGCGCGCCGCCGGCCACCAGCACCACCACCAGCGCGAAGGCGGCGCCTGCCGGCAGCAGGTCATGCAGGCGGAAGGCGCCGAACACGGCCAGCAGCAGCACGCCGAGTGCCGCGCCCTGCAGGCTCAGGCCGAACGCCGGCTTCGCGCTGCGCTGCATCCAGCCCCAGGCGAGCGCGCCGAGCGCGGCGGTGGCGACGCCGAGGTAGCGGAATTCGATCGGCAGCGCGAACCAGCCTTCGTCGGCGGCGAGCTTCAGCAGGTAGCCGACGCCGAGGAAGATCAGCAGCGCGCCGATCTTCACCGGCAGGTTGCCTTCGAACAGCCACCGCTTGAGGGTGGCGGTGATGCGCTCGTCCAGCGTGGGTTCCACCGCGTGCGCGGCCTGCGCCACGACCGGCTCCGGTGCGGTGTCCATCGAGCGCGCGGCGGCGAGATCCGCGATCGGCTGCGGTGCTGGCGCCGGACGTGGCGGCGGGGCGGCGGCAGGCGCCGCATCCGGCCACGGCGTCGTTTCGGGCACGACCCGCGGTGCGGGCTGCGGCATCGGCGATGCAGCGGGCGCTTCGCGATCGGGGCGTGGCACCGGCGGCGTGGCGATCCGTGCATCGCGCGCGACATCGGCCAGTCGGCGCGAGAGTTCATCCACCCGCTGGCGAAGCGCCCAGTGCGATCCGAGCAGGACCCCGAGGGTGGCGCCGGCGAGCAGCCCGAACAGGGCGCGCTCGACGTCGGCGAGGAAGGCTCCGAACAGTGCGCCGAGTATCCCGAAGATCCAGGGCATGGGGTGCCGGGGTGGGGGAGGTGAAGGGAGTGTAGCGGCGGGGGGGTCGGGAAGCGTTAGGGGCATGGTTGCCGCCTCGACAGCGCTTGAGCAAAGCCCCTCTCCCCTCGTGGGAGAGGGGTTGGGGAGAGGGGGTGCCTTGCCGCACGGCTCGGCGCCCCCTCATCCGGCCTTCGGCCACCTTCTCCCGCAAGGGGAGAAGGAAAAAAACCCGCCATTGAGGCGGGCTTTTTCGTGGTTACGGGTGCCTTGGCTGAAGGAGCGTTGGCTCCGTGGGTCCGTGGGTGCGGTGGATCGCGCGAGTGGGCCTTGGGGAAACGGCTGGATTCGCGGGGTGGGGACTGGGGTTTGTGGGGACTGGGGGTCCGGTGGGGCGGCGCGCGAGGGGCATGGAACGAAAAAGCCCGCCATTGAGGCGGGCTTTTTCGTGGTGACGGCTGCCTCGGCTGACGGAGTGTTGGCTCCGCATGGCTGGTTCAGAGGCTGAATTGGTCGGGGTGAGAGGATTCGAACCTCCGACTTCTACCTCCCGAAAGTAGCGCTCTACCAGGCTGAGCTACACCCCGACGGGAGCTGCGGCCGCAAAACGGCCGGAAGCGAGCCGCGCATGATAGTGACGCGGGCCCCCGATGGCAACCGCCGCGGGCGGCCGGGCTCGCGCCGCCGCCGGCTCCGGTATTCTTGGCGGTCTTCGCACCGCGCCGGAATGCCCATGTCTTCGATCAAGCCGCGCACCATGCCCGGCGTGCTGGAACTGCTGCCGCTGGACCAGATCGCGTTCCAGGGCATGCTCGACACCATCCGGCGCAACTACGAGCGTTTCGGCTTCCTGCCGGTCGAAACCCCGGTGATGGAGTTCAGCGAGGTCCTGCTCACCAAGTCCGGCGGCGAGACCGAGCGCCAGGTCTACTTCGTGCAGTCGACCGGCGCGCTGGAGCAGGGCGGCACGCCCGAACTCGCCCTGCGCTTCGACCTCACCGTGCCGCTCGCCCGCTACGTCGCCGAGCACGAGCACGAACTGTCGTTCCCGTTCCGCCGCTACCAGATCCAGCGCGTCTACCGCGGCGAGCGCGCCCAGCGCGGGCGCTTCCGCGAGTTCTACCAGTGCGACATCGACGTGATCGGCAAGGATCACCTGTCGATCCGCTACGACGCCGAGATGCCGGCGGTGATCCACAGCGTGTTCCGCGAACTGGACATCGGCCCGTTCCAGATCCAGTTGAACAACCGCAAGCTCATCCGCGGCTTCTTCGAGGACCTCGGCATCGCCGAAGGCGAGCGCCAGATGCTGGTGCTGCGCGAGGTCGACAAGCTCGACAAGCGCGGCGCGGACGCGGTGCGCGCCACGCTGCAGGGCGAAGGCTTCGGCCTGCCCGCCGAAGTGGTGGCGCGCATCATGGACTTCGTCTCCACGCGCTCGACCGGCCACGACCACGCGCTGGCCTGCCTCGAACGCCTCGGCCGCGGCAACCAGACCCTGGCGCAGGGCGCCGACGAACTGCGCGAGGTGCTCACCCTGGTGCGCGCCTTCGGCGTGCCCGAGACCCACTACGCGCTCAACTTCTCGATCGCGCGCGGGCTGGACTACTACACCGGCACGGTCTACGAGACCCACCTCACCGACTTCCCGCAGATCGGTTCGATCTGCTCCGGCGGGCGCTACGACAACCTGGCCAGCCACTACACCAAGTCGAAACTGCCGGGCGTGGGCATCTCGATCGGCGCCACGCGTCTGTTCTGGCAGTTGCGCGAGGCGAAGCTGATCGGCACCGCCGACAGCACGGTGCAGGTGCTGGTCACGCAGATGGACGAGGCGGACCTGCCGAAGTACCTCGAACTCGCGGGCCTGCTGCGCTCGGCCGGCATCCCGACCGAGGTGCAGATGGAGCCGCGCAAGCTGGCCAAGCAGTTCCATTACGCCGACCGCGCGGGCATCCGCTTCGTCGCCGTGCTCGGTACCGACGAACTGGCCAAGGGCGTGGTCACCATCAAGGACCTGCGCAAGCAGGACCAATTCGAGGTCGCACGCGCGGATCTGGTCAAGACCCTGCGGGTGGAGATCGAGCAGGCCGCGGCGATGAAGGGCCGCTGAGGCGGCCTACTCGAATCCGTCGCTGCTGATCGGATCGGACCACGACAGCGACAGCGTGTTGCCGTTGCCGGTTTCGCTGGCGTCGGAGGTCGTCGCCGACAGCATGAGGCCCATGTTCGGGGTCTGCGCGGTGAACGGCGGGAAGGCGAAGCTGTAGACCAGCGACGCGCCCGGGTCGAGGCGCCCCAACTGCGTGTTGCCCGGACAGCGGCCGGTCCCGATGACGCTGCACTGCGCGCTTACCGGCAGCGATCCGGGGCTGACCTGCCAGTCGACACGCAACTCCTGGGTGTCGCTGGGCCCGGTATTCTCGATGCGCACCAGCACGGACTGGTTTCCATCCGGAAACGTGGTGCGCGAGAGCAGTCGCGCCTGCAGCGCCACGCGCCTGACGACGGCGATCACTGCGAAGGACTCGTTGTTCTCCGGTTGCGCATCGACCCCGTCGGCGGTCGCTGTGAGCCCGACCACCACCACGTTGCGCGCCGAGGGCGCGATGCGCACGATGTATTCGGCCACCGCCGAGCCTGCAGGCTGCAGCGGAGCAGCGAGGCGGCAGGCCGCCAGCGGCGCGGGCGAATCGCGGCAGCCGGAGGTCGCGAGCACAAGCGCATCGTCGCCGGCCGACAGCAGCAAGGTCGGCGCGTTCGCCGTGCCGAGCCCGGTGTTGAACACGTCAGCCGGCAGCACCACCGTGCTGCCGGCGGCCTGCACGGTGGTCGGGCCGCGCAGCCGCGTGACCAGGTCGTGGTAGTAGCCCGCCAGCGACTGTGCGCGACTCCACTGCGGGGCGAGCAGGCTCGCGGCGGCAGCAAGTCCGAGCAGGGCCACGAACAGGAGGCGGGTCATCGGGAACCTTCCATGGCGCGGGGTGAGTCTGCGCGGGCCGGGAGGCCGCACAGCAGGGCAAGCATGAACCAGACCCAGGTGCGCAGCAAGGAGGCCTCCAGCAGCACCAGCGGGCTAGCGGCGAGCATGATACCGAAGCTCGCCGCGTTGCGGTTCGGGATGCGCCGCAGACACGCCAGTCCCACGGCAGCGAGCGCAGCCAGCCCCGGTAGACCGAGCACCGCAAAGGCCTCGAGCGGCAGGCTATGCGGCCAGGGCATGCCGCGTGGGTCGATGCGGCTGGCTGCGGGCAGGGTCGTCTCCAGCGCGGCCATGAAGCCCCCAGGTCCGATGCCGGTCCATGGCCGGGCCGCACCGAGTTCGATCGCGGCCGCCCACAGTTCGGTGCGGCTGGCCAGCGATGCGAGGCCCTTGCCCCAGGCCACGGCCAGCAGCGCGGCCGCGGCAGTGAAGGCCAGCACGGCGACGCCAGGCCTTCGCTGCAGCAGTGGCACGCCCAGCGCGAGCACCGCACAGGCCAGGGCGAGGCGCGATTCGGCAGCCAGCGCGGCGCCCAGCACCACGCCGACCCAGAGCACGCACGCCGCACGTGCAACCGAGGTTCGCGCGTGCGCCCAGGTGCCCGGCAGGAACGCCAGCAGGCAGGTGCACCATGCGAGATCGTTGGGCGCCACCAGCCAGGGCACCGCCGCCGCTTGGACCGCTGCAGGTCCCGCCGCCGCACCGCCCGCGAGCGCGAGCAGAACCTGCATGCACTGCACGCCAGCGGTCGCGTACAGGCCGACGAGCAGCGCATCCCGCGCGGCCGGCGTCCAGTGCGCGCGTGCCGCGAGCACCAGCACGATCGCCGCGGCGAGCGGTGGCACCGACAGCGCGAGCCCGATGCGTGGGTCCGGCGCGAACGCAGTGGCGAGGCACCAAGTCAGCAGCAGCGCGCCGAAGGCCCACTGTGCGGCCTCGGCGCGACGCGCAAAGTCGAGCTCGCCCCGCAGCAGCGCGATGGCCGCCCCGACGACCAGTGCCGGCAAGGCGGCCGCCGCCAGCGGATCGGCCGACTGCAGCAGGGCGAAAGCGCACAGCGCGGAC
The DNA here is from genome assembly GCA_021299185.1 of Lysobacteraceae bacterium. GTDB lineage: Bacteria > Pseudomonadota > Gammaproteobacteria > Xanthomonadales > Ahniellaceae > UBA4656. The sequence goes on along the minus strand of JAJTHZ010000139.1, from coordinate 17,163 downwards.
AGGCTGGCCAACGCAGGCACCGGCTCAGCGCGCGTGCGCATCCGCACCCGCCGATGCAGCCACTATCATGGCGTCCTTCCCAAATGCGACCCAGCGCGAACACTGCCGGACCCGGCGTCGCGCGGCAAGGATTCCAATGCAAGCCACCGACACCCTGCTGCTGGACGGGCGCAGCCTCACCCGCGCCCAGTTGGTCGCCGCCGCGCACGCCCGCGTGCGCATCGCGCTCGACCCCGAAGCGCTCGCGCGCGTGCGCCGCGCCGCCGACTTCCTGGCCGACCGCGCCGGCCGCGGCGAGCCGATCTACGGCGTCACCACCGGCTTCGGCAGCAACGCCGACCGCCTGCTCGGCGCGCACCGCGCGCGCGACGAGCTGCCCGGCGGCAATCCGGAGCAGCGCGAGGGCACGCTGCTGGAGGAACTGCAGCACAACCTCGTGATCACCCACGCGGTCTGCGTGGGCGAGCCCTTCGCGCCCGAGGTCGTGCGCGCGATGCTGGCGATCCGCATCAACACCCTGCTGCGCGGGCATTCGGGCATCCGCGCGGAAACGGTCGAAGCGCTGGCGGCGATGTTCAACGCCGGCATCGTGCCGGTGGTGCCGCGCAAGGGCTCGGTCGGCGCGAGCGGCGACCTGGCGCCGCTGTCGCACCTGGCCATCGTGCTGCTCGGCGGCGGCGAGGCCTTCGTCGACGGCGTGCGCATGCCGGGCGCCGAGGCGCTGGCACGATGCGGGCTGGCTCCGGTGCGCCTGTCGCACAAGGAAGGCCTGGCGCTCAACAACGGCACCGCGCAGATGCTCGCCTGCGGCGTGCTGGCGGTGGATCGGCTGGAGTCGCTGGTCGCGCTGGCCGACCTCGCCGCCGCGATGAGCCTCGATGCGTTCGCCGGCCGCAGCGGTGCCTTCAAGGCCGAGGTGCACGCGCTGCGCCCGCATCCGGGCCAGGTTGACACCGCGCGCCGCCTGCGCGAACTGCTCGACGGCTCGACGCTGATCGACATTCCCTACCACCTCGTGCCGCGCTTCAAGCCGTGGCTCGCCCAGGCCTGGGACGATCCGGCCGACCAGGGGCATCGCTTCGACATCGCCTGGGACTGGGTGCCGCCGGGCCAGCGCCACGGCCGCGAGGCCTTCTACACGCGATTCCTGCCGTTCAAGGGCGGCAAGAAGCACCAGCCGCAGGACGCGTATTCGCTGCGCTGCATTCCGCAGGTGCATGGCGCCGTGCGCGACGCGCTGGCGCAGGCCGCGCGCGTGCTCGAGATCGAACTCAACGCCGTCACCGACAATCCGCTGGTCTTCCCCGATGCGCCGGACGCCCGCGCGATCGAAGACCAGGTGGTCAGCGCCGGCCACTTCCACGGCATGCCGCTCGCGCTGGCGATGAGTTACGTCAAGGCCGCGATCCCGGTGCTCGCCTCGATCAGCGAGCGCCGACTCAACAAACTAGTCGACCCCGCCACCAACGACGGCCTGCCGCCGTTCCTGATCGGCAACGAGGACGCCACCGACTCCGGCTTCATGATCGTGCAGTACACCGCCGCCGCCCTGGTCAACGACCTCGCCAGCCGCGCGCACCCCGCGTCGGTGTACTCCGTGCCCACCAGCGCGAACGCCGAAGACCACGTCTCGATGGGCGCCAACGAAGCCCGCCACGTGCTGGAGATGTGCGACGACCTGTCCGACGTGCTGGCGCTGGAGCTCTACACCGCCGCCCAGGCCCTGGAGTACCGCCAGGACATGCTCAACGCCGCGCGCGCCGTCGCCCGCCGCGGCCGCGTCGACCTGATCGCCTCGAAGATCGCCGGCGCCCCGTCGCCCGGCCACCCGGACCATCCGCAGTTCCTGCGCGAGGTCGAAGCCCTGTGCGCGGCGCTCGCCGACTCGGAGGACTTCCACGCCGGCACGGCGGTGCGCGAAGCCCTGGCCGAGGTGCGGAAGGTCGCGCCGTTCATGCAGCGGGATCGGGCGATGGATGGGGAGGTGAGGGCAGTGTGTGGGTTGGTGCGGGAGCGGCTGGGGACACAAGGCTGACGGGCCGTATAAGCCGAGCCTCGGGCGGGGGCTAGAGAAAGCTCCGTTGTCCTTTATGCCGCCCTTCTGTCCGGGCAGCAACCGTCGTAACCTGGATGCGCACGGCGGATGAACCCATGGCCAAGGCGGTATTCACATACTCCGAGAGTTCGTCGTTCGACGACCAGCCGGAGCTCCGGTACCACTTTCCCAGCACGTATCTTGCCGCTGCACGTGCTTCCGAGGGCGACTGGATCGTGTACTACGAGCCGCGGCGAACTTCTGGCCCGCACAGTGCGACCGGTCGGCAGGCCTACTTCGCGACGGCACGGGTTGCGCGCATCGTCCAGGATGCGAGTCGCGCCGGCCACTGGTATGCCTATGTCGCCGACTACACCGAGTTCGATCACGCGGTCCCGTTTCGACTCGGCGAGTCGTACTACGAGTCAGCGCTTCTCAAGGCCGACGGCTCGACGAACAAGGGCGCGTTCGGGCGTTCGGTGCGAACCCTGCCGGATTCGGAGTTCCGACAGATCGTCGCCGCAGGGTTCGCGCACGAACTGGAGCCTTGGGAACTCCAGGATCGGGTGCAGGACGTGCTGCCGACCGACCCCATGCGTGAGGTCGAGCAGGTTCTTGTGTCCCGCAGGTTCCGCGACATCGCATTCCGACGTCGTGTGCGGATGGCCTACGGCAATCGATGCGCGATGACCGGCCTGCACCTGCTCAACGGTGGCGGTCGTCCGGAGGTCCAGGCAGCCCACATCAAGCCGGTGGAAGCCGATGGTCCGGACACGGTCCGCAACGGACTTGCGCTCACCGGCACGTTCCACTGGTTGTTCGATCGTGGGCTGGTTTCAGTTGACGACGACCGACGGATTTTGCTGTCGCCCCACGGTTTGCCGAACGACCTTGAGCGCCTGATCCTGCCCGGCCGTCGCCTGCTGGACACCGACTCGGCAGCGCACCAGCCCCATCGGACGTACCTTCGCTGGCATCGCGAGAACGTGTTCAAGGGCTGACGCCCGATGCCGGGTGCTGCGATCAGCGTCCTGCACGCGCCCGGTACTCAAGGGCGGGGGCGTCGACACAGCACGCCGAGCAGGGCGAGGAGGCCCACCAGGGCCGAGGCGTAGGCCAGGATGGAGCGCCGGGCGAGTGCGGAGTCGGTATGGTCGGGGTTCATGAGTGGGCGCCAACCGTCGTGTTGGCCCACTGCGTGGACGAGGGCATGCGCATCAAGGATGCCGCCGGCTCGAGCCGGTGACTACGCGGGTGGCGGTGCTGGCGTATCGTCGTGAATACCAATCCACTCGTCATGCCATTCGTCGTCGTGGAAGAGGAGCCATGCGTTCGTGACGATCCCTCCCTGGCGCAGGACCTGGATGATCGTGTCTGAGGCGTTGTCGAGATTCGAGAGAGCCAGGTCGATGTAGCTGTATCGGAGGCCCGTTCCGCTGCCCATCACCGCGCCGAGTCCCTGCTGGGTCAACGCCGCATCAAGGGCGTCCTCGATCTGGGACTTGTCTTCAAAACCCTCCATAGATGCGCCTTTGCCGTCCAGCATCAGATAGCAGAATCGCTCTCCATGGGAGCTGAATCGATCGGAGTAGAACGGAAGCCGCCGGAACAGGGTGTCCGCGACCCCGAGGTCCATTGTCCGATAGACAAAGAGGTCGGATCGTCGGGTGATTTCCTGACCGGGATTGGGCTTCAACTCAACAATCGACCACTGAGAACTGGCCGCAACCTCAAGGTACGGTCGCGGATGACGAGCGCGCAGACACTGGTTCACGGCGGACTCGAATTGTGCATGCAGGGTCTCCAGCGCCGGGCCGCACGTAGAAGATGCGGAAACGTCGATGTACCCGAGCCAGCGATCCGTGACCGCCTCACCCAGCCATGTGCTGCAGATGATGATCGCCTGCGACCAGGCGCGGTCGAGATCATGGCTGCTGGCTGACGCGTTGGCCGTCACGTTCAGGTCGACCCTGTTTCCCTTTCCTGGCCTGCATTCGATTCCCGTGACCAGAATCTCGCACTCGGTCCGGGATCTCGCCATGGAGAGCCCCTCTGCAATGGACTCCGGGGGACGCTCCCCGTAGAACTCGAATTCGCACGCAGGCGCTCGCCTCAGAATCTCGTCGCAGAGAGGACGCAGATGGCGAGCGCTTTCGGGCGTGATGACGAGTCGATGCCGCCCCTCCTTGAGGGCAGGTCCGAACTCCCACATCAGTCGGTCATCGATCGCGCCGAGATGCTGCGCCATCCAATGCGGCAGGTCCATGCCGTTCTGGGCGTTGCGCGGGGAGAACAGCTCGTTCAGCCGAGGGATTGCCGCACGGAATGATCTCCACCACTCGTCGATCGTCGCGATCGTTCGCGTGCGCTGCGCCGCTTCTGCGGGTGTTTCGAACCTGGAGGTGAGCCATCGCATCGTTCTGGCGTTCCGGCGATCGGAATCAAGGGCGGAGTCAGGGATGGAAGCGACAGTCTACCCGCGCTCGCGCCGAGGCATTGCAGTAAAGCAGCGGCGTATGAGGGGGCGGCGATCGATTTAGCCGGCTGTTGTTGCGTATTAACGCACTAGTACATTACACTATGCGCCCTCGCAGGCCCCGGCCACCCCGTTGAAGCGCAAATCCGTCCAACCCGACACCGGCCTCGATCCCGAGGCGGCGCTGTACGAGGCGCTGCTGAGCCTGCGCTCGGTGGACGAGTTGCGGGCGTTCTTCCGCGACCTGTGCACGCCGGCGGAGCTGGAGGCCTTGTCCGATCGTTGGGCGGTCATTCCGTTCCTGCGCCAGGGCATGCCGTACCGCGAGATCCACGACCACACCGGGGTCAGCGTGACCACCATCGGGCGCGTCGCGCGCTGCCTGCTGCAGGGCAGCGGCGGTTATCGCACGGCGGCCGAGCGCACCCTGGACCGACCCCGCAAGCAGCGCGTGCGCGCGAGCGCCTCGCGCGGAGCCTGAGATGACCACCCGAGACCGACTGCGGATCGCGATGCAGAAGAGCGGCCGCCTGACCGAACCCTCGCAGGCGCTGCTGGCGCAATGCGGGCTGAAGTTCCGCGTCAGCCGCGACAAGCTGTTCTGCTACGGCGAGACCCTGCCCGTGGACCTGCTGCTGGTCCGCGACGACGACATCCCGGGCATGATCGCGCAGGGCGTCGCCGACCTCGGTTTCGTCGGCCGCAACGTGCTGGCCGAGCAGGCCGGCGAACTGGCGCGCGATCCCGCGCTGGCGCCGCTGGCGGAGATCCGCGCGCTGGGCTTCGGCGGCTGCCGGCTGTCGATCGCGGTGCCGAACGAGGACCGCTACGAGTCGCCCGCCGACCTCGCCGGCCAGCGCATCGCCACCTCGTACCCGAACCTGCTGCGCCAGTGGCTGGCGGCCCACGGCGTCGAGGCCTCGGTGGTGATGCTCAACGGCTCGGTCGAGATCGCGCCGCGCCTCGGCACCGCGGACTCGATCTGCGACCTGGTGTCGTCCGGCGGCACGCTCGCGGCCAACCAGTTGCGCGAGGTGGCGACCATCCTGCAGAGCGAGGCCGTGCTCGCCGGCACCGCGACGCCGCCGGCGGATGCGCGCGGCGAGTTCCTCGACCTGCTGCTGCGCCGCCTCGACGGCGTGCTGGCGGTGAAGGATTCGAAACTGGTGATGCTCCACGCCCCGCGGCATGCGGTGGAGGCGATCGCGCGCCTGTTGCCCGGCGACGCGCGCCCCAGCGTGATGCCGCTGGAAGGCAGTGACGACGTGGCGCTGCAGGCGGTGTGCCTGGGCGCGGTGACCTGGAACCACCTCGAAGCGATGAAGGCAGCCGGCGCGCGTTCGCTGCTGGTCCTTCCTGTGGAAAAGATGCTGGCATGAAGCGGATCGACTGGAATCAACTGGACGCGGCGGGCCGCCGCGAGGCGCTGGCGCGGCCCGCGGTGGCGCAGGCCGCGACCCTGCGCGCCGACGTCGCGCGCCTGATCGCCCAGGTGCGCGCCGACGGCGACGCCACCCTGCGCGCGCTGACGCGGCGCTTCGACGGCGTGGAAGTCGGCGAGCTGCGGGTGACGGCGGCGGAGTTCGACGCCGCGATCGCGGCGCTGTCCCCCGACCTGAAGGCGGCGATCGACGAAGCTGCCGCGCGCATCGAAGCGTTCCACCGCGCCGCCGCGCCGCAGCCGGTGTCGGTGGAAACCGCGCCGGGCGTTCGCTGCGAGCGCATCCTGCGCCCGATCGACCGCGTGGGGCTCTACGTGCCGGCCGGCAGCGCGCCGCTGCCGTCGACCGCGCTGATGCTCGGCGTGCCGGCGCGCATCGCCGGCTGCGCGCAGGTCGTGCTGTGTTCGCCGCCGCGTGCCGACGGCACGTGTGACCCGGCGGTGCTGTACGCCGCGCGTCGCTGCGGCATCGAGGCCGTGTTCAAGCTCGGCGGCGCGCAGGCCATCGCGGCGATGGCCTACGGCACCGGCAGCGTGCCGAAGTGCGACAAGCTGTTCGGGCCCGGCAACGCCTGGGTCACCGAGGCCAAGCAGCAGGTCTCGCTGGACGCCGAAGGCGCGGCGATCGACATGCCGGCGGGTCCCTCCGAAGTGCTGGTGATCGCCGACGCGCATGCCGATCCGCGTTTCGTCGCCGCCGACCTGCTGTCGCAGGCCGAGCACGGGCCGGACTCGCAGGTCGTGCTGGTCACCGACACGCCGGCGCAGGTCGATGCCGTGCTGGCCGCGGTGGATGCGCAGGTCGCGGTCCTGCCGCGCCGCGAGACGGCGCTGCGCGCGCTGTCGGCCAGCCGCGCGGTCGTGGTTGCCGATCTTTCGCAGGCCTTCGCGGTGTCCAACGAGTACGCGCCGGAGCACCTGATCCTGCAGGTGCGCGAGCCACGCCAGTGGCTGCCGCTCGTGTCCAACGCGGGCTCGGTGTTCCTGGGTGCGTGGACGCCGGAATCGGTGGGCGACTACTGCAGCGGCACCAACCACGTGCTGCCGACCTACGGCCACGCGCGCGCCTACAGCGGGGTGTCGGTGGCGAGTTTCGTCAAGGCAATCACGGTGCAGGAACTCTCGCGCGAGGGGCTCGCGACGATCGGTCCGTGCACCATGACCCTGGCGCGGGCGGAAGGCCTGGGCGCGCACGAGCGCGCCGTGTCGCTGCGCCTGGCTGCTATGGAGGACGCGGCGTGAGCCTGCTCGATCGCGCACGTCCCGAACTGCGCGCGCTCAAGGGCTATTCCTCGGCGCGCATGGAGGCCAGCGGCGGCCGCGTGCTGCTCAATGCCAACGAATCGCCGTGGGCCTCCGCCGCCGACCACGACGGCGCGCTCAACCGCTACCCCGATCCGCAGCCCGCCCGCCTGCGTGCGCTGCTGGCCGGCCTGTATGGCGCGCCGGAGGACGCGCTGCTGGTCGGGCGCGGCAGCGACGAGGCGATCGACCTGCTCACGCGCGCGTTCTGCCGCGCAGGGGTGGACAGCGTGCTGGTCTCGCCGCCGACCTTCGGCATGTACGCGGTCTGCGCCGAAGTGCAGGGTGCCGCGGTGATCCGCGTGCCGCTGCGCGCGGGCGACGGCTTCGCGCTCGACGTCGATGCCGTGCTGGCCGCGGTCCGTCCGGACACGAAGATCGTCTACGTCTGCACGCCGAACAACCCGACCGGCGACCTCGTGCCCGTCGCCGACGTGCGGCGGCTTGCCGCCGCGCTCGAAGGCCGCGCCCTGGTGGTGGTCGACGAGGCCTACGCCGAGTTCGCCGATGCGCCGTCGTTCGCCGCCGAGGCCGCGCTCGCGGGCGGCAACCTGGCCGTGCTGCGCACGCTGTCGAAGGCGCACGCGCTGGCCGGCGCGCGGATCGGCGTGCTGATCGCCGATCCCGCGATCATCGGCCTGTGCCGGCGCATCATGGCGCCGTACCCGCTGCCGCAGCCCTGCGTGCTGGCCGCCGAGCGCGCGCTTTCGCCGGACGCGCTCGCAGCGACCCGGCTGCGTGTCGCCAGCCTGGTGCGTGAACGCGAGCGCCTGCGCGGCGATCTTCCGGCGATCCCCGGCGTGCGCGAGGTGTTCCCCTCGCAGGCCAATTTCCTGACCGTGCGGCTCGACGACGCGGCCAACGCCTACAGGGCGCTGCTCGCGCGCGGCATCGTCCTGCGCGACGTCTCGCACTACCCGGGACTGGCCGACTGCCTGCGCATCTCGATCGGCACCCCGGCCGAGAACGACGCCGTGCTCGCCGCGCTGGCAGCAACCCGGGAGGCCGCATGAGCGCCAAGCGCCGCATCCTGTTCCTCGACCGCGACGGCACCCTGATCGTCGAGCCACCCGACGAGCAGATCGATTCGCTGGAGAAGTTCGCCCTGCTCGACGGCGTGATCCCCGCGCTGCTGAAGCTGCGCGATGCCGGCTTCGAGTTCGTGATCGTCAGCAACCAGGACGGGCTGGGCACGGCGAGTTTCCCGCGCGAGACCTTCGAGCCGCCGCAGCGCCTGATGGAGCAGGTCTTCGCCTCCCAGGGCATCCGCTTCGCGGCGATGCACTTCGACGTGCACCGCCCGGCCGACAACGCGCCGACGCGCAAGCCGGGCATCGGCATGCTGCTCGACTACCTGCGCGCCGGCAACCTCGACTTCGAGGCCAGCGCGGTGATCGGCGATCGCGACACCGACCTGGAACTGGCGCGCAACCTCGGCGTGCGCGGCTTCAAGCTCGGCCCGAACGATTTCGACTGGCCGACCCTGGCGCACCTGCTGGCCGATGCGCCGCGCACCGCGTCGGTGGAGCGCAAGACCAAGGAAACCCGCATCCGCGTCGCGGTGGACCTCGACCGCGAGGCGGCGGCCGAGGTCGCGACCGGGCTCGGCTTCTTCGACCACATGCTGGAGCAGATCGGTCGCCACGGCGGCTTCGCGCTGACCCTGACCTGCGCCGGCGACACCCACGTCGACGAGCACCACACGGTCGAGGACTGCGGTCTCGCGCTCGGCGAGGCGCTGCGCAAGGCGCTGGGCGACAAGCGCGGCATCGGTCGCTATGGGTTCGCGCTGCCGATGGACGAAACGCGCGCCGAGGCCCTGCTGGACCTGTCCGGCCGACCGTACTTCGTGTTCGAAGGCGCGTTCGGCCGCGATCGCGTCGGCGACCTGCCGACCGAGATGGTGCCGCACTTCTTCCGCTCCCTGTCGGAGTCGCTGGGCGCCAACCTGCACCTCAAGGTCGACGGCGAGAACACCCACCACCAGGTCGAGGCCTGCTTCAAGGCCACGGCGCGCGCGCTGCGGATGGCGATCCGCCGCGAAGGCAGCGAACTGCCGAGCACCAAGGGCGTGCTGTGAGCGTGCGCGAGGTGGTGGTGGTCGACAGCGGGGTGGCCAACCTCGGCTCGGTGATGGCGGCACTGGCGCGGCTGGACGCACCGGCGCGACTGAGCACGGATCCTGCGGTGCTGCGCGCCGCGCAGCGCGTGATCCTGCCCGGCGTCGGTGCCGCCGCGCCCGCGATGGCGCGCCTGCGCGAGCGCGGGCTCGACGCCGTGATCCCGACCTTGACCTGCCCGGTGCTCGGCATCTGCCTCGGCATGCAATTGCTGTTCGAGCACACCGACGAGGCCGGCGTGGATTGCCTCGGCGTGGTGCCGGGGCGGCTGCGGCGCTTCGAGGAGGCCCGCTGCGGCCGCGTGCCGCACATGGGCTGGAACCGGCTCGAGGTGCTGCGCGACGACCCGCTGGTGCGCGGTTTCGGCGCGCAGGCCTATGCCTATTTCGTGCACTCCTACCACGCCGAGGTCGGGCCGCACACGCTCGCGACCTGCGACTACGGCGGGCCGTTCGCGGCGGTGGTCCAGCACCGCAACTTCTTCGGCGCGCAGTTCCATCCCGAGCGCTCGGCCGCGGTCGGCGCCACCCTCATCCGCAATTTCCTCGGCCCATGACCTTCACCGTCTATCCCGCCATCGACCTGCGCGAGGGGCGCGTGGTGCGCCTCGAGAAGGGCGACTACGATCGCGAAACCCGCTACACCGGGGACCCGTTGGCGGTGGCGTCCGCGTATGCCGCCGCGGGCGCGACCTGGCTGCACGTGGTCGACCTCGATGCCGCGCGGCTCGGCCGCTTCACCCAGTTCGACGTGCTGCGGCGCCTGGTCGCGGTGCCGGGGCTGTCGGTGCAAGCGGGTGGCGGCGTGCGTTCGCGCGACGACGTGCTCGCGCTGCTCGACGCCGGCGTGGCGCGGGTGGTGGTGGGCAGTGTGTCGGTGCGCCAGCCGGAGGAGGTCGCGGCCTGGATCGGCGAGTTCGGTCCCGGGCGCATCTGCGTGGCGCTGGATACGCGCGCCAATGACGACGGCGCGTTCGAGCTGCCGGTTGCCGGCTGGACCCACGCCAGCGGCGTGCCCTTGCTGCGCTTGCTCGACTTCTTCGCGGGCAGCCCGGGCGCGCGCCACGTGCTGTGCACCGACATCGATCGCGACGGCATGCTCGGCGGGCCGAACATCGGCCTGTACCGCCTGATCTGCGCCAAGTACCCGACGCTCGCCATCCAGGCCTCGGGCGGCGTTCGCGACGTCGCCGACGTGGCCGCCGCGCGCGCGGCCGGCTGCGGCGGCGCGATCGTCGGCAAGGCGCTGCTCGAAAGCCGCATGACGATCGCGGAGCTGCTCACATGCTGACCCGACGCATCATCCCGTGCCTCGACGTCAGGGACGGACAAGTCGTCAAGGGCGTGCGCTTCCGCGACCACGTGGTGATGGGCGGGATCGAGGAACTCGCGCTGCGCTACCGCGACGCCGGCGCCGACGAACTGGTGTTCTACGACATCACCGCCAGTCCCGAGGGCCGCTCGGCCGACGTGGCCTGGGTGGAACGCCTCGCGCGCCACCTCGACATCCCGTTCTGCGTCGCCGGCGGCATCCGCAGCGTGGAGCAGGCGCGCCGCACGCTGGCCGCCGGGGCGGACAAGATTTCGATCAACTCGCCGGCGCTCGAGCGCCCGGAACTGATCGACGAACTGTCGACCGAGTTCGGCGTGCAGTGCATCGTGGTCGGCGTCGACAGCAGCGGACCCGAGGGCGACTGGCGCGTGCATCAGTACACCGGCGATCCAAGCCGTTCGCGCGAGCTCGCCCGCCCCACGCTCGACTGGGTGGCGGAAGCGCAGCGCCGCGGCGCCGGCGAGATCGTGCTCAACTGCATGGGCAGCGACGGCGTGCGCCGCGGCTACGACATCGCGCAACTGAAGGCCGTGCGCGCGATCTGCCGCGTGCCGCTGATCGCCTCCGGCGGGGCGGGCGCCCCGGAGCACTTCCGCGACGTATTCGTCGAGGCCGACGTCGACGGCGCGCTGGCCGCCAGCGTGTTCCACGCCGGCACCATCAGCGTGCCGGACCTCAAGCAGTACCTGCGCGCCGAAGGGATCGCCATCCGCCCATGAGCCTGGAACCCGACCGCATCGACTTCGCCAAGGCCGGTGGCCTGGTGCCCGCCGTGGTGCAGGACGCCGACAGCGGCGTGCTGCTGATGGTGGGCTTCATGGACCGCGCGGCGCTGGACGCCACCTGCGCCAGCGGCAAGGTGACGTTCTTCTCGCGCAGCAAGGGGCGTTTGTGGACCAAGGGCGAGACCACGGGCCACCACCTCGAAGTGGTGTCGGTGGACGCCGACTGCGACGACGACACGATCCGCGTGCTGGCGCGCCCGCACGGACCGACCTGTCATCGCGGCACGGCCACCTGTTTCGATCCCGCGCCGCAGCCGACCTATGCCTTCCTCGCCGCGCTGGATGCCCTGGTCGCCGCGCGCGAACGCGAGCGCCCGGCCGGCAGTTACACCACGAAGCTGTTCGAGGGCGGCGTGCGCCGCATCGCCCAGAAGGTGGGCGAAGAGGGGGTCGAGACCGCGCTCGCCGCGGTGGCCCAGGACGAGGCCGCGCTCACCGGCGAAGCCGCCGACCTCGTGTTCCACCTGCTGGTGCTGCTGCGCGCGCGCGGGCTGTCATTGGCCAACGTGGTGGCTGAGTTGGCGAAGCGGCATTCGCCGGCGGGGTAGCTGCGGTGGGTGCTTTGCTGCGGTGTGATGGCTGAGGGCTGAGGGCCCAGGGCCAAGGGCCCAGGGCCCGAAACGCAGGATCGCGGCGTTTGGGCGTTGCGAGGACGGTGGTTGCCGTCGAGCGTTGCAACGCCGCTGCATCGATTCCTTCGGCTGGGCCCTGAGCCCTGGGCCCTGGGCCCTCCGAACGGCGCTCAGCGCACCGCCTCCGCCACCAATCCCTCCGGATCGAACGGCACCGCTGGCCCCGGCGTGATGCCCTCTCGCCAGCGCGCGAGATGTGCCTCGACCGCCGCGCTGCGTGCGACCTGCGGCTCCGACGGGTCGTAGCCGGCGGCCTTCTCGCGCCGCGCGATCGCGACCTTGGCGCGCTCGAAGGCGTCGACGAAGTCGGCGGTTTCGTTCAGGGCTTCGGTGAGCCACGCGCGGCCGAAGAAGGTGATGTCGGAGTCGGGTCCGCAGCCGAAGGAGGGGCGATCGGCGCGGGCGGCGGTGAAGGCCAGCGTGCGGGGGTCTTCGAGCGCCGGCAGGAAGCCGCCCGAGAAGCAGGCCGACACCGCGACCACGCGATGCTGGATGCCGGTGTCGTCCAGCGCCTGGGCGAGCCACGCCGGATCGACCTGCGCCAGCGGCAGCGGGTCGAGCGTGACCTGGAGTTCGTGCGCCTCCGAACCGTGCGAGGTGACGAACAGCAGCAGGATGTCCTCCGCCGGGTCCATCTTCGACGCGACGCCGCGCAGCGCGGCACCGAGGTTGGCGCGGATCGCGAGCGGCAGGACGGCGGCGAGGTCGGGATCGTTCGACAGCGCCAGCACGCGGCCGCCGGCGCCGAAGCGGCGCTCGAACAGCGCGCGCACGTAGAGGGTCTCGTTGCGGAACACGCGCTCGCTGCCGTCGCTGCCGAAGCTGATCACGTAGAGATCCACCACGCCCGGCCGCTGCGGTTCGAGCGCGGCCAGCGCCGCGTCGAGCCGCGCCGGCTGGGCGAGCATCAGGTCTTCGGGTTCGATCGTGAGCACCGGTGCGTCGGCGACCTCGGGTGGCGCGGCGTCCCAGTCGGCCGGGTAGAAGAAACTGCCGCGCTCGATGAACCAGGCGGGCAGGGCGATCGCCGCGGTGACCAGCAGCGCGGCGAGGCTGCGCTGCGGCCAGTCCCGCTGCGGCTCGAGGTGGTCGAACAGGCGGCGCACGGCGAGCAGGGTCCAGGCCAGCCACAGCAGCAGCGCGGTCTGGTCCTGGTCGGGATCGCGGCCCGGCCACAGCCAGTCGATCAGCGTATTGTCGAGCAGCAGCACGGCGGTGCCGACCAGGGTTTCGGCCAGCAGGACCAGGGTGGCGAAGGGCCAGAACAGCGCCGGCCGGCGCAGCGCGACGCAGGTCGCCCAGGCCACCAGCAGCGCGAGCAGGACGTAGAAGGACAGGCCACGCAGCGCGTCGAGGTCGAACTGGCGCGGGCCCGGCACCGACAGGAAGGCCTCGACGAAGTTCACCGCCAGCAGCAGCACCGCCGCCAGCCAGAACTCGCCGGGCCCGATGCGCCGCCAGCGGTGCGAAGGCCGGCGCAGCGCGACCAGGCGCAGGCCGTCGACCAGGGTGCGGGCGAATTCCATGCTCGCGGGCCGTGTCCTCAGAAATCCATGAAGTAGCCGCCGTTGACCGGGATGTTGGCGCCGGTGATGAAGCCGGCCTCGTCGGCGGTCAGGAACACCACGGTGCGCGCGATCTCCGCCGGTTCACCGAGGCGTCCCACCGGGATGCGGGCGATGATCTCGTTGCGCACGCTCTCGGGGATGGCGGACACCAGCGCGGTGCGGCAATAGCCCGGCGAGACGCTGTTCACGGTGACGCCCTTGCGCGCGACCTCGCGCGCCATCGACATCGTGAAGCCATGGATGCCGGCCTTGGACGCCGCGTAGTTGGCCTGGCCGAACTGGCCGGTCTGCCCGTTGACCGACGACACGTTGACGATGCGGCCGAAGCCGCGCTCGCACATCGGCTCCACCACCTGGCGACACATGTTGAACACGCCGTCGAGGTTGACCGAGAGCACGCCGCGCCACTGCTCGGGGCTCATCTTGCGCAGGGTGCCGTCGCGCGTGATGCCGGCGGCGTTGACCAGCACGTCGACCGGGCCCAGGCGTTCGCCCACCCGGCGCACGAGGTCGGCGCAAGAGTCGAAATCGGCGACGTCGACCGGCTCGAAGGTGACCGCGCCACCGAGGTCGGCGACCTCGGCCTCGAACTGCGCGATGCGATCGGTGCGCACGGCGAGATCGGCGGCGACCACGCGGCGACCGGCACGCGCCAGTTGGCGGCAGATCTCGACGCCGAGGCCGCCGATGCCTCCGGTGACCACGGCCAGGCGCTGGTTCATTCGGGTGTCCTCGCGGGAGCGGCGCGTGGTGCGCCGCAACAAACCGCGATCTTAGCGGCGGATCCGCGCGCCGGCCACGGGCCGCGCGCCGCGGCTCACTTCTTTTCGCCGGCTTTTGGCGCCGCCGGGCGCTCCGGGGGCTTGGGCAGGTTCGTGCCCTGCATCATCCGCGCCTGCGTGGTCTTCCAGATCTCGAGGTTGCGCTCGGTCATCTCGTTGAGCATGGTCCACGGGCTCTGGCCGATCAGGCTGTTGAGCTGGCTGCGGAACTGCTGGCTCTGCTCGAGGAAGGTCTGCAGCGACTTCTCGAGGTAGGAGCCCATGAAGCCCTGCAGCGAGTCGCCGTAGAAGCGGATCACCTGCGAGAGCAGGTTGGTGGAGAACATCGGCTGCCCGTGCTCCTCGTGCTCGGCGATGATCTGCAGCAGCACGGAGCGGGTGATGTCCTCGCCCGACTTGGCGTCGCGCACCTCGAACGTCTCGCCGTCGATCACCAGCTGGCGCACGTCCTCGATGGTGATGTAACTCGAGATCTCGGTGTCGTAGAGACGCCGGTTCGGGTACTTCTTGATGACGCGGGTCTTGGCCATGCCGGGGACGTTATCACGAAGCCGGACCGCCGGCCTCGTGCCGGCGGGGCGAAGGGCGGACGGGCGCCGTCGATGGCGCCCGCGCGGGGGCGGCGGCCGTCACCAGCCCATGTGGTGGCCGCCGTTGATGTCGAGGTTGGAGCCGGTGATCCACGCGGCTTCCTCGGCGACCAGGAAGGCCACGGCATAGGCGATTTCCTCCGGCGTGCCGAGGCGGCCGGTGGGGATGTCGGCGGCGATCTTGGCGCGCACTTCCTCCGGCACCGCCATCACCATGTCGGTGGCGACGTAGCCGGGCGAGACGGTGTTGACCGTGATGCCGAGCTTGGCGTTCTCGCGCGCGAGCGAGATGGTGAACCCGTGCATGCCGGCCTTGGACGCGGCGTAGTTGGCCTGGCCGTACTGGCCCTTGAGGCCGTTGATGGAGGAGATCTGGATGATCCGGCCCCACTTGCGCTCGCGCATGCCGTCGATCACCGGGCGGGTGACGTTGTAGCAGGAGTTCAGGTTGGTGTTGATGACGTCCATCCACTGCGGCGGCGTCATCTTGTGGAAGGTGCCGTCGCGGGTGATGCCGGCGTTGTTGATCAGGATCTCGACCGGGCCGAGCGCCTGTTCGACGCCGCGCACCATCGCCGCCGCCGACTCCACCGAGGTGACGTCGCCGGGCACGATGGCGACGTCGGTGCCGTGCTCCTTCAGCTTCTGCTGCCAGGCGCGGGCCTTGGCCTCGTCGCGGTAGTTGGTGGCCACGCGATGGCCCATCCGGGCGAGGCGCTGGCAGATGGCGGTGCCGATGCCTCCGGTGCCGCCGGTGACGAGTGCGACGCGAGACGTCATGTTCCCCTCCCAAGGATGGCCGCGACCTGCGACCGGCGCGCATTGTAGCGGCCGCGCGGGTCGGCCGTGCCGTCAGGCGGGCGGGTCGGGCGCCGGCAGGGCGCGCACGCGCGGCAGGCGCGCGGGGTCGAAGTCGAGGCAGGCGAGGGCGAGCGCGGCCTCCGGGGAGCGCAGCTCGCGGAACGGCGCCGTCGGCCAGCCGAGGAAGGCCAGCGCGGCGCGCAGGGCCGGCATCGGATCGAGCGGGTCGACCGGCAGGCTGTGGCTGGACTTCGACAGCTTGGCGCCGTCCGCGCCGAGCGCCAGCGGCAGGTGCAGGTAGTCCGGCGTCGGCAGTCCCAGCGCGCGCTGCAGGAACAGCTGGCGCGGCGTGGAGTCGAGCAGGTCCGCGCCGCGCACGACCTCGGTGATGCCCTGCTCGGCGTCGTCGACCACCACCGCCAGTTGGTAGGCGGGCCAGCCCTCGACCCGCCAGACCACGAAGTCGCCCACGTCCTGCGCGAGGCGCTGCGCGAAGCGGCCCTGCAGCAGGTCCTCGAAGCCGATCTCGGCGTCCGGCACCCGCACGCGCACCGCCGCCGGTCGCGACGGATCGGCGGCCACGCATTGGTGGTGGATGCCGCCGGGACCCAGGTCGGCGCGGCTGCAGCGGCAGTCGAAGGCGATGCCGTCGGCGCGCAGGCGCGCCAGCGCGGCGCGATACAGGCCGGTGCGCTGCGACTGGTACTCGATCGGTTCGTCGGCCGGCATGCCGAAGCGCGCCAGCGCCTCGATCTGGCGCACGGCGGCGCCGGGAACTTCGCGCGGTGGGTCGAGGTCTTCGATGCGCAGCAGCCAGGTGCCGCCGGCGGTCCGCGCCCGCACCCAACTGCCGACCGCGGCGAGCAGCGAGCCGAAATGCAGGTCGCCGGTGGGCGAGGGCGCGAAGCGGCCCCGATACGGCGCCGGGTTACGTGGCGTCGACGAGAAATTCACGTCAACGCTCCACAACGGTACACACGACAAGCTGCGGTTGAAATTCGCCCATCATCCCCGACATAGTGCACCGTGAGCCCGGCCGCGTGGCAAGCAGCACGCGGCCTACCCATCCCCCAGGAGCCCTTTCGCCATGACGCGGATCGCGCTGTTCCTCGCCACCAACATCGCCGTGCTGGTGGTCGTGTCCATCATCTTCAACCTGGGGTCTGTTGAAATTCAAGTGGGTTATGCCGGGCGAGCGACATGCGGGTTGACCGAGTAGAAGTCGAGCTTTCCGGCGATCAGGAAAATGACGGTTCGGATCGTGGACAGGCGGGTGAATCCACGTGCCCTGCGTTTGGC
>JAJTHZ010000211.1 GCA_021299185.1 Lysobacteraceae bacterium | reverse complement strand
GGTGCCGTTGCGCCTGCGGTCGGCGCTGGCGGGTCCGCGGCCGTCGCCGCGGGCAGTGCTTCGGGCGCGGTCGATGGCGGGACAGCGTCGGTCGCCGTCTCGGCCGCGACCGGCGACGGCGCCGCATCGCGCCGCAACCACCACCACGCCGCGGCCGCGCCGACCAGCAGCACCGCGGCCAGCAGCCACGGCCAGCGCGCCGCGCGCGACGGCGCGCCGTGCCAGCGCCGCGTGGCCCAGGCGCTTTCGCTGCCGAGTGTCGGCACTTCGCCGAGGCGGCGCTGTTGTTCGGACTTGCGCAGGGCTTCGAGGATCAGCGACATGGGTTCTCAGTGCAGGATGCGGACCAGTCGCGGCCCCTGCGGGTCGCGCGAGGCGAGCACGAGCTGCGTTTCCGGTCCGACGATGCCGTCCGGCAGCAGGCCGTACTCCGATTGCACGCGCCGCACGCGGGACTCGAGCGTGGCGTCGTAGAGCGGCGGACCGGCACCGTCCATCGGCAGTGTATCGAACGTCGCCAGTTGGCGCTGCAGCCAGGCGACCGGCGCGCCCACCGCACCGCGCCGGATGCTGTCGTCGAGGTCGAGCGGCATGCGCCAGACCGCGAGGTATTCGCCGAGCCAGTGCGACTCCAGTTCGGCGCGCGGCACGGTGACGGTGCGCGACCCGAGGTCGAGCGCGACCTGGTCGGCATCGAGGCCGACCAGCAGCGCCAGCAGGGCGCGGTCGCCTTCGCGCAGCGCCAGCAGCACCGGGCGGTCGAGCGCGTCGAGCTTGGCGAGGTTGCCGCCGCCGCGCAGGCAGGACAGCCCGGCGGTGATGATCGCCGGGCAGCGGGCCGCGTCGCGCACCGCGACCCGGCGCGGGTCGACGTCCCACAGCGCGAGCAGATGGGTCCAGGCGGCGAGTTCCGCGCCCTCCGGCACCGCGTCGAGCATCTCGGCCAGGGTTTCGACCCGCGCCGGCGGCGCCGGTGCAGGGGCGGCCGATGCCGCGGGCGGTGCGACCGGTGCTTCGGCATCGCGCGGCAGCGCCTGCCAGCCGAGCAGGCCGGCGACGGCGAGCGCGAGCACGCCGAGCGCCAGCGCGGCGCGGCGCCGCGTGCGCCGCGGGCGGGCCAGCACCTCGTCGGCGGCGTGCTCGACCAGCGCCTCGCCGACTTGCGGTTCGTCGGCCACGTAGCCCGCCAGCAGCGCGCGCTCGGCGATGATGTTGACCAGCCGCGGCACGCCACCCGAGGCGCGGTGCAGCGCGCGCGCGCCGAGGCGGGTGAAGGGGAAGCGCTTGCCGCCGGCGATCGCGATGCGGTGGCGCAGATAGCCCTCGGTCTCGGCCTCGTCGAGCGGCGTGAGGTGCCAGCGCGCGGTGATGCGCTGCGCGAGCTGGCGCAAGTCGGGGCGCGCCAGTTTCTCGCGCAGTTCCGGCTGGCCGAGCAGGATGATCTGCAGCAGTTTCTGGGTCGGCGTCTCGAGGTTGGTCAGCAGGCGCACCTGCTCCAGCGCCTCGGTGGAGAGATTCTGCGCCTCGTCGATCACCAGCACCACGCGCAGGCCCTGCGCGTAGGCATCGAGCAGGTAATGGCTGAGCAGGTCGACCAGGCCCTTGATGCTGCCGCGCACGGGCGTGGCATCGAGCTTGAGTTCCTCGGCCACCGTTTCCAGCAGTTCGGCCGGGCTGAGCCGCGGGTTGAGCACCAGCGCGACGCGCGCGTTCTCCGGCAACTGCTCCAGCAGCAGGCGCGACAGCGTCGTCTTGCCGGTGCCGACCTCGCCGGTCAACTGCACGAAGCCGCCGCTGCCGCCCTGGCCCACGCCGTACAGCAGGTGCGCCAGCGCCTCCCGGTGGCGCTCGCTCAGGAAGACGAAGCGCGGGTCGGGGGTGATCGAAAACGGCGGTTCGGCGAGGCCGTAGAACTCGAGGTACATGGTCCAAGCATAGCGGGGGGCGCTGCTTGGACCGCCGCGCGGCGGCGCGGGTTCCTCATTCGAAGCCGTCGGTGAACAATCCGTCGAGCACCGAGTCCTCGGCGAGGATGAAGATGTCCGAGACCGCGTTGGTGTCGCCCGGCACCAGGTTGGAGGCGCGCGATTCGAAGGCCAGCGACAGCCCGTCGGCGTTGATCGCGACCACGCCGCCGGAGACCTGGTTGCCCGGCACGTCGTTGGCGTCGCTGCTGACCAGGAACGGCGTGCCCGCCGCGCCCGGCACGTGCAGGAACACCTGGTCGAACACGCCGGTGAAGAAGCACGCCATCACGACCGTGCCGACGTCGGAGACGTCCGATTCGCGGCAGCCGTTGGCGGTGGTGCCGTTGACCACCGGGAACGGCAACGGGGTCGTGGTGCCGGCGACGCGGTCGCGCACGTAGACCCGGCTCACGAAACCGGCGCCGCCGAGGTTGGTGGCGAACGAGCGGAACGAGACGAAGCGCCCGTTGGGCGAGATCGCCGCCACGTCCGACTGGCTGTTGGCCGCCGCGCCACCTGCGCCCGCGCTGACCAGTTCGGTGGTGCCGCCGGTGCGATCGCGCAGGTAGACCTGGATGGTGCCGCCGGCGACCCCGCCGACGATGTTGCCGGCGCTGGTCTGGAACAGCACGAAGCGCCCGTCGGCCGACATCGAATGCGCGGTGTTGGCGACCACGCTGCCGCTCGGGAATCCACCGCCTTGAGCGCGCGAGGCCAGTTCGACCGCCCCGGTCTGCAGATCCTTGACGTAGATGTGCTCCGCGCCGGCTGGCCCGCCCAGCAGGTTGGTCGAATCGGAACGGAAGGACACGAGACGACCGCTGGCGGAAATCGACGCGTTGCGCGCCTGCCCGCTGGCGCTGCCGCTGGCCGGGACGCCGGCGGCGTTGGCGCTGGCCAGCGACAGCGCGCCGGTCAGCCGGTCCTTGACCACGATCTGCGAGCCGGAGGTCGCCACCGGCAGGCCGAGGTTGGTGGCGAAGGTCTCGAAGGCGACGAAGCGCCCGCTGCCCGCCGTCGACGGGCCGAAGGCGTTGCCGTTGAAGGCCGCGCCGGTGGACGTGGTGGACAGCACCTGGACCGTGTCGGTGCCGAAATCGACCGCGATGATCTTGCCGCCGCTGATGCTGCCCGGTACCCAGTTGGTCGCCCCGCTTTCGAACACGAACACGCGCCCGTCGCCCGACACCTCGACGGCGGTCGACAGACCGTTGGCCTCGGTGGCCGGGGCCGGCGGCGTCAGGCGGCCGAACAGGGTGGCCGCGGCGGCGGGCGCGGCGGCGAGGGCGAGCAGCAGTCCAGCGGCAAGGCGGGTAGTGCGCATGATGTTCTCCGGCAGGTATCCGGAAAAACGCAGTTCGCTGCCCGGACGCGCAATTGGCCCGAACAACCGTGACTGGGCGTGCAACAGCTTAACGAGTCTGAGGCGTGCAATCTGGGGCGTGCAAGCGTCAATCAGCGCTTGACCCAACGCCACGAAGGAAAGAAAATCGGAACCATGGGTTCCGAGTTTCAAACCTTGGCCAGCCTGCCGCGCCCACGCTTCGAGTCGGCGGTCGAGTCGCGGCTGCGGGCCGTCCCGGTGGTTGCAGTGCTCGACCCCAGCGTCAACAAGATCGCATTGCCGCCCGCCGCCGTGGTGTTCACCGTCACCGTGCGCTCGGTGGCGAAGCGCGCGAGGTAATGCGGGTCTTCGGCCATGGGGCTGCCGTCGGGCAGGCATTCGCTGCCGAACTGCTGCACGCCGTCCACCGCGCCAATGTGAGTAGGCCCTGGCTTGGGGCGATTTTGCCCAATCGCCAAGTCGCAGCTGCCAAGGGACCGACTTGCAACTGCGCATAGGAGGCTGGGATCGTGAGGGCGCAGCTGTCGCCTCACGCGGTGAAAACGGCAGCCGGATCGAACAACCCGCCGTCAACCTGCGGCTTGCGGTTCTCGACGTTGCGACCGGACGTTTCGTGCAACCCGCGTGGCGGAAAACGGCAAACGCAATGCGAGACGGCGTCGTGGAAGTCCGGCGCGGCGAGGTCGTCCAGGAGGGCGAGGCTCGGCCATTGCGCGATTGTGTTGCGGCCCGTTCGGACAACTAATGCGCAGACCGCGCTCCGCCTCGTAGCCGCCCCGCACTTCCTTGCCATCCCGGCCTGCCAGCGACACGCCCTTGCGCTGTTCCCGTGCGAAGCGTAGTGTCTGACCGGGTTGGTGTCGTCCAGCGTCTATTGCACATGGATCGTCGCAATGAGCATCTTGGTTGATCGAAGCGCACGTCCCCCAACTGGTCGCACGCGCACCGAGCCTGCCGGCTGTGAAGCCCATCGGACACGCGTGGTATGCGGGCCACGCACGTCGATAGTCCAGTCGATCCTTAGCTTGCCGGCGCTAGCCCTGCTGCCGCCCGAGGATTCAAAATGAATCGCCTCCAAGCTGCAGGCCTTGGCCTGAATCGGTTCGTTACTCGGCGGTCATGGTTCGGCGTCGCGGCGCTGCTCGCCATCTTGTCCGGGGCGACCGGTGTAGCGCTCTCCAACGTCTTGGATGGCCAGCCAACGCGCCGCGCAATCGTCGCCCCAAAGGGCCAAGTCGACCTCATCCTGCGAAGCGGGTTCGAGCCCGGCGAGACTTCAGTCATTTGCGCACCCGATGCCTCCGATCTCGACGGTGACGGGCTTCTTGACGCGCGCTGCATCATCGACTTCGTGCCACCAGACCCGTCAGTGGTTGCGCCGCCGCTAGATCCGACTGTTCCGGCGAATGTTGCTGACGCCACGGAGTTCATCTATCGGCTTCCCAACCCGATTCAACGCGGTGTCGCACCCGGCGCTATCGAGCGCTACCGCGCAGGCGTGGTCCGCGGTCTGGTCAAGGACAGTTCCGGCCTGCCGCTGCCAGGTGTCTTAGTCCGTGTGCTGGACCATCCCGAACTGGGCTATACGTACACCCGTGCCGACGGCATGTTCGACCTCGCCGTAAACGCTGGCGGCGCAATGACGGTCGACTACCGCAAGCCCGGTTTCTTGCGTGCCCAACGAACGCTGGACACCCGGTGGCAGGACTGGGTTTGGGCCCGTGAAACGGTACTGGCGGCTCTCGACCAGCAAGTTACTACGGTGACCACCGGTCCGGCCGCGCCTCAGCAAATCGCCCGAGGCAGTGTCCAAACGGATATCGAGGGATCCCGGCAAGCCACGCTGATCTTTCCGGCCGGCGTTTCCGCTGCGTTGGTATTTGCGGATGGTCGGCGCGAATCGGCTTCATCCCTGCGAATCCGCGCGACTGAGTACACGGTGGGACCTTCTGGGCGCCAACGAATGCCCGCTGCCTTGCCGTCCAGCAGCGGCTACACCTACGCCGTAGAGCTGTCCGCCGACGAGGCGATTGCTGCCGGTGCGCAATCGGTCGAATTTTCGGCTCCAGTTGCCGTGTACTTCGAAAACTATCTGGACGCTGCCGTCGGCATGACGATCCCGGTCGGTAGCTACGACTTCCGGCTTGCTCAATGGCTGCCCGAAGACAATGGGCGCGTCGTACGTGTGCTCGCGGTGTCCGGCGGCCTCGCTGAACTCGACCTCAATGGGTCCGGAACCGCTGCCACCGAAGCCGACTACATGGCGTTGGGAATTGGTTTCGCTGAACGCCAGCGTGTGGCGCAGTTGTACGCGGTCGGAGCACAGCTCTGGCGATTCTCGGTGCGCCATTTCACGCCATGGGATTGCAATGTACCCCACGTTCCCGGCCCGGACGATGAACCGCCGCCGGACGAGCCACCAACTCCGGACGAACCATCCGATGGTCCCTGCCCTGGCGGCGGTGCATGCGCGGACGGCGACGACGATCCTGATGGTTCGGAGCCCGACGAGTCGGACAGCCAAGACACCGAAGAAGAAACGGATTGCGGGAGTGTCATCAACTGCGAAAGCGGCAGCTTGCGCAAAGCAATCTCTGTTCCGGGTACCGGAATGGCCTTGGTATACGACTCCTCAAAGGTCCCCGGACGCCAGGATCGCCTAGCAGGGGTTCGAGTACGGGTCACAAGTGCATCGATTCCGCCGTCACTCGTGGCCGTGCGCCTCGAGATCGAGACCTTGGGTCACCGGATTGCTCGCGAGTACCCTAGGTCCGGGCTATCGCCCAACATGGTGGTAACCGTCGATGTGCCGCGCAACGATGCCTACGGGCGCGATTGGCCCTCACCCAGTGTCGGTAGTGCAACGTTAACGTACGCCTACCCGCTGAGGCTCGCTGCAACCAACTCGGAATTTGCTCGCACTTGGGCGCAGTTCGGCAGCATCAGCGGACTGGTGTTCTCGCGTGACCCTTCAATTGGCACTTACGACATTACGCGCATCACTGGTTCAGCCCTGGCGGTCGTGACGGCGGGGTCCGGTCCGCGCCGCGCTGGTTCCTGGGATGCACGTGGTCAAGGGTTCGGCGGTTGGACGCTCAGTGGCCATCACGTATTCGATCCGGCAGCCCTGAAGATCTACGCGGGTACCGGCGGCGCCTTCCGCACGTCCCTCGACTCGCGCGCAGAGGTGAGCACGCTTCGGTCGCAAGCTGTTCCACTACCCGGGGGCACCGGCGCGTTGAGGGGCGCCACACTCGTCGCTGCAGCTCCGGACGGCGGACTGTTCATTATTGGCGATGCGCCCGACGCCACCCCAGGCGCCGGATCGTCCGATGGGCTGTACCGGATGGCGCCCGGTGGAAATACGGAACTGTGGGTCAATGCGTGTGATCTGCAGGTTGGCGCACGATGTGGCTCTGGTGAGCCAGTCATTCGAAGCATCAGCGTCGACCTGCAGGGCCGCGCAGTTTTCAGCGATGGCGACCGGGTGTTTCTGGCAAGCGCGCGAAACGTCGCAGAGGTGGTCGCAAATCGGGAGCTGCTACCAAGAGATTGCGCATCGATATCGCAGATCGCCGGTCGTGAGGGCCGGATCTTCTTCGTTTGCGCGCAAAGCGCAGGCAGTGAAGCCAGCGACTGGATCGGATCCGTTTGGCGTGACCGACAAGTGACCGTGTTGGCGGGAGGGGGTTCCCGCACGGACGATGGCACGCCAGCAGAGGAGCTGTCGATTTTCTCGGTCAATGGGCTTGCAGTTGACGCCGGCGGCAACATTCTCGTCAGCGAACCCCATGTCATCTGGAGGATTACGCCGCGCGGAATCGCCGAAAAAATCCTCGGCAATGGAACGTCCGACTCGACGCCTGACGGCGGGCTCGCGCGTGGCTCCGGTGCGGGAACCATTGGGGCGCTTCAGTTGGACGCGGCGGGGCGCGTACTGCTGTTTGACCAGAACACAGCAACGCTGCGAGAGATTCGGCCGGATGGTCGACTTTCGACGCTTGCGGGCGGAGGTACTCTTTCCCTGTCTGATGTCCCTGCGGCCGGGGGAATCGCGCGCAGCGTGCAGGTTCAGGCCACTGGAATGACTGCGCTTCCCGACGGCAGTGTGCTGATGATCGCGTCGCAAGGCCAGTCATCTCCCGCAACGCTGTCTACCATTGTCAATAGCGCCTACACCAGCTTCGGCAGGCTAGATGCCGATCCGCAACAGTACCTGATTCCCAGCCGCACGGGGAGTGAGTACTACGTGTTCAACCGCCAAGGAAGGCACTTGGAAACCCGCCGCTCCGACACTGGCGGGTTGATCCGACGCTTTGAATACAACCCGCGCGGCTATGTCACAGCAATCGTCGATGCTTTCAACAATCGCACCACGATCGAACGCGGCGCGTCCGATCGTCCGTCGGCCATGGTGTCCCCAGATGGGATCCGGACGGTCTTCTCCTACGACAGTAACGGCAATCTTGCCAGCGTGGATGCTGCAGAGACGCGAAGCTGGTCG
>JAJTHZ010000140.1 GCA_021299185.1 Lysobacteraceae bacterium | reverse complement strand
GGCGGCGCTGCGCGCGGATCTCGCCGCCGATGCGGGGTTCGCGGCCGGGCGGCGGATCGACACGGTGTTCATCGGCGGCGGCACGCCGAGCCTGTTCGCGCCCGATGCGATCGCGCGACTGCTGGCGGATGCCGATCGCCTGGTGCCTTTCGCCGCCGGCGTGGAGGTCACGATGGAGGCCAACCCCGGCACCATCGAGCACGGGCGCTTCGAGGGCTATCGCGCGGCCGGGGTGAACCGGGTCTCGTTCGGCGTGCAGTCGTTCGATGACACGGCGCTGCGCCGCATCGGGCGCATCCACGGCGCGGAGGAGGCGCGGCGCGCGGTGCGCGAGGCGCAGGATGCTAGCCTTGCGAACCTCAACATCGACCTGATGTACGCGCTGCCGCTGCAGGACCTCGACGGCGCGCTGCGCGACGTCGCCGAGGCGGTGGCGCTGTCGCCCGCGCACGTATCGCACTACCAGTTGACGCTGGAGCCGAACACGCTGTTCGCGGCCCGGCCGCCCGCGCTGCCCGACGACGACGACGCCTGGGCGATGCAGGAGGCCTGCCAGGCGGCGCTGGCCGACGCCGGCTACGCCCAGTACGAGGTATCCGCCTATGCCCGCGATGGCGCGCGCTGCCGCCACAACCTCGCCTACTGGTCGTTCGCCGACTACCTCGGCATCGGCGCCGGCGCGCACGGCAAGCTGACGCTCGCCGACGGCACGGTGCTGCGCACGCGCAAGGTGATGCTGCCACGCTCCTATCTGGAGCGCGCGGCGACCGGCGGGGATTTCGGCACGCGCGACGCGGTGGAGCCCGCGCAACTGCCGTTCGAGTTCATGCTCAACGCGCTGCGCCTGGTGGACGGCTATCCCGCGGGCGACGCCGAGGCGCGCACCGGGCTGCCGGTCGCGGCCTTCCAGCCGGCACTCGACGCGGCGTTCGCGCGCGGCTGGCTGGAATCCACCGACGGCCGCGTGCGCGCCACGGCGCTCGGCCAGCGCTTCCTCAACGACGTGATCGGATCGTTCCTGCCATGAGCACCGAATGGGTCAGCCTGCACTGCCCGTACTGCGGCGAGTCGTTCGACAGCCGCATCGACCTGTCGGAGGGCGACACCAGCTACACCGAGGATTGCGCCGTGTGCTGCCGGCCGATCGTGGTCTCGGTGCGGGTCGAGGACGACGAGACGCTCGGCGAGGTGCGCACCCGCCGCGAGCAGGATTGACCCGGGCGCGAGGCGTGGTGCGGGGGCGCGTGGGCGCGGCCGCTTGTCAACGTTGCGTGCAGGCAGCCGGGCGCCCTAGAGTCCGGCCATCGGAAGGTGCCTGCGTCGCGATGCGGCGCGGGTGAAACGGGAAGCCGGTGGGAATCCGGCACTGCCCCCGCAACGGTGAGTCGGCGATGCGTCCCCCAGGAAGCCACTGCGCGCGAGCGTGGGAAGGCGGGAGACGCGGCACCCCAGGGTGCCACCGACGAGTCCGGAGACCGGCCTGCCGACCGCGCCGCAGCCTCCCGCCGCGGCGTGGGCCGGTTCGCGCTGCGGTGGGCAGCGGCGGATGGGTCGTCCCCGCCCGCCGCGATGCGCGCGCCCGACCTTCCGCCGCTCCCGTCCCGCCGTCCGCCGGCAATGCCCCGCGGGTGTGCGTCGAACGGAGTCCTTCCATCCATGCGTTCCTTCCTGCTCGTCGCGGCCCTCACCGCCGCCTTCCCGTCGTCCGCGCAGACGACCCTGCAACCCGAGATCGTGGTCACCGCCACCCGTCGCGCGCAGACGGTCGACGACACGCTGGCCACGGTCAGCGTGATCACGCGCGAGGACATCGCGCGCAGCCAGGCACCGGACCTGCTCACCCTGCTGCGCGGCCTGCCGGGCGTGGACCTCGCGCGCACCGGCGGCGAAGGCCAGTCGACCAGCCTGTTCCTGCGCGGCAGCAACAGCAACCAGACCCTGGTGCTGGTCGACGGCGTGCGCATCGCCTCGGCCAACACCGGCGCGGCGGCGCTGGAGCACCTGCCGCTGGGCCAGGTCGAGCGCATCGAGATCGTGCGCGGCCCGCGCGCGGCGTGGTACGGCTCGGACGCGATCGGCGGCGTGATCCAGGTGTTCACCCGCCGCGCCGCGGGCGCCGCGGCGCAGTTCTCGGCCGGCCGCTGGGGCCGGCTGGAAGGCAACGTGCAGTGGCAGGGCGGCGACGAGCGCGCCGGCTTCGGCATCGGCGCCGGCGTGGCCGACCTCGACGGTTTCTCCGCCCGCCTGCCGGGCGCCTTCGGCTTCGACCCGGACGACGACGGCTACCGCAACCGCAACCTGCTGCTGCGCGGCCACGCCGAACTGGGCGCGCAGCGGATCGGCGCGCGGGTGCTCGCCACCCGCGCCGACATCGACTTCGACCAGGGCGTGTCCGACAACGAGGCCACCTCCGGCGCGCTTGACGTGGAAGGTGCGATCGGCGCTGGCTGGCGGCAGCGCGCGGTGCTCGGCTTCCACCGCGAATCGCTGGCCACGCCGGTGTTCGAGAGCGAATTCCTCACCCGCCGCAGCAGCCTCGACTGGACCTTCGACCGCGACCTCGGCAGCGCGGCCAGCCTGGTCGCCGGCCTGAACTGGCAGCGCGAGCGCGGCGAGTCGCTCGCGACCGGCGACGGCGGCGCCACCTGCACCTACTGCGTGTCGCGGCGCAACCTCGGGTTCTTCGCCAGCGCGCAGGGCGCCGCGGGCGCGCTCGACTGGCAGGTCGCCACGCGCCACGACGACGATTCCTCGTTCGGCGGCGCCGGCACCGGCCAGGCCGCGCTCGGCTGGCGCGCGTCCGAGTCGGTGCGGATCTTCGCCTCCTGGGGCGAAGGATTCCGCGCGCCGAACCTCAACGAGCTCTACTCGCCGGGTTTCGGCGGTTTCTTCGCCGGCAACCCGGCCCTCGACCCGGAACGCTCGCGCAGCGTCGAGGCGGGGATCGACCTCGGCTTCGGCGCGCATCGCCTCGGCGCGCGCGCCTTCCGCACCCGCGTGCGCGACCTGATCGCGTTCCAGGGCGGCGAGACCTTCCAGGCGGTGAACGTCGCGCGCGCTGCGCTCGACGGCGTCGAACTGGCCTGGGAATGGCGCGCCGCGGACTGGCGCCTCGATGCGTCCGCCACCTGGCAGGACCCGCGCGACGAGACCACCGACCTCGACCTGCTGCGCCGGCCCGCGCGCAAGGCCGCGTTCGGCGCCGAGCGCACCTTCGGCGCCTGGTCGGCCGGCGCCGGCCTGCAGTACGCCTCGTCGCGGCGCGATTTCGGCGGCGACCTCGACGCCTACGCGCTGCTCGACCTGCGACTGGCGCGCGAGCTGGGCGGCGGCTGGCGGATCGGCGCGCGGCTCGACAACGCGCTCGACCGCGAGTACGAACTCGCCCGCGGCTTCGCCACGCCGGCACGCGCGTGGCGCCTGACCATCGACTGGGCGCAGCCGTGACCGAAGCCGCGATCGACTGGGCGGCGGCGGCGCGCGCGGAACTCGCGCGCAAGACCATGCCGCGCGGCGCGCTGGGCCGGCTGGAAGGTGCGGCGGTCGCGCTGGCAGTGGCGCAACGCACGCTCGCACCGCGTCTGTCGCGCGTGCGGGCGCTGGTGTTCGCCGCCGATCACGGCGTGGCGCACGACGGCGTGTCGGCCTACCCGCGCGAGGTGACGCGGCAGATGATGGCCACGCTGGCCGGCGGCCGCGCCGCCGCCGGCGTGCTGGCGCGCGCGACCGGCATCGAGCTGGAGGTGATCGACGTCGGCGTCGACGCCGACCGCCACTGGGACGGCGTGGTCGACGCGCGGGTGGCGCGCGGCACAGCCAACCTGCGCCATGGGCCGGCGATGGACGCCTCGCAGTGCTCGGCCGCGCTGGCCGCGGGCGCGGCCGCCGCGGCGCGCGCGTCGACCCACGATGCGATCGTGCTGGGCGAGATCGGGATCGGCAACAGCACCGCCGCGGCGGCGCTGCTGGCTGCACTGAGCGGGCGCCCGGCGGCCGAATGCACCGGCGCCGGCAGCGGCGTCGAGGGGCCGGCGCTGGCACGCAAGGTGGCGCTGGTGGCCGAGGCCGTGGCGCGCGTCGGCGTGGGCCGCACGGCCCGCGAACTGCTGGCCGAACTGGGCGGCTTCGAGATCGCGGCGATGACCGGCGCCGCGCTGTTCGCCGCGGCGCGCGGCCAGACCGTGCTGGTCGACGGCTTCATCGCCGGGGTGGCGGCGCTGTGCGCGGTGCGCATCGATCCGCCGTGCCGCGAGCGGCTGGTGTTCACCCACCGTTCCGCGGAGCACGGGCACCGCGTCGTGCTGGCGGAACTGGCGGCCGAGCCGCTGCTGGAGGCCGACCTCCGGCTCGGCGAGGGCACCGGTGCGATGCTCGCCGTGCCGCTGCTGCGCGCCGCGGCCGCCGTGCTGCGCGACATGGCCAGCTTCGACGACGCCGGCGTGAGCGACCGCCGGTGAGCGCCCTGCTGCGCCGCGAATGGATGCGCTTCGCCACCGCGGCGACCTTCCTCACGCGCGCGCCCTGGATCGCGCGCTGGGCATCGGGAGAGCCGGCGGAACTCGCGCGCAGCGCACGCTGGTTCCCGCTGGTCGGCGTGCTGGTCGGCGCCTGCGGTGCGGCGGTCTACGCCGGCGCCTCGCTGCTGCTGCCGACGACACTGGCCGCCCTGCTCGCGCTCGCGGCCACCGTCGCGCTGACCGGCGCCTTCCACGAGGACGGCCTGGCCGATGCCGCTGACGGGCTGTTCGGCGGCTACACGAAGGAGCGGCGGCTGGAGATCATGCGCGATTCGCGGATCGGCACCTTCGGTGGCATCGCGCTCGTGCTCTCGCTGGCGCTGCGCTGGCAGGCGCTGGTGGTGCTCGGTCCGTCGATCGCGGCGTGGGTGCTGCCGGCCGCGCACGCGGGTGCCCGCTTCTCCTCGCTGCTGCTCGCGCGCGCGCTGCCCTACGTGCGCGAAGGCGCGCCGAACAAGCCGATCGCCGACGGCATCGGCGCGGTGGAAGCGACGGTGGGCGGCGCGGTGACCGCCGCGGCGCTGCTGGCCTGGGTGATCGCCGGCGGCCCGATCGCGCCGGCGCTCGCAGCGATCGCGTCGGCACTCGTGATCGTCGGTTGCGGCCGGCTGTTCGCCGCGCGCATCGGCGGCATCACCGGCGATTGCCTCGGCGCGGCCAACCAGGTGGTCGAGATCGCGATCCTGCTGGTCGCGGTGGCGTTCGCCGCGCAC
Source organism: Lysobacteraceae bacterium (assembly GCA_021299185.1). Classification (GTDB taxonomy): domain Bacteria; phylum Pseudomonadota; class Gammaproteobacteria; order Xanthomonadales; family Ahniellaceae; genus UBA4656. The sequence continues at coordinate 9,719 of JAJTHZ010000140.1, read as the reverse complement.
GCATGAGCCGCATCCTGCTGCTGCGCCACGCGGCCGTCGACCGTCCGGGCGGGATCGCGCTCGGGCACACCGATGCCCCGCTGTCGGCCGACGGCCGTGCGGCCGCGGCCGCGCTGGCGCAGGCCTGGGATGCGCCGGTCCCCGCGCGCATCGTGTGCAGCGACCTGGTCCGGGCCCGCGAGACCGCCGCCCCGCTCGCCATGCGGTTCGGCCTGGCGCCGAGGCCTGATCCGCGCTGGCGGGAACTGCACTTCGGGGCCTGGGAGGATCGCGCGTTCGATGCACTGCCCCGGCCCGCACTGCAGGCCTGGGGCCGGCACTGGACGCGGCGCGGCCCGCCGGGCGGGGAGAGTTTCCTCGCCCTGCGCCGCCGCACGCGCGAAGCGCTGGCCGGGCTGCTGGAAGGATTCGAGGCCGGCGCCTGCGTGCTGGTGGTGGCCCACGCGGGCCCGATCCGCGCGGTGCTGGTCGATGCGCTGGGCCTGCCGGCACGGCATGCCTTCCGCCTGCCCTGCGACCTGCTGCACCTCACCGTGCTCGAACGGCAGGGAAGGCGGTGGGCGGTGCAGGCGATCAACCGCGCGCCACCGCCGCGCTGAGCACGGCGCCGCCCCCGCACGACGCGGGCGCCCGCAGTGGCCGGCCGCGACGCCGGCACGCGCCGGAAAGCCGCCACCGAATGTGAGCTTTCTTGCAAGCACCCGGCGCCGGCTGGCCTTTGCCGGAAGCCCGTGGCTACAATCCCGCGAGGCGACAAGGGCCAGCGCCACGCATGGAAAACCAAGGTTCGGGTCGGATCCGCCGACCGTCGGACAACGACTTGCCGAGCCTGCGCCAGGTGGGGCTGCCGCCGCGTCCGCGTGCGGTGCTCGAACAGGTCCTGTCCGCCGCCAGCGCGATCCTCGAACAGTGCCTCGGCGCGGCGCTGACCGAGGCCGAGCAGCAGCTGTTCAAGCAGGCGGAACAGGCGCGCTCCAACGACCAGCAGAACCGCTGCTTCGAAGCCCTGCGCGAGATCCGCCGCGGGCGCTCGGACGCGGCGCCGCGCTTCGTGGTCCGCCTCGAGGCCGCGCTCGCGACGATCGACAAGGCGCATGCCTCGCCGAACTTCTCGCGCCTGAGCCGCGACCAGGCCAAGGGCGAACTCGGCCTGGTCGACGAGGCGGAACTCGAGGAATCGCTCGCCCTGCAGGAGATCGCCAGCAAGTGCGAGATCCGCAACAGCGCCCTGCTGTTCGCGCTCGGCCAGCGCTTCGGCGTGCTGGCCGGCAGCAAGGCCTTCGAGCCCGACGAGCTGCCGGTCGGGCCGCACCGCATCTGCGAGTGCGTGCGCGAAGCCTACGCCTGCTTCGACATCGCGCTCGAATTCCGCGTCGTGCTGTACCGCGCCTTCGACCGCGCCTGCGGGCCGGTGCTGACGCGTCTGTTCGAGGCGGTGAACCAGGTCTGCGTGGAGCAGCGCGTGCTGCCGCACCTCGCCCTGCTGCCGCCGCGCGGCAAGCGCGGGGCGGCCGCGGGCGCCGGTGGCGGTGCACCCGGCGCGACGACACCCGATACGCCACCCGGCGCCCCGCCGGGTGCTCCGATGCCCGGCGGGGGCTGGGCGCCACCCGGCATGGCCGGCATGCCCGGTGCTGCCGCAGGACCGCGACGTCCGGGTGATCCGGCACGCCCTTCGCCCGGCATGCAGCCCGCGGCGCCGCCGCTCAGCGCGGCCGGCACGCCGGCCGGACGCGGGCTCGGCTTCGGCGCCTCGGGGCCGGCGGTGATGCCGATGCCCGACATGTCGGACATCCCGGGCGCGGCCGGGTTCTCCAATCCGATGACGGGCTGGCCGGCGGCGGCGAGCGGCAGCGCGCCGCCGGTCGACTACGGCCAGGACGCCCGCGACGTTGAGCTGTTCGAGACGATGCGCGACCTGATGGCCGGGCGCCGCCACGCGCTCGGCATGTCGCCGCGCCTGCCACCGGAACAGTCGCACGCGGTGCGCACCGACGACGTGCAGTCGGTGCTCGGCGCCCTGCAGTCCAAGCCGGTGGCGCCGATCCGCGCCGGCGGCAAGGTCGTGCCGCGCAGCATCGCGCACGTCAAGCAGGACCTGCTCAACCAGTTGCGGCAGCTGGCGCCGGAGAACAAGACCCCGCAGCTCGAGGATGTCGACAACGACACCATCGACCTGGTCGGGATGCTGTTCGACCATCTGACCAAGGATGCCAAGCCGACCGGGCCGGTGCAGGACTTCATGTCGCGGCTGCAGGTGCCGCTGCTGCGCGTGGCGCTCAAGGACAAGAGCTTTTTCACCCGCCGCTCGCATCCCGCGCGCCAGCTGCTGAACTCGATCGCCGAGGCCGGCCTGTTCTGGTTCGACGACGAGGGTGACGACCGCCAGCTGGTCGAGAAGATGCAGCTGGTGGTGGATCGCGTCACCACCGAGTACGACGGCGACCTCGGCGTCTTCGACGAACTGCTGACCGACCTCAGCAAGCACCTCGGCACGCTGACCCGCAAGTCCGAGGTCGCCGAGCGCCGCCACGTCGACGCCGCCAAGGGTCGCGAGCGCCTGGAGATGGCGCGCGCCGCGGCGACCAAGGCGATCGCCGAGCGGATCGCCGACCGCAAGGTCCCGCCGCTGATCCGCACCCTGCTCGAGCAGGCCTGGACCGACGTTCTGGCGCTGACCATCCTGCGCCAGGGCGAGCGCAGCGACGCCTACCGCAAGCGCCTGGAGATCGCCGACCGCTTGCTGGTCGCGCTCGACGGCAACGTGCCGAAGGAAGGCGACGCCGCGGTGGTCGCGCTCAAGCAGGAGGTCGAATCGGGGCTGGCCCAGGTCGGTTACCACGGCGACGACATCGGCGCGGTGGTCAACCGCCTGTTCGGCGGCGAGGAAAAGGCGGCCAACGACGAGGAACCGGCCACCCTCACGGAACTCGCGATCAAGCTGAAGTCGCGCTCGCGCCTGGGTGCCGACGCCGAGGCCGAACCGTCGAAGGCGGGCGCCAAGCCGGTCGAGGCGGCGCCGCTCAATGCGGAGGAACAGCGCGTGCTCGAACGCCTGCGCACGGTGCCCTTCGGCACCTGGTTCGAGTTCAAGACCAACCAGCAGGGCGACTCCGTGCGCCGCAAGCTGTCGTGGTTCTCGACCATGACCGGCCGCTGCCTGTTCGTGAACCAGCGCGGCGTGCGCGCCGACGAGAAGACGCTGGAGCAGCTCGCGCGCGAGATCGTGCGCGGCCAGGCTTCGGTGGTCGAGGCGCAGAAAGACACCCTGATCGACCGCGCCTGGAATGCGATCATGAGCACGCTCAAGCAGTTCGCGGGCAAGCTGCCCACCACGGCGCCGGCGCCGACATGAACGCCGGATCGGCCGAGCAGCGCCGCTCGCGGCGCAAGTACGTCGACGGCGTGGTGCAGGTCACCAACGCCATGACCGGCGTGGTGATGGGCCGCGTCGGCAACCTGTCGGGAGACGGCATGATGATGATCGCCAACGCCCCGGTGAAGGACGACGCCCTGTTCCAGGTGGTGTTCCACCTGCCCGACAAGCACGGACGCCCCACCCCGATCGAGGTCGGCCTGCACGAGCAGTGGACCGAGCCGGCGGCGGCGCCGGGCCAGTACTGGGCCGGCTTCCGCATCATCGACATCGCGCCGCGCGACCAGGGGCTGCTGAAGGCCTGGATCGAGGGCGCGCGCTGAGCGTGGGGCGGGCCGCGCACGCGGCCATCCTCGCGCTGGCGCTCGCCGGCTGCGGCGGGCCGCCGCCCGTCGAACGCGAGTTCCTGGTCTTCGGCACCACCGCCGAACTCACCCTGCGCGGCGAGGGCGCGTCGGCGCCGGCCGCCGACGACGTCGAGCGCCTGTTCGCCGCGCGCGACGCCGAATGGCACCCGTGGCGGGACTCTGCGCTGACCCGCCTCAACGCCGCGCTCGCCGCCGGCGCGCCGCACCAGACGCTGCCGTCGATCGTCGACCTGATCGAGACGTCGCGCCCGCTGGTCGCCGATTCCGGCGGCCGCTTCGACCCGGCCGCCGGCGCGCTCGTCGCCGCGTGGGGATTCCACACCAGCGAATGGCCGGCGCGCACGCCGGTCGACGCGGCGTGGGTCGAGCGCTGGCCGCGGATGCGCCCGCACTTCGCATCGCTGCGCCTCGCGGGCCTGCGGATCGAAAGCGCCGATGGCGGCCTCCGGCTCGACTTCAACGCGGTGGCCGAAGGCGTGGCCGCGCGCGATGCGCTGGCGCTGCTGCGAACGCGCGGCGTGCGCCACGCGCTGCTCGACCTCGGCGGCGACGTCGCCGCGCTCGGCGACGCGGGCGGGCGCCCCTGGCGGGTGGCGCTGCGCGACCCGCGCGGCGGCGTGCTGGGCTGGGTTGCGTTGCACGACGGCGAGGGCCTGTTCGCATCGGGGTCCTACGCCAAGTTCCGCGACGATCCCGACCGTCGCCGACCGCACGTGGTCGATCCGCGCAGCGGCCAGCCGGTGTCCGGCAGCGCGGCCAGCGCGGTGCTGTCCGCCGACCTGCCGCGCGCGGATGCCGGCGCCACCGCGCTGATGGTCGCCGGGCGCGACGAGGCGGCCGCACTGGCGGCATCGATGCGCCTCGGCTGCGTGCTGCTGCTGACCGACGACGACGAACTGCTGCTCAGCGAGGGCCTGCGCGCGCGGCTGCACCTGCTGCGCGAGCCGGCGCGGCGCACCCTGCTGCCCGGCGGGCCCGCTTGCTGACGCGGCGATGCGGCGCGCGCGCGCCTGCGGCAGAATCGCGATCCCGCCCGCGCCCGGAAACCCCCACGTGACCGACCGCCTCGCCGCGCTCTACCCGCAGCACCTCGCCACCGTGGTCGCGCGCGCCGAGCGCGCGCTGGCCCGCGGCGGCTTCGACCACCTGCTGGTCGCCGCCGGGACCGAGCTGTATGCCTTCCTCGACGACAACCACTACCCGTTCCGCACCAATCCGCACTTCAAGGCCTGGGTGCCGCTGGTCGCGCACCCGCACAGCTGGATCGCCTTCACGCCCGGCCGCAGGCCCGTGCTGTGCTACCACCAGCCCGCCGACTACTGGCACCTGCCGCCGGCGCCGCCCGCGGGCTACTGGGTCGAGCACTTCGACCTGCGCGTGATCGGGGCGCCGGCCGAGGCACGCGCCCACCTGCCTTCGGACCTCTCGCGCGCGGCGATCATCGGCGAGCCCGGCGCCGCGCTGGACGGCGTGGTGCCGAGCAATCCGCCGAAGGTGCTCGCCAGCCTGCACCTCGCGCGCACGCGCAAGACGCCGTACGAGGTCGAGTGCCTGCGGATGGCCAGCCTGCACGCGGCGCGCGCGCATCGCGCCGCCGCCGCCGCGTTCCGCGAGCGACGCTCGGAGCACGAGATCCATCGCGCGTACTGCGAGGCGGCGGGCCAGGGTGAGATCGAACTACCCTACGGCAACATCGTCGCGCTTAACGAGCACGGCGCCACCCTGCACTACCAGCACCAGGACCGCACGGCACCGGCAGAGCACCGCTCGCTGCTGATCGACGCCGGGGCGCAGGTCCACGGCTATGCGGCGGACATCACGCGCACCTACGGCGACGGCGGCGCGGAGTTCACCGAACTGCTGCACGCCGTCAATGCGGTGCAGATGGCGCTGGTGGCGAAGGTGCGGGCCGGCCAGGACTATCCGGCCCTGCACGTCGAGGCGCACCACGCGCTGGCCGGCGTGCTGTCGGCGCACGGCATCGTGCGCATGGCGCCGGAGTCGATCGTCGAGTCCGGCCTCAGTCGCGCGTTCTTCCCGCATGGTCTCGGGCACTACCTCGGCCTGCAGGTGCACGACGTCGCCGGGTTCCAGCGCGACGAGGACGGCGGCACGATCGAACGCCCCCCGGGCCACCCCTATCTGCGGCTGACCCGCGTGCTGGAGGAAGGCAACGTGTTGACCATCGAGCCCGGCCTGTATTTCATCGACCTGCTGCTCGCCCCGCTGCGCGAGGGCGCGCACGCGCGCGCGGTCGACTGGGCCAAGGTCGGACGGCTCGCGCCCTACGGCGGCATCCGTATCGAAGACGACGTGGTGGTCGGTGCGGGCGAGCCGGAGAACCTCACCCGCGACGCGTTCCGCGCGCTCGCCGCCTGAGCGCCTGCGGGCGCGGGAAAAAAAGAAGGCCGGCAGGACTGCACCTGCCGGCCTTCACGGTGTCGGGCGCGTCGGGGAGGGAGAGACGCGCCGGGTCCGCGAGTCGATCGCTTACTTGGCCTTGCGCGCGGCCGGCTTCAGCACCGGCGCGTTGGCGGCTTCGAAGCTGGCCTTGAGCACGTCGCCGATCGCTTCCGAGGTCTTGACGGTGAGGCCCATCAGTTCCTGCGAGGTGGCGTAGGTCTTCTCGGCCGAGTCCTTGAACAGCGCGACCGTCTTCGGCAGCAGCGCACGCGCGCTGTCCACGTCACGCGCCTCGACGGCGTCGTTGAAGAAATCGACCGCGGCGTTGACCTGGCCCTCGATGTGCTTGAGCTGCAGCTCGATGCTGCGCTCGAAGCCGGCGATGGCGAGGCCGTGGGCCTTGAACGCGGTATCGGTCCACTGCTTGCCCAGCGCGACGAACTGCTTGCTGTTGAACTGCTCGATCATGGCGGCGCCCTCCAAGGGGGTGTGCGGGATTTGTGAACGCAGCTTAGCGCCTTTTTTGGTGCACTGCAACAAGTTCCAGGGGCGGCGTCGAATCTTCCGTTGGGACAAGAACTTGGGAGCGTGCAGCGACGGTGCTGCGAACCTCGGCTACTGCGCCGCAGCAGGTGTGCGGCCGAGCAGTTCGTCGCGCCCCGGGCCGGGCGAAAGCCACAGCGCGAGGATGGCCCGCACCAGTTCCATCCCGGTGAAGCGGGCGGGCGGCCCGCCGGCCGACACCACGGTGAGGCCGGCATCGGGATCGTAATCGAGCCGCGTGACCGCACCTCGCGGCGGCGCGCCGGTCGTGCGCACGAAACGACCCAATCCGTCGGCGAGCCGGCGCCGCGCGCCGGCGTCGGGCACCGCGCGCGTGAAGCGCGCCTCCCACCATGCGGCCGCACCGGCTTCGTCCAGCGCCGGGCCACGCCAGTGGATCTCGATCCGGCAGCGCACCAGTCCGCTGCTGAGGAGGTCGGGATCGGGGTCCTCGGCGCCGACGTACAGCGCGACCACCTGGAACGGCAGGTAATGATGGTCGACAACCTGCACGCCGGCCAGGCGCAGGTGCGCATCCCAGGCTTCGACATGCACGAAGGGCGCGAGGTCCACGCCGTGCAGGCTGCGTCCTGCCGGCGTGCCGGCCGGCGCGGCGAGCAGCGACGGCGCGAGCAGGATGCCCAGCAGTCCCGCGATCGCGCGGCGCAGGCGGGGCGCGTTCATCGCCCTTCGTAGGTGCAGCCGCTGGTGCAGGTTTCGTGCACCACGATGCGCGCCAGCGCCGGCAGGCGCGGCTTGAGGCGATCCCAGATCCACACCGCCAGGCGCTCGCTGGTCGGGTTCTCCAGACCCTCGACGTCGTTGAGGTAATGGTGGTCGAGGCGGTCGAAGATCGGCTGGAACGCCGTCTTGATGTCGGCGAAGTCCATCACCCAGCCGAGCGTGGGATCGAGGGCGCCATCGACGTGCACCTCGATCCGGAACGAATGCCCGTGCAGGCGGGCGCACTTGTGGCCCGGCGGCACGTTGGGCAGGCGGTGCGCCGCCTCGACCTGGAACACCTTGTGGATGAGCATGGTGGCTACGGGTGGGCTCGAACCACCGACCTCAGCATTATGAGTGCCGCGCTCTAACCGGCTGAGCTACGTAGCCCCGAGGGTCGGCGATTGTTCCCGCGCGGTCCGGCGAAGTCAAGCCGGCGCGGTTGCTGGCGCGGCGAGCCGTGTGGAAGAATCCGGTAAACCCTCCGGTGCCGCGCATCGTGATCGATCCCGATGGCTACCGGCCCAACGTGGGCATCATCATCGCCCGTCAGGGCGGCGAGTTGTTCTGGGGCCGGCGAATCAACCGCGACGGCTGGCAGTTCCCGCAGGGCGGCATGCGCAGCGACGAGACGCCGCTGGAAGCCATGTACCGCGAGCTGCAGGAAGAAACCGGCCTGGTCGCCGACCATGTCGAGGTCCTCGGCTCGACGGCGGGCTGGCTGCGCTATCGCCTGCCCGACCGCTACCTGCGCCGCCACGAAAAGCCCATGTGCATCGGCCAGAAGCAGGTCTGGTTCCTGCTGCGCCTGGTCGGTTCCGAGACCGACGTGCGGCTGGACGCGACCGCGCACCCCGAGTTCGACCACTGGCGCTGGGTCGATTTCTGGTACCCGCCGCAGCACGTGGTCGCCTTCAAGCGGAAGGTGTACGAGCGCGCCCTGCGCCAGCTGGAGCCGCTGGCCGTCCGCCACCTCGGCCTGAGCCTGGCCCCGGTGCCGCCGGCGGCCTCCGGAGACGGTTGACAATCATTCTCATTCGCGCTTCAATGGCCGCGCCTGCTGGAGGACGCGCCATGTACGTGTGCCTGTGCAACGCCGTCACCGATCGCGCGATCCGCGAAGCGGCCGCGCGCGGCATCGACACGATGGACGCGCTGGCAGCCGAAACCGGCGTCGGCGCCTGCTGCGGCGCGTGTCGTCCGCTGGCGCTGCAGATCCTCGACGAAGCGCAGGCGTCGTCACGCGGTTTCCACGGCGCCATCGCCGCGGCCTGAGCGCCGATCGCTAGCGATTCGCATTGCGCCGCGCCGCCGAGGCGGCGGCTATAGTGCCCGCGCTTCCGCATTCCGCACGGAGAGAACGCATGCGCGGCGACGCCAAGGTCATCGAACACCTCAACAAGGTGCTCTACAACGAACTGACCGCCATCAACCAGTATTTCCTGCACGCCCGGATGTTCGCCAACTGGGGCTTCAAGGAGCTGGCTGACTACGAGAAGAAGGAATCGATCGACGAGATGAAGCACGCCGATCGACTGATCGAGCGCATCCTCTTCCTCGACGGCCTGCCCAACCTGCAGGCGCTCGGCAAGCTGCTGATCGGCGAGACGCCGAAGGAAGCGCTGGTCTGCGACCTGCAGCTCGAGATGCTCGCCGTGCCCGACCTGAAGGCCGGCATCGCGCACTGCGAAGCGGTGGGCGACTACGTCAGCCGCGAGCTGTTCGAGTCGATCCTCGAATCCGAGGAAGAACACATCGACTGGATCGAGACCCAGCTCGCGCTGATCGAGCGCCTGGGCGAGACGCCCTACCTGCAGACCAAGATCGGCGACTGATCCCGCCGCCGGGCCCGGCGCGTGGCGCCGGGCCTCAGGGATTGCCGAGCATCAGGCGCAGGGCCTCCGACACGCGGCGGAACTCCGCCTGCGCCTCGGCCACCATCACCACCGGATCGTTCGGCAGCTTGCCCTGCCGCGCGCCGTGCTCGATCGCCTTGGCCATGTCCGACAGCGCCAGCGCGCCGAGGTTGGCCGAGGTCGACTTCAGCGAATGCGCCGGGGCGACCAGGCCTTCGAGACCCCCTTCGGACGCGGCGCGCTCCAGCGCGGCGAGGCTCTTCGGCGTGTCCTCGAGGTAGACGCGCACGAGGTCGGTGAACTCGCCGCCCATCATCTCGACCAGGTCCTGGATCACGTCCTGGCTGACCGCCGGCGCTTCCGGGCGGCGCGCCACGGCTGCGCGCGCGACCACCGACAACGGCGCGGTGGACGTCCGCGGCGCGCCGATGGCGGACGGCGCGCCGGCCG
>JAJTHZ010000118.1 GCA_021299185.1 Lysobacteraceae bacterium | reverse complement strand
TCAGCCGTCTAACCCAGGCGCGCTGCGATGAGATCGCCGCCGCGCTCAACAATCGACCGCGAAAGCGCCACGGGTACAAAACCGCAATGCAGATCTATACTCGGTCCTGAAGCCTGTTGCGCTTGCTCGTTGAACCTACGGGTCAACCAACGTTTACGCTGGTCACGCATTCCCTGCCCACGCGGCCAACAACGCATCCGATGTGTAGCCACAACCCCTTCCCCTTGCAGCGGCACCCGCACCACTGCGCAACTGTCCATGCTGGCCCCCATCCCGGGCGGCCTTCTCCACCGGTGTACGCACCCCGCGCTCACCACCAGTGATCTGACGCTAGTGTGAAACATGCGTGAGTGTCAAATCCGCTACGACACGCTCACGTTGCCGAACTTGCTCCGCCACAGGTAGAACGAGGCCTCGCTGAAGCCTTGCCGCCGGCGAAGGTCCTTCATCGTCATGCCGACCCGGACCTCGAGCTGCTGCGTCGGCAGGACGAGCTTGGCGATTGTGCGCGCGAGCTGATCGACGGCGGCGCGGAAGTCGTCGGGCACTACACCGCCCTTGGCCTCGATCTGCCGCACGATGTCGCGTGACGTGTCGAGTTCCTCGCACATCGCGTCGAGGACGGCCGCCTGCGCGGCCGCACTGGGCGACAACCCGCGCTTCTCATGCTCGGCGGCGAGTGCTTCGACGTATGCGGCATCGCCCGGCCGCAGCCGGGATTCATGCTTGCGCAGGCAGTGAGCCAGGGAGCCCATCAGACGACCCGCCACTGCGCGCAAAACGACGGAGCCGGGACCGCGTGAACGCGAATGCCCCTACTGTCTCGCTTCGTAGGAACTCGCGCGCGCACCCCGGCCGAGCCTATTGCGCGCCAGCGGTTAGCGCAAGCTCATGAAATCGGCCGTCACGCCCAGGCTCACGTCGCGCCACGCGGCGAATCTCGTTGACCGGTCAAATCAGCCCGCGAGATCGAGGTGGCCGCCCGCCAGCACGCGCTGTGCGGTCGCGTCGTCAACTTCGATGATCTGGCTGTTCTCCCGGCGCGCGAGGTCAAACCAGCGGCTGGTCGGACGCCCGTCATCGGCGACCGCATCGCAGTCGAAGGCGGCGAGGTAGGTGCTCGACGGGTTGTAGAGCCACCGGCGCTTGGGCGGCGACACGGCGGCGATGGCGGGGGGCGGCGTGGGCGGCGCGGCTGGGGCGGGGGTCGTGGTCATCGTGGGTTCCTTGTCGGACGTGGGGGCCGCATGGAGCGGCTGAGTCGTGGTGGCGGGCTTCTGGTCGGGCTGGATGGCGATCGGCTCGCCAGCGGGCGCTGCGGGCGCCGTGGCGGGGCTGCCGGCGGGTTCGATCGGCGGGGGCGGAGGCACCTGTACGGCCCCGGCGTTGAACACTGGCGCGGCGCTGGTCACTGTGGTGCTGCGGCGGAAGGGCATCACTTGATCTCCTAGGGGCTCGGCTTGTGGGTCCGTTGTAATCCTGAGCGGGCGCGAGGCGCCGGCGTGGTCGGCGCCATCTGGGCGACCGGAATCGGGTCGGACCAGTCTTCGAAGCGCATCTGGGGCAGCACTGCGCGCAGGTGCAGAACTTCGCCAGTCGGCATGTCGCGGCCCTTCCCGACCAACAGCTCCGCGCAGTCGCCCATGAACGACTGGGGGTCGTAGTAAGCCTCGCGGTGCAGGAAGAACACCGCGTCCGCGATCTCTTCGATCTCGCCACTGCCGCGCAGGTCGGCCAGCGTCGGACGCGCTCGGCTGTGGACGCTGGCACGATTCAGTTGGCACAGCAGCAAGACCGGCACATTCAGGTCCTTGGCGAGCACCTTGAGTGTTCGCGCGGCATCGCCAAGCTCGGTCACCTTGTCGCGCCCAAGCAGGCGGATCAGGTTGAGGTGATCGACGACCACGAGACCCAGCGGCGCGCGAAGGTGCTCGCGGCGCGCGCGTTGCGCGATCTGTGCGGCCGACAGGGACGCGGCGTCATCCATGACGATCGGCAGCCGATGAAGCGTTGTCGTCGCATCAGTGACACGCGGCCACCACTCGTCCTCCATCTTGGTCGGGTCACGCAGCGCGGCGTGCGGGATCTGTCCCAGCGCCGAGACGCTGCGCTGAATGAACTGACCCTTTCGCATCTCGAGCGAGAACACCGCAGCGCGCACACCGCACTCCGCGGCGTGGACCGCCACCTGGAATCCGAGCACCGACTTGCCCATCGACGGTCGCGCGGCGACGATGAACAGCTCACCGGGTTGCAGTCCGTTCGTGTAGTTGTTGACCGCATTCCAGGGCGTCGCTAGTCCTGTGATGGTGCTCTTGGCTTTGTCTCGGGCGACGAGCGCTTGGAACCACGGCTTGATCGCCTCGCTGATCGGTCGGAGCCCACCCGAGCGGTGGTCGATGCCCAGCGAAGCAAGTGCGTTCCCCGCAGTGACGACCACATCGTGTGCGCTCGCGGTGGGCGCGCGGGCCTGGGTGACAATCGCAGCGCCTACGTCCATCACCTGCCGCAACCGGCTCCTCTCCAGGACGATCTCGGCGTAGGCGACGATGTTCGCGGCGCCTGGCGTGTTGGCCGCGTACTGCACCGCGATGCTGCCCAGCGCCGCATCGTCGGTCCCGGCCACACGGTCCGCGACGGTCACGGCATCGATCGGTGTTCCCGCGGCGGCCATCGCCAGCAGCAGCTCGAACAGACGCCGGTGGCGGCCATCGTAGAAGTCGGCGCCGCTGAGCCAGTCCACGTCGGCGAATCGCTCGGGGCGGAGCATCAAGCCGCCGAGAACGGCCTGCTCGGCCTCCGTGGCGTGCGGGGGCAACGTCGCGCGGCTCATGCTGCAGCTCCGTCTTGGAACTGGCCCTCGAACACCTTCAGCAGGTTGTCGTGCTTGAGCATCCAGTCGACCGTGACGACGAACGGTGCGCGCCCATCGGTGCCAGGCACCTGCCCCATCAGGAAGGGGCAGTTGTCCGCAATGTGCCGGAAGAGGTCAGCCCACCAGCTCGGATCGGACGGCTCGAACCCCCATTCGCCCGGCTTTGGCTCCGGCATGCTCGCCGGCGTCGCAGTCTCGCAGTCGATGAGTGCCTGAAGGAGTTGCTGCCGCTTCGGTGTCCAACCCTTGATCGGCGGGCACACCGTCAAGATCGTGTTCCAGGCTTCCATCAACGCTTGCGCGAGTGCGGGGGTTCGGGTCGGCGCGGCCGTACCAGTTCCCCCTATTGGTTTGCTTTCTATCAGTTGGGGTGACGTGGGTGTCATGGGTCCCCCTGACATGGGTGTCATGGGTACTAGGACATGGGTGTCATGGGTGACACGGATTACCCCAGGGCCCAGCCGTGTCATGAGTGCCTGTTGGCGCGTGCCCTCCGCGCGCACCCGATACAGGTTTGCCCGGCCGCGTTTGCCGGACAGAACGTCGATCCAGCCTTGGCGACGTAGCTTCTCCACGGAACGGCGGACCTGCCGCTCAGATGCACCAATGTCCTGCGCGATTCGGCCGGCGCCGGGACGCGAGGCGCCGTTGGCGTCGGACCGGGCGAGGATGTTCGACAGCACGGCGATCTCGGTCCGCGAAAGGGCATGGTCATGTGCGGCGAGCGTCATGATCCGGGCCCGCAGCGCGTAGTCGAAACGACGAACCGGCCCAGGTCCGGCAGCCGAGCCGTCCCCCTCGCTGCTTGCGCTCACACCAGTCGTCGGCGCCATGTCCGTCATGCCGCTTCGCCCGCGTCGGTCTTGGGGCGGACGATCTCGAACGTGCGCGGGCTCGTCGGCGAGCCGCCGCGCACGCGGATGTAGTTGCGGGGGTATAGGAAGTTCAACCGCCCTTTCCATGCAGCCTGCCGGGCAGCCGGAGGTCGCGCAAGGACCATGTACGGCGCGGTTCGGGGGGCCGGCGGCGGGTTTGGGGGCCGGCAGGGTCGTCGCGGTGCGCTTTCGCCTGCC
>JAJTHZ010000161.1 GCA_021299185.1 Lysobacteraceae bacterium | reverse complement strand
TCAGCCGTCTAACCCAGGCGCGCTGCGATGAGATCGCCGCCGCGCTCAACAATCGACCGCGAAAGCGCCACGGGTACAAAACCGCAATGCAGATCTATACTCGGTCCTGAAGCCTGTTGCGCTTGCTCGTTGAACCTACGGTGCATCGTGCCCGGCCTTCATCTCATATCCTCTCTAGTTCACGTTCTTGCGTCACGGCAGCTCGTGCAGGATTCAGTCTGCGCCGAATTCAGGCTGAACGCGCCCGGCTAACGATCCTGCAGGTAATCCACCGCCAGGCTCACCAGCGCATCCAGCGCCAGCGGCAGCGCGGCCTCGTCGACCAGGAACAACGGCGAGTGGTTGGTCGGCGCCTTGCGCGGGTCGATCGCGGGGTCGGTGACGCCGACGAACACGAACAGCCCGGGCACCTCCTGCGCGTAGTAGGAGAAGTCCTCGGCGCCGGTGGTCAGCGGGATGCGCACCACGTTGGCCTCGCCCGCCACGCGACGCAGGGTCGGCAGCATGCGCTCGGTCAGGCGCTGTTCGTTGACGGTGACCGGATAGCCTTCCTGGATGTCCACCGTCGCGGTCGCGCCCTGCGAGGCGGCGATGCTCTCCGCCGTGCGCTTGAGGCGGTCGAAGATCTGCACCCGGTGCTCGGGCTGGAAGGTACGGATGGTGCCGATCATCTGCACCTGGTCGGGGATGATGTTCTCGCGGATGCCACCCTTGATCGCGCCGAAACTGACCACCGCCGGCGTGTCGGTGATGTCCAGCTGGCGGCTGACGATGGTGTTGACGCCGGTGATGATCTGCGCCGCGGTAGTGATCGGGTCCACGCCCTGCCACGGGCGCGAACCGTGCGTCTGCACGCCCTTGACCGTGATGGTGAACGAATCCACCGCCGCCATCAGCGGGCCGGCGCGCCAGCCGATGCGACCGGTGTTGAGGTTGCTGGTGACGTGCAGGCCCATCACCGCCTCGGGCTTGAGGTCGGCGAACAGGCCTTCCCTGAGCATCAGTTCGGCACCGCCCTCCTCGCCTTCGGGCGCGCCTTCCTCGGCGGGCTGGAAGATGAACATCACCGTGCCGGGCAGGTCGGCGCGAAGGCGCGACAGCACGGTCGCGGTCGCCAGCAGGTTGGCGACATGGGTGTCGTGGCCGCAGGCGTGCATGACGCCGACCGTCTCGCCGCGGAAGGTCGTGGTGACCTTGGATGCGAACGGCAGCCCGGTCTGCTCGGTGACCGGCAAGGCGTCCATGTCGGCGCGCAGCGCGATCACCGGCCCCGGCTTGCCGCCCTCGAGCACGCCGACCACGCCGGTGTAGGCGATGCCGGTGCGCACGCTGTCGACGTCGAGGTCGCGCAGCACCTTCGCCACCAGCGCGGCGGTGCGCGTCTCGCGGTTGCCCAGTTCCGGGTGCTGGTGGATGTCGCGGCGCCAGGCGATCAACTGGTCCTTGACCGCGGCGAGCTCGCGCTCGAGGTCGGCGCGCTCGATCGCGGCCTCGGCGGCCGGGGCACACAGCAGGGCGAGGGCGAACAGCGCGGGGGACAGGACACGCATCGGCTGACTCCGGCGGGGATCGCGCCAGTGTGGCCATCGCCCGTGCGCCCTGCAAGCGCCGGCTTGGCGCGGCGGCCGCGGGTCCGCTACCGTCGGCCGATGGGTGAACGCGAATTGATGGATCGGCTGCTCGACCTCGCCGGCTTCCGCGGCGACGCGGCGGCCGCTTTCCGCGCGCTGCGCGGCTGCGTGGTCCACGGCCTGCCCGACGTCGGCGTCGCGATGCTGCATGCGCGCGGACTGCCCGAAGGCCAGGCGCGCCTCTCCGGCTTGATCGCGGCCGGCGGCAGCGAGGTCCTGCCCGGCCACGATGCCGAGCACGGCGGCGGCCGGCTGCCGCGCTTCGACGATGCGCTGGCCGCACGCTGCGTCGCCTCCGATGCGCCGCTGTGCCTCGACCTCACGCCGCGCGAACGCGGCATGCCGCTGGCGCAGGCCTTGCTCGCCCCGGCCAGCCTGCTGGTGCTGCCGGTCGACGACCGCGACCGCACGGGATATCGCCTGGTACTGACCAGCGCCAAGGCGCAGCGCTTCGCCGCACTCGACCTCAGCCTGCTGTGGCGCGAATGCCGGCTCGCCTTCGCGATCGTCGGCGCCGGGTTCGTCGAGGCCGTGGCCGAGTACCAGCACCAGACCATCACCGGGCTGGCCGAGATCCAGCGCCTGCTGCAGCCGGCCGACCCCGCGATCCGCGGCCTGTCCTTCGCGGTGCACTGGCAGCCCGCCGACACCGCGGCCGGCGACTACTACGACCTGATGAACCTGAGCCATTTGTTCCCCGACTTCGTCGACCGCGGCGTCGATGCCTGGGGCGTGATGGTGGCCGACGTCTCGGGCCACGGCGCGGCGGCGGCGATGGAGGCGGTGCAGTTCGATGCCATCCTGCGCACCTATGGCGGGAACGAGGAGCCCGGCGGGCCGGCCGGCGCCCTGACCTACGCCAACCGGCATTTCTTCTCGCGCCGTCAGCGGCCGCACTTCCTGACCGTGTTCGGCGGCGGTGCGCGGCCCGCCGCCGGCGGTCTCCGTTTCGTCTTCGTCAACGGCGGCCACCTGCCCGCGCTGCGCCGCCGCGGCGGCGCCATCGACTGGCTGGGCCGCGACGACGAGGCCGGCATCCCACTCGGCATCCTGCGCGAGCACCGCTGGCACAACGTCGATACCGAACTGCGAAGCGGCGACCTGTTTGTGCTCTACACCGACGGCATCGTCGAGGCCCGCGATCGCCACGGCGCGATGTTCGGCAGCGAGCGCCTCGCCCGCTGCGTCGCCGACGGCCCGGACGAACCCGACGCCGTGCTCGCCCGCGTGCGCGAGGCACTGCACGAGCACCAGGACGCCGAAGTGGGACACGACGACCAGACCTTGCTCGTGTTGCGACAGGAGTCCGTCGGGGCACCCGATTGATTCGGGGCCCAGGGCCCAGAACGATCAACGCGCCGCTGGCGTCGGGGAGAGCCCCGGATGCGGGTGTTCGTGCACGCTACAAGCCACGACAAGCACGCTCTTCACCGGGCCCAACATCCTGAGGTGCGCAGGGCCTGCAGGAGCCCGCTTGCGGGCGACCGCGGCATCCGTACGCGCCGCAGCGCGCGAGGCGGCGGTCGCGCGCAAGCGCGCTCCTACAAGGGGGCGAGGAGTTCGCGATACGCGTGCGGTGCAACGCGCTGCGCCCGTTGCGCCCTACGCCGCTCTTCACTGGGCCCAGGGCCCTGGGCCCTGGGCCCAGTCTCCTGAGGTTTACAGGGACTGTAGGAGCCCGCTCGCGGGCGACCGCACCATCCATGCTCGCCGCGGCGCGCGAGGCGGCGGTCGCGCGCAAGCGCGCTCCTACACGGGGGCGAGGAGTTCGCGATCCGCGTGCGGTGCAACGCGCTGCACCCATTGCGCCCTACGCCGCTCTTCACTGGGCCCAGTCTCCTAAGGTTTGCAGGGACTGTAGGAGCCCGCTTGCGGGCGACCGCACCATCCATGCTCGCCGCAGCGCGGGAGGCGGCGGTCGCGCGCAAGCGCGCTCCTACAAGGGCGCGACCAGTTCGCGGTACGCGTGCCAGGTTGCATGCCCCACCACCGGCAGCAGCAGCGCAAGCCCGATGAACCAGGTGGCGAAGCCGATTGCGGTGAGCAGCACGATCAGCGCGGCCCACAGCAGCAAGGGACCCCGGTTGGCGCCGAGCACGCGCATGCTGGTGACGATCGCGGTGATGGTGTCGCAGCGCGGGCGGTCGAGCAGCAGCGGCAGGGAAACGACCGAAGCCGAGAACACCAGCATCGCGAAGCCGAAACCGGCGGCGGCGTAGGCGAGCAGGAACCAGACGCCGTCGGGCGCGGCCAGCACGTCGCGCAGCAGGGTCGCCGCATGCGGCATCGGGCCGTCGAAGAACAGCGCCACAACCACCACCGAGACGCGGATCCAGACCGCCAGCAGCAGGGCGAGGATGGCGCCGAAGAACGAGAACGAGGTCAGGTTGTCGCGCCACGCCACCAGCGAGCGGCGGAAGTGCGGTCGCCCGCCCTGCTCGATCGCGCGGCTGATCGCGTACAGGCCGGTCGCGAGCAACGGCCCGACCAGCAGGAAGCCGGTGAGCAGGGCGAGCCCGATCGCCCCGTCGACCGCGAAGCGCACCAGCAGCCAGCCCATCGCCGCCAGCACCAGGCCGTAGAACAGCGAGGACAGCGGCGCCACGCGCGCATCGGCAAGCCCGCGCCGCAGCCAGCCCAGCGGCGCGCCCGGCGCCACGATCCGCGGCTCCGGGTAGCGCACGGCGAACGGATCGGCGGCGTGCTGCGGCTCGGCCATGCGCCGATGGTGACAGCGCCGCGATCCAGGTCACGCTGCGCCGCGTCAGCGCACGCGCCAGAAGCGCTCCATCTCGAGGTAGGTGAACGACACGGTCCAGCCGATCAGCACGAAGCCGGTGATCGCCTCGGTGCCCGACAGCAGGCGGATGGCGCCGACCGGCGCGAGGTCGCCGAAGCCGACCGTGGTGAAGGTCATCGCCGAGAAGTAGATCGCGTCCACCAGCAGCAGCGGATCGTCGCCCACCACGTAGCCGCAGGCCGGCCACTGCACCAGCGCCCACAGCACCAGGCCGAACACCCAGATCTCGACCACGTGCAGCGCCAGCACGGCGAACATCGCGTGCAGCACGCTGCGCCGCGCAGGGCGCTCGACGCCGCGCGCGATCCAGCGCGAGAGCAGCACCAGGCCCTCGTAGTGGATGCAGACCACGGCGAACACCGCCCCCAGCGTGGCCGCGATCACCAGCAGGTTGGCCGTCCAGTCCGAGTACATGCCGTCGCCCCGGCGCCCGGTCGGGCGCGACACGGCCAACCTATACCGCGCGGCCCGGCCCGGCGTTGACGCCGGTCAGGTGCAGCGTCGCGCGAGCGGGCTCAGGGTCGCGCGGCCAGCGGCAGGAATTCGCGATCCTCGGGCCCGGTGTAGTTCGCGCTGGGGCGGATGATCTTGCCGTCGATGCGCTGCTCGATCACGTGCGCCGCCCAGCCGGAGGTGCGCGAGATCACGAACAGCGGGGTGAACATCGCGGTCGGCACCCCCATCACGTGGTACGAGGACGCGCTGTACCAGTCGAGGTTGGGGAACATCTTCTTCAGGTCCCACATCAGCGTCTCGATCCGCTCGCTGATCTCGAACAGGCGCATGTTGCCGGCGTCCTGGCACAGGCGGCGCGAGATCGCCTTGATGATCGGATTGCGCGGGTCGCCGATGGTGTACACCGGATGCCCGAAGCCGATCACGATCTCCTTGCGCTCGACGCGCGCGCGGATGTCGGCCTCGGCCTCGTCGGCGGACTGGTAGCGCGCGATGATCTCCATCGCCACCTCGTTGGCGCCGCCGTGCTTGGGACCGCGCAGCGCGCCGATCGCGCCGGTGATCGCCGAATAGACGTCGGAGCCGGTACCGGCGACCACGCGCGCGGTGAAGGTGCTGGCGTTGAACTCGTGCTCGGCGTACAGGATCAGCGACTGGTCCAGCGCGCGCGCGTGCAGCTCGCTGGGCTTGCGGCCGTGCAGGAGGTGCAGGAAATGCGCCGCGATCGAGGGATCGTCGGTCTCGGTCTCGATGCGGCGGCCGTTGTGCGAGAAGTGGTACCAGTACAGCAGCACCGAGCCGAACGAAGCGAGCAGGCGGTCGGCGATGTCGCGCGCGCCGGACTGGCCGTGGTCGTCCTTCTCCGGCAGCACCGTGCCCAGCACCGAGCAGCCGGTGCGCATCACGTCCATCGGATGGGTGGCGGCCGGCAGCAGCTCGAGCGCTGCGCGCACCGGCGCCGGCAGGCCGCGCAGGCGGGCGAGCTTCTGGTGGTACAGCCGCAGTTCGGCGGCGTTCGGCAATCGCCCGTGCACCAGCAGGAAGGCGACCTCCTCGAAGGTGGCCTGTTCGGCGAGGTCCTTGATGTCGTAGCCGCGGTAGTGCAGGTCGTTGCCGGTGCGACCGACGGTGCAGACCGCGGTGTTGCCGGCGGCGACGCCGGACAGCGCGACGGACTTCTTGGCCTTGGGGAGGACCTGGGCTGGCTCGCTCATGGAGGGCGCTCGGTGGGAAAGGGTCCGCGCCGGCGGACGGGCCGTCCATTGTAGGCGCGTGCGCGCCGGACGGCGATCCTCGACCGTATGCAGCCGGGTCAGCGGAACGCGCCGGGGGTGTCCACCGGGCAGGCGTCGACGCGGCGCAGGTAGTCGGCCTCGGTCGCGGCGCGCTCGCTGAGCAGCCAGCAGTCGTCGAGCAGGGAGCAGTAGCAGAACTCGCGCTGGATGCGCGGCCCGGCGCCGTCGAACACGGCGAAGTCCGCCTCGTTGCAGAACTGCAGCACCGACACGTCCTCGTTCGCGGCCAGCACGCGCCGGCTGACGAAGCTCTGCTTGGAGCACTCCAGCGGCCGGCCGGCGAGGCGCTCGAAGGCCTGCTCCCAGGAGCCGACTTCGACGCCGTCGACGAACACCTTCATGTCGCGCACCTGCGCCGGCCCCACCCCGCGGTTGGACAGCGCGTAGCGCCACTCCACGTTGGATCGCCACATCTGCAGGTAGGGCCAGGCCTGGGCCTCGATCTGCTGGCGCTGCAGGAATGCCGTGTAGACGCTCACCCCCAGCGCGCAGGCGCCGACCAACACCGCCATCAGGGCGGCCAGCATGTCCCAGTTGAAGCGGCGCGGCGGCGGGTGGCCGTCGGCCGGCGGCGGTACCGACACCGGCTCAGCCGCCGGTCTTGCCGGCGCCGAACAGGGCGTCGATCTTGCGCTCGTAATCGTGGTAGCCGAGCACCTCGTACAGTTCCATCCGGGTCTGCATGCGGTCGACCACCGCCTGCTGCGTGCCGTCGGCGCGGATCGCGGCGTACACGGCCTCGGCCGCCTTCGCCATCGCGCGGAAGGCCGACAGCGGGTAGATCACCATCGCGATGCCGGCCGAGGCGAGGTCCTGCACGGTGAAGTACGGGGTCTTGCCGAATTCGGTGAGGTTGGCCAGCACCGGCACCTTGACCGTGGCCACGAAGCGGCGGTACTCGTCGAGCGTGGTGCAGGCCTCGGCGAAGATCACGTCGGCGCCGGCGGCCTCGGCGGCCACCGCGCGCTCCAGCGCGGACTCGATGCCCTCCACCGCCAGCGCGTCAGTGCGCGCCACGATCACGAAGTCCGGATCGGTGCGGCCGTCGACCGCGGCCTTGATGCGGTCGGCGAAGTCGTCCTTCGGCACCACCGCCTTGCCGGGCCGGTGGCCGCAGCGCTTGGCCTGCACCTGGTCCTCGATGTGGCAGGCGGCCGCGCCCGACTTGATGAACTCCTTCACCGTGCGCTGCACGTTGAACACCGCGCCCCAGCCGGTGTCGGCGTCGACCAGCAGCGGCAGTTCGCAGGCGCCGCTGATGCGGCGGATGTCCTCGCACACGTTGTCGAGGCTGGTCATGCCGAGGTCGGGCAGGCCGTAACTGGCGTTGGCGATGCCGGCGCCGGACACGTACAGCGCCTTGAAGCCCGCGCGCTGTGCCTGCATCGCGGCGTAGGCGTTGATCGCGCCGGGCAGTTGCAGCGGCTTTTCCTCCTGCAGCGCGCGGCGCAGGCGGGCACCAGCGGACGGGTGGTGGCTCATGCGCGCTCCGCGAGTCTGTGGGACGGGAAGCGGAGTCTAGCAACTCGCGCGCGGGCCCCGATGCTCAGGCCGACCACGCCGGCGCCTTGGCCAGCGCGGCCCGCACCTCGTCCAGCGCGGCGGGGTCGTCCAGCGTGGACAGGTCGCCGGGATCGGCCTGCTGCGCCAGCGCCTGGAGCGAGCGCCGCAGCAGTTTGCCGGAACGGGTCTTCGGCAAGGCGCCCACCAGGTACACGCGCGCCGGTCGCGCGACCGCGCCGAGTTGCTCGCAGACCCGGGCCTGGATCGCCAGTCCCGTCGCCGGCACCTCGGCGGGCGGCGGCAGGCCCGGCGCGCAGGGTGGCGAACACGATCGGCACCTGGCCCTTCAGTTCGTCATGCACGCCGACCACCGCGGCTTCGGCGACCGCGGGATGGGTGGACACCGCTTCCTCGATCTCGCGCGTGCCGAGGCGATGACCGGCGACGTTGATCACGTCGTCGGTGCGGCCGAGGATGGTGAAGTAGCCGTCGCGGTCGCGCACCGCCCAGTCGAGCGACGAATAGAGCAGCTCCTTGAAGTGCCCGAAGTAGCCGGCGAGGAAGCGCGGCTCGTTGTTCCAGATCGTGTCGAGGCATCCCGGCGGCAGCGGCGGCACGATGGTCAGCACGCCCTTCTCGCCCACCGCCGCCTCCTCGCCCGTGCCCTCGTGGATCACGCGCAGGCGGTAGCCGAGGTTGGGCAGGCCGGGCGAGCCGAGCTTCACCGGCCTCAACTCGAGGCCGGGCAGCAGGCTGAGCACCGGCCAGCCGGTTTCGGTCTGCCAGTAGTTGTCGATCACCGGGCGCTGCAGGGCCTCGGTGGCCCACTGCGCGGTGGGCTCGTCCAGCGGCTCGCCGGCGAGGAACAGCCAGCGCAGGCACGACAGGTCGTGGCGCCGGATGTGCTCGACATCGTGCTTCTTGAGCACGCGGAAGGCGGTCGGCGAGGAGAACATCGTGCGCACGTGGTACGCCGCGCACAGCGACCACCAGATGCCGGGATCCGGGTTCACCGGCAGGCCCTCGTAGACGAGGGTGGTGGCGCCGACCAGCAGCGGCCCGTAGACGATGTAGGAGTGGCCCACCACCCAGCCGACGTCGGAGGTGGAGAACATCACCTGCCCGGGCCCGACGTCGTAGACCGTGCGCATCGACAGCGCGAGGGCCACGGCGTAGCCGCCGGTGTCGCGCTGTACGCCCTTCGGCTTGCCGGTGGTGCCGGAGGTATAGAGCAGGTAGCTCGGGTGCTCGGACGCGACCCAGGCCACCGGCACGTCCTCGCCGGCGTGGCGCGCGCGCAGCGTCGCATAGTCCACGTCGCGGCCGGGCGTCATCGGCGGCGCGGGGTCGATGCCGCGCGAGACGACCAGCACGGCGGACGGTGGCAGCGCGCATTCGGCGAGCGCGGCGTCGACCAGCGGCTTGTAGTGCACGGCCTTGCCGCCGCGCAGGCCGGCATCGCCGCAGACCAGCACCTTGGGCGCGGCGTCGTCGATGCGCAAGGCGAGGTTGTGCGCGGCGAAGCCGCCGAACACCACCGAATGGATGGCGCCCAGCCGCGCGCAGGCCAGCATGGCGAACACCGCCTGCGCGGTGTTGGGCATGTAGATCACGACCCGGTCGCCCACTCCGACGCCGAGGCCGCGCAGCACGGCGGCGAAGCCCTGCACCTCACGGTGCAACTGGCGGTAGGTGTAGTGCTCGCGGGCGCCGGTCTCGCTGGAGATGCCGACCACCGCCAACTGCCCGCCACGCGCGTCGAGGTGGCGGTCGACCGCGTTGAAGCACAGGTTGGTCTCGCCGCCGGGGAACCAGCGGCGGAACGGCGGCCGGTCGTATTCCAGCACCGCACGCGGGCGCACGCGCCAGTGGATCGCCCGGGCCTGGTCGGCCCAGAACCCCTCCGGATCATCCAGCGACCGCCGGTACTCGCTCTCGTAGCCCATGCGCGCCCTCCCGCGACATGTCAGCCCCGCAAGATCGAGCGGGTCGCGTCGACTCTCGCCGACGCGCCCCTGGACCACCTTGACCGGCGTCAACCGCGACGCCGATCGAACCTCAGCCGAGCAGGTCGGCGACGCCGGCGCGCTCTTCCTCCAGCTCCTTGAGCGTGAAGTTGATGCGCTCGCGCGAGAAGTCGTCGATCGGCAGCCCCTGCACGATACTGTACTCGCCATTCGCGCAGGTCACCGGGTACCCGTACATGACGTCCGTCGGGATCCCGTAGCTGCCGTCGGACGGGATGCCCATGGTCACCCACTTGCCGTTCGTGCCCAGCACCCAGTCGCGCACGTGGTCGATGGCGGCGTTGGCCGCCGAGGCGGCCGACGACAGGCCGCGCGCCTCGATGATCGCCGCCCCGCGCTTGCCGACCTTGGGAATGAACTCGTTGCGGTTCCAGTCCTCGTCGTTGATCTTGTCCTTGAGCGAGGCGCCACCCACGGTGGCGAAGCGGTAGTCGGGATACATGGTCGGGCTGTGGTTGCCCCACACGACCATCTTCTCGATGTCGCCGACCTTCACCTGCGCCTTGGCGGCGAGCTGCGACAGCGCGCGGTTGTGGTCGAGGCGCAGCATGGCGGTGAAGTTCTTCTTCGGCAGGTCCGGCGCCGACTTCATCGCGATGTAGGCGTTGGTGTTGGCCGGGTTGCCGACCACCAGCACCTTGATGTTGCGCGAGGCCACCGCGTTGAGCGCCTTGCCCTGGGCGGTGAAGATCTTGGCGTTCTCCAGCAGCAGGTCCTTGCGCTCCATGCCGGGGCCGCGCGGACGGGCGCCGACCAGCAGGGCGATGTCGGCGTCCTTGAAGGCGAAGTTGGCGTCGTCGGTGCCGACCATGCCGGCCAGCAGCGGGAAGGCGCAGTCCTCGAGCTCCATCATGCAGCCCTTGAGCGCGGCCTGCGCCTTCTCCATCGGCAGTTCCAGCATCTGCAGGATCACCGGCTGGTCCTTGCCGAGCATCTCGCCGGAAGCGATGCGGTAGATGAGGCTGTAGCCGATCTGGCCGGCGGCTCCGGTGACGGCGACGCGGATGGGGGCTTTCATGGACGTCGTGCTCCTGTGCTCAGGGGGTCTCGAACGGTTCACGGCCGATCCCGGCCTGCCTGGCGATCGACGCCAGCGTGCCGATCGCGACCTCTCGGTGGTCGGGGACGACGACGGTGCGCGTTCCGCCCTCGACCTGGATCTGCATCACGATGTGGCTGCCCTTGCGCCGTACTTCACGGAATCCTTGCGCGGTCAGGATCGCGCAGACTTCCGCTCCGGAGAGCATCCGCCACCTAGCCAATCGCAACCTCTACGCGGGTCACATAGGTTTCGCCGTGCGTGCGGCGAGCAACTTCCTCGGCGGAGGCGCACTCGAGAAAAAGCTGTACCGCCTCGGCGAGGTTGGCCCGCGCCTGCTCCACGGTCGATCCCTGGCTCGCAATGTCGAACTCCGGGCACAGCGAGACGTAGAGGCCGCCTTCCTTCTGGATGATCGCGGTGAACTCGCGCGTCATGGTCGCCTCCCGACTCACGCCAGCTCGCCGAAGAACTGCTGGATGCGGCGCAGGCCCTCGGTCAGCTCCGCGGGCTTGCAGGTGTAGGAGATGCGGATCGCGCGCGGCTCGCCGAAGGCGCTGCCGGGCACCACGGCCACGCCGGTGGCCTCCAGCAGCGCATTGCAGAAATCGACGTCGTTGGCGATCTTCATCCCGTTCCACGACCGGCCGAAGGCGACGGAAATGTCAGGGAAGGCGTAGAACGCGCCGGCGGGCTTGGGGCACTTCACGCCCGGGATCTTCGCGAAGGCGGCCAGCACCTCGTCGCGCTTGCCCTGGAACTCGACCGCCTTCTGCTTCGGGATGTCCTGCGGGCCGTCGTAGGCGGCCTGGGCCGCGGCGATGACCACTTCAGGCAGGTTGGTGATGTGGTTGGAGTTGAGCGACACCAGCGCCTTGGCCACCGCCTCGGGGCCTGCCGCGAATCCGACGCGCCAGCCGGGCATGCCGTAGGTCTTGGACACCGAGTCGAGGATGATGATCCGGTCGCGCAACTCGGGGCGCGCGTTCAACAGGTGCGCGTACGGGATGCCGTCGAAGATCATCCGGTTGTAGATGTCGTCGCTGAGCACCCAGACGTCGTGCTTGACCAGTTCGTCGGCCAGCGCCTGCACCTCGGCCGGCGTGTACACCATGCCGGTCGGGTTGGAGGGGTTGTTGAACAGCAGGATCTTCGTCTTCGGCCCGACCGCCGCGGCGATCTGCGCGGGCTTCAACTTGTAATCCTGTTCCGGCGGGCAGTGCAGCAGTTTCGCGGTGGCGCCGAGGATGTCGCAGATGTCGACGTAAGTGGTCCAGTACGGGGTCGGGATCAGGACCTCGTCGCCTTCCTCCAGCAGGGCGTACATCACGTTGAAGAGCACGTGCTTGTTGCCCACACCGGTGCACAGGTGCTTGCGCTCGTAGCCTTCGATGCCGCACTCGCGCAGGTGCTTCAGCATGCCGTCGAGCAGTGCGTCGGGGCCGCGGTTGGTGCCGTACTGGCCGCTGTCCTTGGCCAGCGCCTCGCGCGCGGCGGCATAGACGTGCTCGCCGGGCAGGAAGTTCGGCACGCCGATGGTGAACGAGATGATGTCCCGGCCCTGGGCTTTCAGCGCCTTGGCCTTCTCGGCCACCGCCATGATCGCGCTCGGGCGCGCTCGGCTCATCCGCTGGGCAAGCTTCGGCATCGGGGTCCTCGCTGGTGGGACGTGTCGGCTGGGGGGCGCCGAATCCTACCATGCGCTGCAACGCAGCATCCCCGCCCTGCCGGCTTTCCGGCGGCCCGCGATTTGCACCGCGCTCCCACCCCGCCACGCCGGACGCCGCATGGCCAGCCGAACCCTGGTGCCGCTGAGCAGCCCGCCGATCCGTGTCGGCGAGCCGCTGCCGTTCCCGATCTTCGATGCCGCCGGCCGGCTGCTGCTGTCGGCCGGCGAGGCGGCGAACAACCCGCGCCACGTCGAGCGCATCCACGAAATCGGGATGGTGGAGGCGGAGGTCGCCGCGCGCGCCAGCGCGGCCTTGCGCGCCGCCGACGCGCCGCCGGTCGACGCGCCCCCCATCCCCGAGCCGATCGCGCCGCCGCGCGCGACCGAGAGCGCGCGGCTGCCGGAATGCCGGCTGACCGCCCTGCGCATGCCGTCTGGATCGCCGGTCCAGGTGAGCCAGGCCGGCGATCCACCGCTGCGCCTGTCCGCCACCCTGGTCGGGGTGTTGCCGCGTGCCGCCGTCTACGTCGGACTGCCGGCGCCGACCGATCGCGCGCCGCTGCTGGCGCGCGGCGCACCGGTGGGCTACCGCTGCGTGCTCGGCACCGAGATCGTCCGTTTCGACACCGCGCTGCTGCACCTCGACCTCCTGCCCTTCCCGGTCGCGGTGCTGGCCTATCCCGAGGCGATCTCGGTGCAGCGGTTCCGCCGCCATGCGCGCGCGCCGGCGCTGCTGGACGCGGTGGCCACCAACTACGCATCTCCCGACATCGCCGCCTTTCCCTGCCGGGTGGTCAATGTCAGCGTCGGCGGCCTGCAGCTGGAATGCCCGACCTCGGGGATGCGGCCGGGCGACCAGGTCGGCGTCGACCTCGTGCTGCCGGGCCCGCCGCCGCGCCACGCGCTGAAACTGATGGGCCGGGTGCGCAATGCCGTCGCCACCGACGATCCCGAGACGCAGCGCTGCGGGCTCGAGTTCTTCGAACTCGATCCGCCGCAGCGCCTGCTGGTCGAGAACTTCGTGCTGCGCACCCTGTCCGACCGGCCGCGCGGGCCGGCCGTGGATTGAGTCCGGCCGCCGCGACGCGCCGCACGCTTGCCGGCCGGGCCGCGCCAGTGGCATACACGTCGGGGCCCGCAACCCGGACCTTCCCGCCATGCCGCGCATCCGCCTGACCCTGCTCGCCTGCCTGGCCCTGCTGCTCGCCGCCTGCCAGTCGCCTGCGCCGCGACCCTCGGCGCCGGTGTTCGACGATCCGCCCGTGCAGCAGTGGCTGCAGGGCCGCGCGCAGGCGCTGGCCGGCGGCGCGCCGGTGGTGGTCGAGGTGGTCGACGGGCCGCGCGTCCAGGCCGAACTCCTGCCCGACGGCCGCCTGCGCATCGGCCGCGCCCTGCTGCTGCGCACGCGCGACGAGGCCGAGGTGACCTTCGTGCTGGCGCATGAACTGGCGCATGGCTTGCTCGGCCACTTCGAACGCCGCGCCGCCGCCGGCACAGCCTGGGACGCGCTCGAAGCCGAGCGCGAGGCCGATCGCGAAGCGCTCGACGCCCTGCGCCAGATGGGGCTGCGCCCGGACGCGGCGACGTCACTGCTGTCGGTGGTCGCGGGCGAGCGTTCGCTCGACCCCGGGGTCGACCGCGAGGGGCTGGCCCTGGTCGAGCAGCGCCTCGAAGTGCTGTGGGAGCAGGTGGCCGGCGCCGGATCGCACCCGATGCGCGCCCAGGACGGCTGGCGCGCGCTGATGGACACTCGGTTCGAAGCCTGGCTGGCCGACGACCCGGCCGCAGGCGATCCGGCGCGCGCCGCCCTGGTGCGCGAGCACGTGCGCC
>JAJTHZ010000070.1 GCA_021299185.1 Lysobacteraceae bacterium | reverse complement strand
TGGCCGGCGCTGATGCGCTACCTGGACGACGGCCGACACCCGATCGACAACAACCCGATCGAGAACGCCATCCGCCCGATCGCGCTCGGCCGCAAGAACTGGCTGTTCGCCGGCAGCGAGCGCGCTGGCGAGCGCGCCGCGGTCATCATGGGCCTGCTGGCAACTGCCAAGGCCAACGGCCACGAGCCGCACGCCTGGCTCAGCGATGTGCTCACGCGGCTGCCGACAACGAAGGACAGCGACATCGGGACGCTGTTGCCGCACAGCTGGCGCCCGGCGGCGGCGTAAGGCGACGGCCAGATTCGCGCAGGGTGGCGGGGGCAAGGTGTGGTCACCGGACGCTTACCGTCGGGGCGGCGGTAGCCGAGCAGGAGTTTGGTCAGGGTGCTCTTGCCGCTGCCGGACGGGCCGGTGAGCACGGTGAGCTTTCCGCGCTCCAGCGTCAGGTCGAAGTGCTTCAGCGTCCAGGGCTGGTCGTCGCCGTAGCGGAAGGAGACGTTTTCGATGCGCAGTTCAGCCGGCCCTGCGGCCTGCGTACGCACGGCGCGCTGCGCGTGGGGTTCGGCAGGGGCGTTCATCAGGTCGCCGAGGCGCTTGACGGCGATGCTGGCCTGCTGGAACTCCTGCCACAGGCCCACGATGCGCATCATCGGCTGGCTCATGCGCGAGGCGAACATCTGGAAGGCGACCAGCATGCCGACGGTGAAGCCGTCGTTGCGCATCACCAGCAGGGCGCCGACCACGAGTATGGCCAGCGTCATGACCTGTTCGAGCGCGCCGGCGAGGGTGCCGAAGGTGTTGCCGAGCTGGCGGGTGGAAAACGTCGTCGCCAGGTGGTCGGCCAGCAGGCCGCCGTAGCGGCGTTGCAGGGTGGGCTCCAGTTGCAGGGCCTTGACTGTCTCGTAGCCGGACACGTACTCGGTGGTGAAGGCCTGGGCGCGGGCGCCGGCGAGGAACTGCTGGTCGAGACGGCGCCGCAGCAGCGGCGTGACGAGCAGGCTCAGCAGGGCGATCAGCCCGGTGATCGCCACCGCGATCAGGCTGAGCTGCCACGAGTAGACGAACATGATCGCGATGAAGACGCACAGGAAGGGGATGTCCAGCACCAGGGACACCGTGGCGCCGGTGAGGAATTCGCGGATCGTTTCGATGCCTTGCAGGCGGGCGATGACGGTGCCGGTGGGGCGCTTCTCGAACCACGGCACGGGCAGGCGCAGCAGGTGGCCGAACACCGAGTCACCGAGCACGGCGTCGATGCGGCTGCCGGTGTGCAGGATGAGGTACTGGCGGATCCACGTCATGCCGCTGGTGAACAGCATGAACACCACCAGGGCGGCGGCGACCACGATCAGGGTGCTCATCGTGTGGTGCACCAGCACCTTGTCGATGATCACCTGGGTGAGCAGCGGTGTGCCGAGACCGACGACCTGGATGGCGAGCGAGGCCAGCAGTACCTGGCGCCAGATGCCCGGGTAGCGCATCACCTCGCGCCAGATGGCGGGGAAGCCGAACGGGCGGCGGCGGGTTTCGGCGTCCGTGGCCGGATCGTCGGCCATGTCCGATGCTTCGGGGGCGGCGTGGCCGTGGCTGGTGTCGCGCTGGATGACCCAGGATTCGATCAGGTCCAGCTTCGCTTCGCCGCGGGCGGCGCGGGCGAGCGCTTCGGACGGGCGCGGCGCATGGATCTGGGTGCGCCCGCTGGCGTCGCGTTCGATCAGGACGGGTGTGACGGTGGTTGAGCGGTGGCCGGTCGAATCGGGCGACTGCTGCTCGGTGGTGGGTGCTTCAGCCGCGTCGGCCGCGCGCCAGCCGATCCAGCCGAGGGCCGCCACGGGCGTGACGCCGGTGGGCACCGGCGAAAGCTTGAGGCCGAACTCGGCAGCAACGAGGGCGATCTGGGCGGGCGCGCGCGGCGCGGGGTAGCGCGGCAGGACGGCGTTCGGATCGAAGGGCACGCCGACCTGGCCGCGCGCCTCGTCGTGGTCGCGCTGGCTGAGCACGTCGGCGCCGATCGCGGGCGTTTCGCGCGCGATGCGGCCGGCGGTGGTGACGATCTCGCGCAGTTCGCGGTTGTCCCAGGGCTTGCTGACGAAGCGGAACACCTCGCCCTCGTTGACCGAGCCGAGCACCGCCTTGAGGTCGGAGAAGCCGGTCAGCAGGATGCGCATCGCGCGCGGTGCCAGTTGGCGGATCTCGCGCAGGCAGTCGACGCCGGTCAGGCCCGGCATGCGCTGGTCGCAGACCACCACGTCGACGTCCTTCTCGGTGGCGATGCGCGGCGCCTCGGCGGGATCGTTGGTGACGAACACCTCGAGGTCGCGGAACAGCGCGCGCAGTGCGCGCGTGATGCGCGCCTCGTCGTCGACGAACAGCACGCGTAGCGGGCGGATCGGCACCACGGCGCTCATGCCGCCTTCTCCTGCGCGGGCGCGCTCGCGCGGACATCGACCGGCAGCGCGACGGTGAAGGTGGTGCCCTGGTTGGGCGCGGTGCGCACGTGGATGGTGCCGCCGTGCGACTTGACGATCTTGTGCACGATCGACAGGCCCAGGCCGGTGCCCTCGCCCACCGGCTTGGTGGTGAAGAATGGATCGAAGATCTTCGGCAGCACGGCTTCCGGGATGCCGGTGCCGGTGTCGGTGACCGACACCTCCACGTGGTCGCCGGCGTGGCGGGTGGCGATGGTGAGCGTGCCCTCGGCGGGCATGGCCTGCGCGGCATTGGTGATCAGGTTCAGCAACACCTGGTTCAACTGCGAGGGCATGGCGCGCACGCGCGGCACCTGGCCGAGGTCGGTCACCACCTTGACCCGGTCGCGCAACTGGTGGGCGCCGACCGACAGCGCGCTGCGCACGCAGTCGTTGAGGTCCACCTGGTCGAGGCCGTCGCGGTCGACGCGGGCGAAGTTCTTGAGGTTCTGCACCAGGCTGGCGATCGACTTCAGTCCGTCGGATGCATCGCCCAGCAGGTCGCGCGCGTCGCCCAGCAGCGGCTGGGTGGCCAGGGTGTTGCGCGCGCGGGTCAGGGCCTCGCGCGCGCGGGCGAGCGTCACCGCGTCGGCGTTGTGCAGCAGGTCGATGCCGCTCATCAGGCGCGCGAGCTGCTGCTCGTGCTCGGCCAGCAGGTCGGCCACCACCTCGACGTTGCTCTTGACGAAGCCCAGCGGCGTGTTGATCTCGTGCGCCACGCCCGCGACCATCTGGCCCAGCGAGGCGAGTTTGGTGGTGTGGATGATGTGCGCCTGCGAGGCCTGCTGCGCCTTGAGGTCGGCCTCGACCTCGTCGAGGCCCTTCTGCAGGCGGCGCACGCGCGGCTCGCACAGGAACCACGCGGCCAGCGCGCCGAAGCATACGCAGAGGGCCATCAGCAGCAGGGTCGGCGAGAACGACATGCGGGCCTCGGATCGGTGGGGTGGCGGACGGCGCGGCCGAGGCCCCCGGACCGGGACCCGGACCACGCCGTCCGTTTGCGAACTGGGGCACGTCCGCCGGCCGATCCCCGGCGTGCGCCAAGACCAGAGGCTACGCCGGCCGGCGCAGGATTCCTTGAACCAGTTCGCCGTTTCGTGGGACGTTCGCGCCTTTCCCGGGGGCTTTCGATGGACGCGCAACCCGCTCCGACCGCCGGCTGGCGCCTGATTGCCGGCCCGTTGGCCGCCGCGGCAGGCTTCGCCGCCTGCGCGCTGGCCGGCCAGCCGACCGCGCTGTCGGTGACGGTGGCGGTGACCGCCTGGTGCGCGGCGTGGTGGATCCTGGAGCCCGTGCACGGCGCGGTGACCGCCCTGATCCCGCTCGCCCTGCTGCCGCTCACCGGCGTGCTGACCCCGGTGCAGGTGGCGCAGGCCTACGGCAACGAACTGATCCTGCTGATGGCGGGCGGTTTCATGCTGGCGGTGGCGCTGGAGCGCTGCGGCGCGCACCGGCGGATGGCGCTGGGCATGGTGCATGCGTTCGGCGGCGGCGACGGGCGCCGGCTGATCTTCGGATTCGCCTTCGCCACCGCCTTCATCAGCCTGTGGATTTCCAACACCGCGGCGACCTTGATGATGCTGCCGGTGGCGATGGCGATCCTCGCGACCTATCCCGAGAAACGCGTCGCGGCACCGCTGGTGCTGGCGATCGCCTACGGCGCCAGCATCGGCGGCATGGGCACGCCGATCGGCACCCCGCCGAACCTGTTCTTCATGCAGGTCTACGAGCAGACCACCGGCACGCGGATGGGCTTCCTGGAGTGGATGTCCTTCGGCATCCCCGCGGTGCTGCTGTTCCTGCCGCTGTGCGCGGCCTGGCTGTCGCGCGGGCTGGGTGGCACGCCACCGGCCTCGATCCCGGCACTGGGCCCGTGGCAGCCGGCGGAGCGCCGCGTGCTGACGGTGTTCGGCCTGGTGGCGCTGGCATGGATCACGCGCACCGAGCCCTTCGGCGGCTGGTCGGGCGCGCTGGGGCTCAAGGGCGCCAACGATGCCGCGGTGGCCCTGCTCGGCGTGGTGGTGATGTGCCTGGTGCCCGACGGCAAGGGCGGGCGGCTGCTGACCTGGGATGGCGCGGAGCGCATCCCGTGGGGCGCGCTGGTGCTGTTCGGCGGCGGCATCGCGCTGGCGGCGGCGTTCGATGCCTCGGGCCTGTCGCGCCTGATCGCCAACGACCTCGCGGCGTGGAAGAGCCTCGCGCTGGGCAGCCCGCTGAACCTGCTGCTGCTGATGTTCGCGATCTGCGCCACCGTCACCTTGCTGTCCGAGATCGCCTCCAACACCGCCGCCGCCGTGCTGCTGATGCCGATCCTCGCCACCGCGGCGACCGCGGTGGGCGTGGACCCCGCGCTGTTCATGGTGCCGGCGGTGCTGGCCGCCAGTTGCGGCTTCATGCTGCCGGTCGCCACCGCCCCGAACCTCGTCGCCTACGGCACGCGCCAGGTCACGGCGCAACGCATGCTGCGCGAAGGCGCGGTGGTGGACCTGATCGGCGTGCTGGTGCTGACCGGGGTGTGCTGGGTGGCGTTCGGGCGCTGAGGGCGGCACGCGGGAAGAAAATCCGCGCCGGGGTGTATCAGCCATGGACCGCGGCACGATGCCGCGCTGGAGCCGACC
Source organism: Lysobacteraceae bacterium (assembly GCA_021299185.1). Taxonomy (GTDB): domain Bacteria; phylum Pseudomonadota; class Gammaproteobacteria; order Xanthomonadales; family Ahniellaceae; genus UBA4656. Next base: position 18,654 of record JAJTHZ010000070.1, on the reverse strand, counting down.
ATGAATCGCAACTTCTGGACCTTCATCGCCGTGTGCGCCGCGGGGGCCTTCGCGCTTGTGCTGCTGGCGACATGGCAGTCGACACCACGCATCGGTGAGGAGCCCGCCGACCCGATGCTGCTGCGCGTGCACGAGGTACCGCCCGCGCAGGCGGACGACATCCGTGCCGCCCTGGCGGCCAGCCTCTCGATGGGAGAAGGCCAGCCGCCGCTGGGCCGGGTTTCCGACGCCGGCCAGGGCCGCCTGCTTGTCCTGGCACCGGAGAGCATTCAGGAGGACGTGACCACCTCGCTGGCCAAACTCGGTGCCGGACGGGCGAACCCGGCGATCGAACCCGTGGTGCTCGACGTGTGGTCGATTGATGCACTGCCGGGTGAAGGAACCGACGACCCGTCGCTGGCGCCGGTGGCCGATGCGCTGGCTGCGGCGCGACCGGCACTGGGCCCAGTGCGCTTCGTGCGGTCCGGCGCCGTTTCGGTGGCGGCGCGCACCGATGGAAGTCTCGTGCGCGCCGAGACGCCACAGGGATTTGCTGTTGATGCGGAGCTGCGGGGCGCCGAGGGTGGCGTAACGGCTCGCTTGTCGATGCGCAATCCGCAGTTCCTGACCACCGTGGACCTGCGCTTCGACGGATTCGTCGTCCTCTCGCAGTTCGCCGCGCAGGAGGGACGCACGCGCGTGCTCGTCGCCCGCGCCCGCCCCGCCGATGCGCGCGGCTGACCGCGGCCCCAACGGATGGCGCTGGACAACGCAGCGCTGCTCGCGGCCTATCGCCGTCTGCGCGTACCTCTGCACAACGTGCTCTACCGCTGGCTTTGGCATGCGGCCGACTGCGAGGACGTGATGCACGATGCCTTCCTGCGCGTGTGGGATCGTCGCGCGACGGTCGACCCGCAGCGCGTCGATGCGCTGCTGTATGCCACAGCGTTGAACCTGGCCAAGAACCGACTGCGCTGGCGCGGCCTGTGGCGCTTCGTGGCCGCGGACCGTGAAGCGGTGGCCGACGACGATCCGGCGCAGGACGCCGAAGCCCATCTCGCGCAGCGGCGGGTGCGCGCCGCACTGGAACGGCTCGACGACACCGCGCGCAACGTGCTGCTGCTGTCGGAGTTCGCCGGGCTCGACACCGCGCAACTGGCCGAAGTGCTCGGCGTGGCGGCGGGCACGGTGGGTTCGCGCCGGCACCGCGCGCTGGCCGCCCTGCGACGCGAACTGGGAGACGGCCATGGCACGTGAACTCGAACGCTGGTTGCCGCTGCTGAAGGCAACCGCGGGCGGCGAGCGCCGATTGCGGGAGGCGCTGGCCGAACGCCGTCGCGAAGCCGCGCCGCCCTGGCAGCCGGCGCTGGCCGGGGTGTGCTGCGCGCTGCTCGCGGCCGCACTGTTGCCCACGCCCGGCACCCACCCGCACCGGCCCGACATCAGCCGCGCGCTGGACCTGCCGCCGCCACCGGTGGTGCAGGTCGAAAACGGCGCCGCGATCGAGGTCCCGGTCGCCTCCGAGGGCGTGCGCGTGGTGCTGGTGATGGACCTCGGCGAAGGCGCGGCCAGGCACTGACCGATCGTTGCCGCACCGCAGCTTGCCCCATCGTCCAGCGGCGCGGCGCGCGGTCTCGGGGTAGCGTGGTCCTGCATCGTCACCGGGGAGGGTGGAGCATGCGCAAGACGATCCTGTGCGGTCTCGCGGGCGCGGGGCTGTTGGTGGCTGGCGTCGCGCCGGTTGCGGCCCAGGCCTGCCGCGACAGCGTGGTGATGGTCCACGGCAACACCGGCCGGCCATCGGACTTCGACAACACGTACAACGAACTGCGCGCGCGCGGCTACACGGTCGCGCAGTTGTATCGCCCGGACTGGGGCAGCAAGCTGTGCGCAGCCTGCAACGATCATTCGGGCAGCGAGGAGACGCCGGTCATCAATGCGATGATCGACGCACTCGCGTCCTCGTGCAGCGGACGCATCGACGTGCTCGGGCACTCGATGGGGGCCACGCTCGCCGCGCGGGTGATCGACCGCTACGCGCTGTCGGCCGACGTCGACGCCTTCGTCGGCATCGCCGGCGCCTTCCGTGGGCTGCGCTCCTGCGGGACGTGGCCGTTCGCGGTCGCGACCAGCACCTGCGGCTACTGGGGCCTGTCGATCGGCAGCCCGTTTCTGGGCAGCATCGCCGGCGACCGCTTCGGGACGCGGATGTATTCGATCAAGTCGTGGTCGGACCAGATCGTCTGCTTCGGCGGCATCTGCACCGTGGGCGGCGTGCACAGCTCGCAGATCGCCGGCGAGAACGCCAGCTACACCTACGCGCTCGGCCACTTCGGCCTGCTGACCGCGACGGCAGGCGTGCAAGCCGACCTGATCCGCTGACGCTCACCCCGCGGCGAAACCCTTCGCCGCCAGCCATTCGCGGTTGTAGAGCCGCGATTGGTAGCGCGCACCGCCGTCGCACAGGATGGTGGCGATCACGTGGCCGGGGCCGAGGCGGTGCGCCAGCGCGAGGGCCGCGGCCACGTTGAGGCCGGAGGTGAAGCCGAGGAACAGGCCTTCCTCGCGCAGGAGCCGATGCGCCACTGCCACCGTGTCGGCGTCCTCGATGCGCAGGGCTTCGTCGACCGGCGCGCCGTCGAAGTTGGCGGTCACGCGGCCGATGCCGACGCCCTCAGTCACCGACGATCGCGGGTCGGGCACCAGCGCGCCGGTGTTCACGTAGCCGTGCAGCGCGCTGCCCGGTGGGTCGGCCAGCACGATGCGGATCGACGGATCGCGCGCCTTGAGTCCGCGGCCGACGCCGGCCAGCGTGCCGCCGGTGCCGGCGGCGGCGACGAAGGCATGCAGGCGGCCGCCGGTCGCCGCCCACAGTTCCGGCGCGGTGGTCGCCGCGTGCGCGTCGCGATTGGCCGGATTGTCGAACTGGTTGGCCCACACCGCGCCGGGGATCTCGCCGGCCAGGCGCGCGGCGGCCTTCTGGTAGTGGTTGTCGTTGGCGTAGGGCACGGCCGGCACGGTGCGCACCTCGGCGCCGAGCGCCTGCAGCACCGCGTACTTTTCCGGCGACTGGTTGTCGGGCAGCACCAGCACGCAGCGATAGCCCAGCGCGTTGCACACGTGCGCGAGCCCGATGCCGGTGTTGCCGGCCGTGCCCTCGACCACGGTGCCGCCGGGCGCGAGCAGGCCGCGACGTTCGGCATCGCGCACCAGCGCCAGCGCGGCGCGATCCTTCACCGAGCCGCCGGGGTTGAGGAACTCGGCCTTGCCGAGGATCTCGCAGCCGGTGCCGGCGGCGATCCGCGACAGGCGCAGGAGCGGCGTGTCGCCGATCGCGCCGATGAGTCCTTCGCGCAGGCCCGCCGCGTGCCGCGCTCCATCCATCCTCAGTCCCCGCGCCGCCCCGCGAGCAGGGCGCGGGCCGCCGACAGGATATCGCCCAGCACGCCGGCTGCGGTGACCTCGGGCCCGGCACCGGGGCCGCCGATCAGCAGCGGCAGCGCGTCGTGGAACTCGGTGCGGATGCGCAGCAGGTTCTCGCCCGCGCGCACCCGCGCCAGCGGCGAGTCCTGCGGCACGTCGCGCACCGCCACGCGCGCGCCGTCGACGTCCCACGACGCGACGGCGACCAGCCGCCGGCCGCGCGCCTCGGCGTCGTCGGCACGCACGCGCCAGCGGAAGTCGGTCGCGCCGTCGGGCGCGTCCGGCGACCAGGCCACGGGATCGACCAGCGGCTCGATGGCGACGTCGTCGGCCTCCACCGGCACGCCGGCCTCGCGCGCGAGGATCACGATCTTGCGCGCGAGATCGCGCGCGGCGAGGTCCTCGCGCGGATCGGGCTCGGTGTAGCCCTTGGCGCGCGCCTCGGCCACCGCGCCGGAGAACGACGCGCCCTCGTGCAGCCGCGAGAGCACATAGGACAGGGAACCGGAGAGCACGCCCTCGATGGCGAGGATGCGCTCGCCGCGCAGGCGCAGCGCGCGCAGCGTCGACAGCACGGGCAGCGCGGCGCCGACCGTGGTCTCGTAGCGCCACGGCGCGCTGCCGTTGGCGGCGAGTTCCTGCAACTGCGTCCAGCGCGCCAGCGGCCCCGCGCCCGCGCGCTTGTTGGCACCGGCCACGCCGATGCCAACGGCCAGCAGGCCGGCATACTCGTCGGCCAGCGACTCGCTGGCGGTGCAGTCGACCAGCATCGTCGGTGTCCCGTGGTCGACGGTCTGTTCGACCAGATCGGCCCAGTCGCGCGGGTGGCGGGGCGCGAAAGCCGCGGCGGCCGGGAAGGGATCGAGGCCGGCGGGATCCTGCGCCATCCCGCGGCGGTCGAAGGCCGCGCGCAGGCGCAGCGCAACGCCGGTGCGCGCGGCGATGCCGGCGGCTTCGCGCGCCAGCAGGCGGCGCAGCGCACCACCGACCTGGCCGCGCGGGCCGGCGAGGATCAGGTCGACGCGCCGGCGGCGCACCGCGGCGACCGCGTCGCGCAGGGTCGGCGCGTGGCGCGACGAGGCGATCAGTCGCGGCAGCGGGACGCTCACGGCTGGCTCCCCGCGGCGCGTCGCGCGCGCGGCGCATCGAGCGCGCGCCGGAAGTCGCGCACGATCGGCGCCAGGCCCGCGGCATCGAGCAGGAAGCCGTCGTGGCCGTGCGCGGATTCGAGTACCTCGAGCCGCGCATCGGGCAGGGTCTGCGCCAGTTCGTGCTGGTCGGCCGGCACGTACAGCGCGTCGTTGGGGATGCTCACCACCAGGGTGGGCTGGGTGAGGCGGGCGCAGGCGGCAGCGAGGCCGCCGCGGCCGCGGCCGAGGTCGTGGCTGTCCATGGCGTCGAGCAGTCGCAGGTAGGTGTTGGCGTCGAAGCGGTCGTTCAGCAGGTCGCCGTGGTGCGACAGCCAGCCGGCGACGGCCGGCTCGTCCGGGCGCTTGGCGCGCGCACCGAACACGTCCGCGCCGGGCGCGCGGCCGTACCGCGCAGCCAGCGAGCCGGCCGTGCGGTAGGTCAACATGGCGATCGCGCGCGCGGCGGCGAGCCCCGCGCGCGGCGGGTCGGCCGGGTCGTAGTGTCCGCCGGCGAACCTTGCGTCGGCGGCGATCGCCTGTCGCTGGGCTTCGCTCCAGGCGATGCACCAGGGCGAGTGGCGGCCGCTGGCGGCGACCGTGGCCACCGCCTGCACGCGCGGATCCAGCAGCGCCCATTCCAGCGCCTGCAGGCCACCCATCGAGCCACCGATCGCGAGCCGGATCCCGCGCACGCCCAGCGCGTCGAGCAGGCGGCGCTGTGCGTCCACCTGGTCGCGAACCGTGACGCGCGGGAAGCGCCCACCGAACAGCCGGCCATCGGGTGCTTCGCTGGTCGGCCCGGTGCTGCCGTAGCAGCCGCCGAGCACGTTGGCGCAGACGATGAAGTCGCGCTCCGGGTCGAGCGCGTTGCCGGGGCCGAACAGCGGCGCCCACCAGGCGTCGGCGTCGGCCGATCCGGTGAGCGCGTGGCAGACGACGACCGCGTTGTCGGACGCCGCGTTCAGCCGCCCCCAGGTGCGGAAGGCGACCTCGAGTTCGGGCAGCACGACGCCGGACTCGAGCGGGATGCCCCGCCCGAGACGCAGCCGCCGGGTGTCCGGCGAGAGGGCGAATCCGCTCACGCCGCCGCCGCCACGCGCGCCGCGCGCAGGGCCTCGTCGAAGTCGAGCTTGATGTCGTCGATGTGCTCGATGCCGACCGACACCCGCACCAGGTCGGGCTTGACGCCGGAACTCAACTGCTCGGCCTCGCTCAACTGCTGGTGGGTGGTGGCCGCCGGGTGGATGACCAGGGTCTTGGCGTCGCCGACGTTGGCGAGGTGCGAGGCCAGCCGCACGTGGTCGATGAACTTGCGCGCCGCGTGGTAGCCGCCGCGCACGCCGAAGGTCAGCACGCCGCCGAAGCCGTGCTTGAGGTACTTGCGCGCCGCGGCGTGGTACGGATGCTCCTCCAGGCCCGGATAGTCCACCCAGGCCACGTCCGGGCGCTTCTTCAGCCAGCGCGCCAGTTCCAGCGCGTTGTCGACGTGGCGCTGCACGCGCAGCGACAGCGTCTCGATCCCCTGCAGCAGCAGGAAGGAATTGAACGGCGCCTGCGAGGAGCCGTAGTCGCGCAGGCCCTCGACGCGGGCGCGGATCGCGAACGCGATGTTGCCGAACGGGCCCTGGTCGCCGAACACTTCCCAGAAATTCAGCCCGTGGTAGCCGGGCGCGGGCTCGGTGAACAGCGGGTGCTTGCCGTTGCCCCAGTTGAAGGTGCCGGCGTCGACGATCACGCCGCCGATGGTGGTGCCGTGGCCGCCGATCCACTTGGTGGCCGACGCCACCACGATGTCGGCGCCGAAGTCGATCGGGCGCGAGAGGTAGCCGGCGGCGCCGAAGGTGTTGTCCACCACCAGCGGGATGCCGTTCTCGTGCGCGATCTTCGCCAGCGCCTCGAAGTCGGGGATGTTGAAGCGCGGGTTGCCGATGGTCTCGACGTACAGCGCCTTGGTCTTGGGCGTGATCGCGCGGCGGAAGGCCTCCGGGTCGTCGCCGTCGACGAAGTGCACCTTGATGCCGAGGCGCGGGAACTGCACCTTGAACTGGTTGTAGGTGCCGCCGTAGAGGTAGGAGGTGGAGACCAGTTCGTCGCCCGCCTGCAGGATGGTCGACAGCGCGATGAACTGCGCGGCCTGGCCGGACGACGTCGCCACCGCCGCCTTGCCGCCTTCGAGCGCGGCGATGCGCTGCTCGAACACGTCGGTGGTGGGGTTCATCAATCGCGTATAGATGTTGCCGAACTCCTTGAGCGCGAACAGGCGCGCGCCGTGGTCGGCGTCGTTGAAGGTGTAGCTGGTGGTCTGGTAGATCGGCACCGCGCGCGCATTGGTGCCGGGCGCCGGCTGCTGGCCCGCGTGGACCTGCAGGGTTTCGAAGCGGTAGGGGCGGTTGGAAGTGCTCATCGTCGTGCTCCGGGTCGGGGAAGGGACCGGAACCGCGACGGAGGAAGCCCAGAAACTGAAAACCCGCGGGGGCTTGCGCCGTCGCGGGTCTCGGGGAATTCAGCCTAGGGGTGTTTCGTCACCTAGACCTGCCGAGCGCCGCGCGCGTGCGGACACATGCACATGCAGCAACACATGCAGGCGGCAGGACGGGCGGCGGCGGTCTGGTGATTCATCGCGATCCAGAGATATATCCCGGGGGCGCGGGGTGTCAAGTGATTTTTTGGCATGAGGGCCTTTTGGGGGGCCCAGGGCCCAGGACCCAGCGTCTTTGGTGGAGGTTGCGCGCGATCGGCCGCAGCGGTTTGCTCGAGGGACACGGGTATAGGGCCCAGGGTACAGGTGGGGAACCGTCGGGCAGCGACTTGCCGCTCGCGGTCCCCTTGTGGGAGCGAGCAACGCTCGCGACCGCGGCAACGGTGACTTGCCGCAAGGGCGGAATGCCGCAGTCGCGAGCGTTGCTCGCTCCCACACCAACACCGCCCGCCCGACCCCGACCAGCCTTGGCCCTCACCGCCGGGCCCTGAGCCCTGGGCCCTGGGCCCTATACCCTATGCCCTATACCCTGCCCTTCATTCACGAGCCACGACCCGCCGCCACGGCACCCTCCCGCCATGCGCAAACCCCTCTACAAAGTGACCTTCTTCAACCAGGGCAAGGTCTACGAGCTCTACGCCCGCCACGTGGCGTCGTCGAGCCTGTGGGGCTTCACCGAGGTCGGCGACCTGGTGTTCGAACCGGCCGGCGAGGGCATCGTGGTCGATCCCACCGAGGAACGCCTGCGCGACGAGTTCAAGGACACCCGCATGCTGCACCTGCCGATGCAGGCCATCGTGCGCGTGGAGGAAGTCGACAAGCGCGGGGCGCTGGCGATCCGCGACGGGGCGACCGGCGAGAAGATCATGCCGTTTCCGGTGATGCCGCCGAAGGGGCGGTGACGACTCGTCAGTCAGCGCCGGCCGAGGATGGCCCCTCGGATTCGCGCTGCGCCCGGATCGCCAGCACGAGCACCTCATCAAGATCCGCAAGGTGGCGGTAGAGCGCCACATAGCCGCGCGCGCCGGTTCCAATCACCAACTCGCGCAGGCCGCCCCGGACGGGTCGGCCCACCAGCGGGCTGTGGGCCAGCAGATCGATCGCCTGCAGAATCGCTTCGACGCGCGAAGGACCGCCGGCGCTGCCGTGGCGGTCCAGATGCCCGAGGATGCGCTCGAAGTCGTCGAGCACGCCCGGCGCGAGTTCGATCCTCGCCATCGCGATCAGCCGTCGCGACGTCGCGCCTTTGGCCGCGGCGCGACCTTGCCGCTGGCGCGCTCGACGAGCCATGCGCGCGCCTCGTCCCAGGGCACGCTGAGCCCATCCTTGGCGTAGGCGCGCCAGCGCCGTTGCGCGATGCGCCGCAGTTCCGCCTCGGCTTCGGCCTGCTCGACGCGCTGGGCGATCGCGTCGACCAGGAAGGCGTGCGGGGTGGTGCCGGCCTCTTCGGCCACGGCGGCGATCCGCGCCTTCAGCGCGTCATCGATGCGAAGGGTGGTCGTGGACACTGCGGACCTCCTGGCTTCAGCGCAGTGTAGCACGATCGTGCTACATCCGGCCGGAGCGCCCCCGCGCGATCACGGCCTCAGCCCTTCTGCGGCTGCGCCTTGCGCAAGGCCCGCTCGCGCACCAGCGCCAGGCCCTTGAGCACGTTCATCGCCTCGTTGAGGCCGTAGTCCTGCACGAGGCTCTCGTCGCGCTCGACGATGGTGACCGGCTGCGCTTCGAGGTCGCCGATCAGGTGGCCGGACAGGGTGCGCTCGGAGTAAGCGACCGATGCCGGGCGGTCGGGCGTGGTGAGGCGCAGGTCGGCGAGTTCGATGTCGGGTTCGATGCCGGCGGCCTGGATCGAGATGCCGGCGGGCGTGTAGTAGCGGGCGGTGGTGAGTTTCAGCGCGTCGCCGCCGTCCAGCGGCAGCACCGACTGCACCGAGCCCTTGCCGAAGGTGCGCTGGCCCATCACCACCGCGCGGTGGTGGTCCTTGAGCGCGCCGGCGACGATCTCGGCGGCGGATGCGGTGCCGGCGTCGACCAGCACCACCAGCGGGGCGCCGCTGGCGATGTCGCCGCGGGTGGCGCTGTAGCTGCCGTTGGCGGCCTCCAGCCGGCCGCGGGTACTGACGATCACGCCGTCGTCGAGGAAGGCGTCGCTGACCTCGACCGCGGATTCGAGCAGGCCGCCGGGATTGCTGCGCAGGTCGAGCACCGCGCCGCGCAGGCGGCCGCGGGCGGTGGCGCGGCGCAGTTTTTCGCGCACTTCGGCGGCGGTCTGGGCCTGGAACTGCGCGATGCGCACGTAGATGAAGCCGGGCTCGAGGGTGCGCGTGCGCACGCTGGCGACGCGGATCACCTCGCGCTGCAGGGTCAGTTCCAGCGGCTCCTCGCTGCCCTCGCGGGCGATGGTGAGCGCGATCTCGCTGCCGGGCTCGCCGCGCAGCTTGTCGACCGCCTCCTGGCCGTTGGTGGGCGGGACCGGCACGCCGTCGATGCGGGTGATGATGTCGCCGGACTTGATGCCGGCGCGCGCCGCGGGCGAGTCGTCGATCGGGGCGACCACGCGCAGCAGGCCGTCGACGTAGAGCACCTCCACGCCGAGGCCGGCGTAGGCGCCGCGCGTGTCCTCGTCGAGGTCGGTGAGCATGCTGCGGTCGAGGTACTCGCTGTGCGGGTCGAGCCCGGCGAGCAGGCCGCGGATCGCGTCCTGCATCAGGCGCTCGGCGCCGACCTTGTCGACGTAGGAACTGCGCACCGCGCGGAACACGGCGGCGAAGGTCTGGATGTCGCGCAGCGGGACCGACTCCGCGGGCAGCGCGGCGGTGGCGGCGGCCTTGGCGGCGACGGCTTCCGCGGTGGCGGGTGCGGGCGCCGTGGCCGGCGCGGTTTCGGCCGGCGGCTCGGCGGCGGCGGCGAGGCCGGGCAGGCCCAGCAGGAGGGCGGCAACGAGGGGCTTCAGGGCGGTTCGCGCGTTCATGGCAGCAGTCTAGCGCGAGGTTGTTGGGCGGGTGTCGAGGCAGGCGCCGGCGCGATGGCGCCGGTCGGGGAAACGGCGACGCCCGCGGACCGCGGATGCTTTCGCGAGACTGGCCCCCTCTCCCCAACCCCTCCCCCACGAGGGCGGAGGGGCTCTCGCTGCGGGGGCGGTCAACGCTTGGCGAGCCAGCCGACCGGGTCGACCGGGCGGCCCTTGGCGCGCAGCTCGAAGTACAGGCCGCTGTCGGAACGACCGCCGCTGTTGCCGGCTTCGGCGATCACCTCGCCGGCCGACACCCAGTCGCCGACCTCGGCGCGCACCGCCTCGTTGTGCGCGTACAGGCTCATGTAGCCGTCGCCGTGGTCGACGATCAGCAGCAGGCCGTAGCCGGCCATCCAGTCGGCGAAGGCGATGCGGCCGTGCGAGACGGCGCGCACCGGCGTGCCGCGGCGCGCTTCGATCAGCACGCCCTCGCTGGGGTGGCCACCGCCGGTGGCGGCACCGAAGCGCTCCAGCACGCGGCCGGTCGCGGGCCACGGCAGGCGGCCGCGCAGGCTGGCGAAGGGCTCGGCGCCGGCCAGCACCTTGGGGATGTCGGCGATCGCATCGCGCAGGCGTGCGATCAGGTCCAGCAGGCCACGCTCGTCCTTGCCCAGCGCGGCCAGGCGCTGGGTGGCATCGGCGATGCGCGATTCCAGCGCGGCCAGCGTCGCGGCGCGGGTGGTGCGCGCTTCCTCCAGCGCCGCGGCCTGCGCGGCCCGTTCGGCGCGGTCGTCGGCCAGCGCGCGCGCCGCGGCCTGCGCGGCCTCGCGCACCGCGGCGAGCGCGTCGAGGTCGGCGCGCAACACGCCGATGCGGGCGACGCGGTCCTGCTGCAGGTAGCGGTGGTAGGCCAGCGCGCGCTCGATGCGGCCGATGTCCTCGGGCGCGAACAGGATGCGCAGGCGCTCATGGCGGCCTGCCGCATAGGCCGAGCGCAGCAGGGCGGCGATCTGCGCGCGCTGGGTGGCGAGGCGCGCCTCGATCGCCGCGGCCTCGGCGTCCAGCCGCGCGACCTCGCCGCCCTGCGCGGCGATGCGCTCGTCGAGCGTCGCGATCTCGGCCGCGACGCGCGCGATGGCGAGTTCGTCGTCGCGTAGTTTCGCCACCAGGTCCTGCGATTCGCCGCGCGCGCCGGCGCGTTCGGCGTCGATGCGGCGCTGTTCCTCGCGCACGGCTTCGAGCCGCGCCTTGAGTTCGGCTTCGCGGGCCGCGGCGTCATCGTCCTGCGCGAGCGCGGCACCGGCGGCCAGCGCCAGCGCGAGCAGGACCGGGGCGAGGCGCATCCGCGCCGGTCAGCCCACCGCGCGTCGCGGCGCGGCGTCCGGCACGACCAGGCTTTCGCCGGTCATCTCGCGCGGCGCGGGCAGCCCGAGCAGGGCCAGCACGGTGGGCGCGAGGTCCTTCAGCGCGCCGCCGGCGCGCAGGCGCGCGGGGCGGCCGACATAGACCAGCGGCACCGGGCCCACGGTGTGCTGGGTGTGCGGCACGCCGGTGTCGTCGACCATCTGCTCGATGTTGCCGTGGTCGGCGGTGATCAGCGCCTCGCCGCCGACCTCGCGCAGCGCGGCCACGATCTCGCCCAGTGCATGGTCGACCGCGGCGGCCGCCTCCAGCGCCGCCTCCCACACGCCGGTGTGGCCGACCATGTCGCCGTTGGCGATGTTGCACACGATCACGTCGTAGGTGCCGGCGCGGATCGCCGCGGTGAGCTTTCCGGTCAGCTCGGGCAGGCTCATCTCGGGCTTCAAGTCGTAGGTCGCGACCTTGGGGCTCGGCACCAGTACGCGGTCCTCGCCGGGGAACGGCTGCTCGCGGCCGCCGTTGAGGAAGAAGGTCACGTGGGCGTACTTCTCGGTCTCGGCGATGCGCAACTGGCGCTTGCCGAGCGCGCCGAGGTACTCGCCCAGCGAGTTCGACAGGCTCTGCGGCGGATAGGCCACCGCGGCCACCGGCAGGTCGGCGGCGTATTCGGTGAGGGTGACGAAGGCCGCCAGCGCGGGCACGCGATCGCGCGCGAAGCCGGCGAATCCCGGCGTGACGAAGGCCGAGGTCAACTGCCGCGCGCGGTCGGCGCGGAAGTTCATGAACACGACCGCGTCACCGTCGCGCACCGGCCAGCCGCCGCCGATCGTGGTCGGCTGCACGAACTCGTCGTTCTCGCCGCGCGCATAGGCCGCATCCAGCGCGGCGAGCGCGTGCGGCGCGTCGATGTCGGCGCGCGCATCGACGATCGCGGTCCAGGCGCGCGCCACGCGCTCCCAGCGCTGGTCGCGGTCCATCCCGAAGTAGCGCCCGCCGACGGTGGCGATGCGCGCGCCGGGGATGGTGGCGCACTTCGCGGCCAGCGCCTCGAGCGAGGACCTGGCGCTGCGCGGCGGTGTGTCGCGGCCGTCGAGGAAGGCGTGCAGGGCGATATTCGCCACGCCACGCCGTGCGGCGAGGTCGATCATGGCCAGCAGGTGGTCGATCGAGCTGTGCACGCCGCCGGGCGAGGCCAGGCCCATCACGTGCAGGGTGCCGCCGGCCGCGCGCGCGGCCTCGCAGGCTTGCGCCAGCGCGGGGTTGGTCGCGAAGGATCCATCGCGGATCGCCTCGTCGATCCGCGTCAGGTCCTGGTAGACCACGCGGCCGGCGCCGATGTTCATGTGGCCGACCTCGGAGTTGCCCATCTGGTCGTCCGGCAGGCCGACGTGCAGGCCGTGGGTGTCGACCAGGGTGTGCGGGCATTCGGCCAGCAGGCGGCGCCAGTTCGGCAGGTCGGCGTGCGCGAGTGCGTTCCAGCGCGGGTCGTCGCGGTGGCCCCAGCCATCGAGGATCAGCAGCAGGACGGGCTTCGGCGGCGCGGCGGGATTCGGGGACGGGCTCATGCGCCGATTGTAGCCGCCGGCCCGGACCATGACTTCCGGCACGCAACCCTCGGCCCGCGACGCGCATCGGATACCGGGCCAGCATCCCGCCGCCACCCCGGAGATCCGCCATGCGCCACCTGCTGCTCGCCGCCGCCCTCGCCGTCGCCCTGCCCGCCGTCGCGCAGGAGGACATCAGCAAGGTCAATTCCAGCATCCGCATCGAGGCCGGCAAGGCAGCCGGCGACCTCGGCACGGTCAACGGCGGCATCCGCCTCGGCGACGGCGCCAGCGCGCGCGAGGTCGAGACCGTCAACGGCGGCATCCGGCTCGCGCGCGGGGCCAAGGTCGAGACCGCCGAGACCGTCAACGGCGGCATCGAACTGGAGGAAACCGCGATCGTCGAGCGCTCGGTCGAAGCGGTGAACGGCGGCATCGAACTCGCGCCCGGCGCCGAAGCCGGCGGCGACGTCAGCAACGTCAACGGCAGCATCAGCGTGCGCGGCGCGCGGGTCGGCGGCCGCATCGAAACCGTCAACGGCAGCGTGACCATCACCGACGGCGCGAAGGTGCTCGGCGGGCTGAAGGTCGAGAAGCCCAGCGGCTGGTCATGGGGCAAGAGCCGCCCGCCGCGGATCGTGATCGGACCCGACAGCGAGGTCGCCGGCGAACTGGTGTTCGAGCGCGAGGTGGAGCTGTACGTGCACGCCAGCGCCAAGGTCGGCCCGATCAGCGGCGCGACCCCGGTGCGTTACGACGGCGCCAACCCGCCGAACTGAGCGCCCGCGACCGTACTCCATAACGTCGCGGCGCGCGCGCTGGGACTAGACTGCCGGGCTTCACCGCACCCGGAGTCGCCCGATGCGCCGCAGCACGATCTTGCTCGCCGTCCTCGCGCTGGCCGCCTGCCAGCGCGAGCAGCCCGTTCCCGCGCCCGCGCCTGAACCCGCGCCCGCGCCGGCCCCGGTGGCCGCGGACGCCCCGCAGTCGCCCGCCGCCCCGCACACCTTCGAGCCGGCGATCACCGCCGCCGACCTCGCCGCCCACATCCAGCCCCTCGCCTCGGACGATTTCGAGGGCCGCTCGCCCGGCGGCCCCGGCGAGCGCGTGACCACGGCGTACCTGAAGGCGCAGTTCGAGCGCATCGGCCTCGAGCCCGGCAACGGCGATTCGTTCTTCCAGTCGGTGCCGATGGTCGAGACCCGCGTGCAGCCCGGCGCGGTGGTGTCGTTCTCGATCAAGGGCCAGGACATCGTGCCGGCCTACGGCGACCAGGTCGTGGTCGGCTCGCGCAATGGCCAGGCGGAGATCGCGGTCGAGACCAGCGAACTGGTCTATGTCGGCTACGGCGTGATCGCGCCCGAGTACGGCTGGAACGACTACGAGGGCCTCGACGTCAAGGGCAAGACCGTGGTCATGCTGGTCAACGACCCCGGCTTCATCCGCAAGGACCCGGAACTCTTCAAGGGCCCGGCGATGACCTACTACGGCCGCTGGACCTACAAGTTCGAGGAGGCCGCGCGCCAGGGCGCGGCGGGCGCGCTGATCATCCACGAGACCGAGGCCGCGGCCTACGGCTGGGAAGTGGTGCAGAACTCCTGGGGCGGCCCGTCCTTCGACCTGCCGACCAGCGAGGATCCGGACCCGCGCCTGCCCTTCCAGGGCTGGATCCACGGCGACGTGGCGAAGCAGATCTTCAGCGCCGCCGGCCTCGACCTCGAGCAGCAGCGGCTCGCCGCCGACCAGCGCGGGTTCAAGGCGCTGCCGCTCGGCGGCACGGCCAAGGTCGCGTTCAAGACCGTGATCCGCGAGGCCACCTCGGACAACGTGGTGGCGCTGCTGCGCGGCAGCGAGCGCCCGGACGAAGCAGTGGTGTTCATGGCGCACTGGGACCACCTCGGGCGCACCTTCTCCGCGCCCGACGGCGACCTGGTGTTCAACGGCGCAGTCGACAACGCCACCGGCACCGCCGGCGTGCTGGAAATCGCCGAGGCGCTCGCCGCGGCGGACCCGAAGCCGAAGCGCTCGATCCTGTTCCTGCTGCCGACGCTGGAGGAATCGGGTCTGATCGGCTCGCGCTACTTCGCCGCGCACCCGACGCTGCCGCTGAAGAACCTGGTGGCCGGCATCAACATGGATGCGCTGCCGGTGCGCGGCCGCAGCAAGGACTTCGCGGTGATCGGCTACGGCCAGTCGAACCTCGACGCCATCCTGGTCGACGTGCTGAAGGGCCAGGACCGCGTCGCGGTGCCGGAGCCGACGCCGCAGGCCGGCTTCTACTTCCGCTCCGACCACTTCAACTTCGCGCGGGTCGGCGTGCCCGCGCTGTACGGCCGCGGCGGCTTCGACCTGCGCGAGGGCGGCGTGCCCGCCGGCCAGGCGGAGGCCGCGGACTACACCGCCAGGCGCTACCACAAGACCGGCGACGAGTTCGATCCGGCCTGGGATTTCTCCGGCACGGTGGAGGACATCGTGGCCCTGCACGAGGTGGGCCGTCGCGTGGCCGACGCCGCCGAGCGCCCGCAGTGGAGCCCCGACAGCGAGTTCCGCGCCGCCGACGAAACGCGGATGGCCGCGAACTAACGCAGGCCCGCGGGAGCCGGCGCGCGCCGGCTCCCGCGCTACAGCGCCATCGCCGCTGCGAGTTCCGCCGGCACTTCCATCATCGGCATGTGCCCGCAGTCGGGCAGCAGCGTGATGCGCGCACCCGGCACGTAGCGGAAGGCCTCGGCGCCCGAGACGTCGAGCACGCGGTCCTTCTCGCACCAGACCACCGACAGCGGCACGCGCAGCAGCGGGAATTCCTGTTCCAGCAGGAAGGCGTTCTCGCCGCGCCGGAGCACGTCGATCACCCGGTCGTGGAACGCATGGTTGGCCTGATTGCGCGCCACCAGCGCATCCACCACCCGCGGCGGCAGCCACGGCGGGATCTCGAACAGGTCGGCCGACAATCGCGCCCAGCCGTCGCGGTCATCGACGTTGAACGGCGTCTGCCCCGCCAGCACGCGCTGCGCGAACAGATTGGCGTGGAAGCGCACGCCGGCAGGTGCGACCAGCACCAGCGCGGAGACCTTGTCCGGATGCCGCGTGCCGAGCACGCCGGCGACGTGGCCGCCCATCGAATGGCCGACCACCACCGGTCGCTCCAGGCCCAGCGCGGTGATGAAATCGGCCAGCCGGCCGGCCTGCGCCGGGATGCCGTAGTCGGCACCCTCGATGCGCGTGGAACGGCCCCAGCCGGGCAGGTCGACCAGCACGTAGCGGCGTTCGCGCGGCAGGTGCGGCAGCAGCGGCAGCCAGTATTCCTTGCTGCCGGCGAAGCCATGCACGATCACCACCGGCGCGCCGCTGCCGGCCTCGAGGTAGGCCCAGTCGTGGTCGCCGACGCGCAGCGTGTGTTCGCTGGCCCCGGCGCGCAGGCGCTCGGCCGCGTAGCGCGCCTCGATCAGCGCATCGGGCGCGAACTGGTAGACCGCGCCGGCGGCGAGCAGCGCGGCCAGTCCCGCGCCGAGCACGACCTTGAGCCCGCGCCTCATCGCGGCTGCATCCGGCGACGCACCAGCGGATAGGCCAGCGCGGCGAGCAGCAGCCCGGTGCCGGGGAACAGCAGCGGGCGGGCCTGCTCGAGGCCGAACACCAGCGTGGCCGCGCCGAGCAGCAGCAGCTTGGCGCCGATGCCGATCGCCAGCGCGACCACCGCCACGCGGATGAAGGGCACGCGCGCGCTCATCCGGGCCGATAGCCCAGCGCGGTGTCCACCGCGGCCTGCGTCACCGGGTGGTAGCGCTCGCGCACGGTGGCGTACAGCGCCGTGGCCCAGGCCTTGTCGTCGGGCCGCTTGGCGAGCTCGCCGAACAGCGGTGCGACGAACTTGCGCCGGCCCACGGTGGACAGGAACTGCTGCAGCGGCGCGCGCACCGGCGCGTAGCCGGCGCGGATGCCGGCCATGTACCAGCGGAACGCGATCTCGCTGTTGCGCGCCTGCGAGAGCTTGAACGCCTCGTCCAGCGCCTGCAGCTGGGCCACGGTCGGCGCCTCACCCAGCGCGTTGAGGAAGTGCAGCCACTCCTGCGTGCTCCACGCCGCCGCGCCGAAATCGGCCGGCGCGATCTCGCCGGCCTGCCAGCGTGCACGCAGCGCATCGATCGCCTCCAGCCGCGCGGCCTGCGCCTTGCGCGCCGAGGCCGGCACGCCCGGCTGGTGGATCCACTGCGCGAGTTCCGCCTCCGGCATCGCCTCGGGATGCCGGGCCAGCAGGTTCGTGCGCAGGTAGGCGACGAAGTCGTCAGTGCGCACGCTCTCGAACGCGTGCTGGTCGAACCAGCCGCGCAGGAACGGATCGAACGTCGCGCGCCCGACGCGCTGCTCGAGCGTGCGCAGGAACCACGCGCCCTTCTGGTAGGGCACGCCGGAGAACACCGCGTCGGGGTCTTCGTCGACCTTGCCCGGCAGCAGCGACTGCAGGTGCGGGGCGAGTTCGCGCATCTCCTCCAGCAGCTCGACCTGGCCCACGCGCTCCTCCATCAGCGCGCGATCGGTGCCGTACAGCGACTCGACGATGCGGTTCTCGACGTACGTGGTGAAACCCTCGTTGAGCCAGAAATCCGCCCAGGTCGCGTTGGTGACCAGGTTGCCCGACCACGAATGCGCGAGTTCGTGCGCGATCAGCGACACCAGCGAGCGGTCGCCGGCCAGCACGGTGGGCGTGATGAACGACAGGCGCGGATTTTCCATCCCGCCGTACGGGAACGAGGGCGGCAGGATCAGCAGGTCGTAGCGGCCCCAGCGGTAGGGGCCGTAGAGCGCCTCGGCGGCCGCGATCATCGCCTCGGTGTCGGCGAACTCGGCGGCCGCCGCGTCGAGGCGCCCGGGCTCGGCCCAGATCGTGGTGCGCGGGCCGACCTCGCGGTGCGCGAGTTCGCCGATCGCGATCGCCAGCAGGTAGGACGGAATCGGCTGCGGCATCACGAAGCGCCAGCCGCCGCGGCCGTCCTGCGCAGGATCGTTGTTGGCGCCCATCACCACCCGCAGACCGTCCGGCGCCACGATCCGCGCGGTGAACGGGAAACGCACCGCCGGCGTGTCCTGCAGCGGGGCCCACGAGCGCGCGTGGATGGCCTGCGACTGGCTGAACATGAAGGGCTTGGCGCCGCTCAAGGTCTGCGCCGGGGTGAGCCACTGCAGCCCGGTGGCGCCGGGCGCGGTGCGGTAGTGGATGCGCACCTTGGCCGGCTGGCCGCGCAGCGCGATCGTCAGCGCGCTGCCGCGCATCGGATCGCGGAGACCGACGCTGAACCGCGCCGGTCGCCATTGCGGCAGCGGCGCGCGCGCGGCGAGCGCATGCCGCGCCGGCACCCAGCCGGTGTCCTCGTACAGCGCGAGCACGCGCTCGATGGTGAGGTCGCGGGTGTCGAGTTCCAGCGTGCGCGCCCGCGGGTCGCGCCAGTCGAGCGTGAGTTCGGCGAAACCGCGCAGGCTGCGTGCGTCGAAGTCGGCTTCGAGGTCCAGGTGCAGGTGGGTGGTCACCACGCGGTCGCTGCGGGCGTAGGAGTGCGGGTCCTGCGCCGCGGCGAGCAGCGGCAGGACGAGCAGGGCGAGGGCGACGATCGGGCGCATGCGGGTCTCCGGGATCGATCGGCAATGCTACGACAGGCCCGTCGAGGCCGCGCGTGCAGGCCCAGGGCCGGCGCGTCTTTGGCATCATGCTCGGCCGCCCGGACCGCCGCCGATGGATCTCGATCCCGCCACCCTGCCCGCCCGCGTGCTCGACCTGCTGCGCGGCGG
>JAJTHZ010000149.1 GCA_021299185.1 Lysobacteraceae bacterium | reverse complement strand
CGTGCATGACGGCCTCCGCTTCGATTGGTCTCGAGTCGGAGAAAAAACCCGTCATGCACGCGCTGTTTTCCCGGAAGGCTACGCGCAATCCGTTGATGTGCCAACGGATTTCCAGCAGGAAACAGGGGAAACGTCAGCCCTAGCTCCCTTTCCTTCGAGCGGCTGTAATAACCCCACACCGCCGCGCTAAGTGAGTACTGCATCAGATCCAGCGCCAAACTTGTGCACAAGAGAAGAAGTGCGGACATCAAGAGCTCAGGCAGCTCGATCGGGCGACCAGCATTCGGCTGGTTGAAAATCCACACGACCGCAATTCCGGCAAACGCGATCTGCCGGGCTGCAGTGCTGGCGTTCCCTGAATGGCTGTAGTAGGTCTCTCGCGCTGCGGACAGCTTCATTTCTTCTTACCGGTTCCCCCACCACCAACTATACGGGGCCCGCCACTGTTCGTTGGCACCGTCCCGGTGCTCGGGCCTCGCGTGCCGCCGCCCTTTCCAGTACCAATGGTCGTGGTGCTGCGAGTCTTGTCGCCAGTGGTTGGTATACCGATGCCCTTGTTGCTGCCGCCGCCACCCGAGGTTCCGCCGCTAGTCTTCTTGGTCATTGACGATATCTCTTGCCGAACACGCTGCGTATGCTATCTGCGAAACAGGGGTCAGAGTACAGTTTCTTGGGGCGCTTACGGCACGTCCCGAGTAGCGCGCCGAGACAGGGGTCAGAGTACTATTTCCACGGCTACGGCCTTCCCCACTCGATCTCTCGAATCTTGACTGAGCCGCCATCATCGGTCACCACCACGGTCACCGCCTCATTGAACTCGGTTCCGGTGATGGCCACGTAGACCCAGCCAAAGTCGCCGGGCTGCAGGTTGGGCATGTCATCCTGGGCCATCATCACGACAATCTCGACAGGCTCTTCCTGCGGGAACTCGTCGGCCATGGTCATGCGTTCGTAGTCGCGTCGCAGGGCATCGGCGGTGGTGCCGCGGAGGTGTTTGGACAGCCGCTGCTGTGCCTCCTCGAAGTTTCCGTCGGCCAGCAGTTCGGCGAATGCCTGCGCGGCCTGTGCTGCGCGTTCGAGTTTGGGATTGCCTACTGGCGGCTCCTTGGCGGGTGATACGTTGGGCGCGGGCTGCTGTCGTTGCGCCGCCTGCGCGAGCAGTTCCCCAAGGTGGGACTGCACCTCGATGATCGGCGCCGGGTCGACGCCGTTCGCCCGACAGCGCGCAATCTGCGCTTGCAAGTGCCGCGCGTTCTCGGCCAAGGGATCGTAGGTGCCTGCTGCCTTGGCCCGGCACCGTGACACGCATTCAGGCGCATGGCGGCCGTATGCGCCACCGGGACTTTCGTACACCTCGGCGGCCAACGCGTACTCCCCTAACCGCTCCAACAGACCGGCCCGGGTCCACGTCCAGAACGGTTCTGGATGGATGACTTCAGCCAATACCAGGAGTTCGACCGCTTCCTGCAGGGTGGCTCGATGGATCGGCAGGCCCAGGTCGTACCCACCGCGCTCCCAGCCGGCGCGCACCGACGCAGGCGCGTTGCGTTCGGCGCCCTGCGACTCGCGCTGGACCGCCAGCGAATAGATCTCGTTGCTCGCGTGCTTTCGCGCGTCCGCGCTGATCCCCTCCCCCACCGTCGAGTCCAGCAGCCGCCGGACTTCCGAGGGGCCGTGCGCCGCGAGGGATGCCAGCCGGTCCAGGCCGTCGGCGAGTTCGCGCTTGCGCGCCGCGTCCCGCGGCTGCGACGCCGCCGACGCCCGTAGGCGCTGCGCCTTGCCGGCCAGCGCGGCCACGGCCTGGTCGACGTGCGGCCCGGTCATGCCGGCGCGCTCCAATGCGCGACAACGCCGCCCTTGCAGGCCATTCCTGCCAGCCGCCCGTCGCGTCCCGCCCCGACGTCCATCGCGTCCTCCGGCCTGCCTTCGATGGCGGGCGGGGTAACCATATCGCAGGTCTCCGGCCCCACGACAGGGGCCGCGAGAGCCCGCACACGGGATCGGCGGCGCCGGGGCCCGAGCACAGACCCTGCTCGCAAGGGGCTGGCGTTCCGGAGGCGTCCGCCGGGACGTCGGGAAACCCGACGCTTGCCTCGGCTTCCGGTCGGGCCGGCAGCCGGGGGATGCGGCTCAGGGACTTGCCGATTGCGCGGCGCGCCTCGTCGAGGTCGAAATCGGACTGCAGTCCCAGCCAGAAGCGCTCGCTGGTACCCAGTGCCGCGGCCAGTCGGGCGGCGGTATCCGAAAACAGGGGTCAGAGTACATTCTACCCGGCGCCTACGCAGCTGGCCGGACGGCCAGCCTGACGCCCAGGGCACGGGCCACCTTCATCACCGTGTCGAATCGCGGCTTGGCACCCGGCGCGAGGGCTTTGTAGAGGCTCTCGCGGCCCAGGCCGGCGTCCTTGGCCACCTGGGCCATGCCCTTCGCGCGCGCGATGTCACCCAGCGCGAGGATGAGCAGGTCGGGGGTATCGGCTTCGAGCACTGCGGTCATGTACTCGGCGATGGCTTCGTCGTCGCCGAGGTAGCGAGCGGCGTCGAACGGGACGAGCTTCAGCGGGGCCTTCGATCGGGTGCGGCGCTTTGGCTTGCGGGTGCTCATGGATCATCTCCGACTTGTTCGGCCAGTTTCAGTGCGCGGCGGATGTCGCGCTTCTGGGTAGATTTGTCGCCACCGTTGAGGAGGACGACGATCACGCGGCCGCGGCGGACGAAGTAGAGCCGGTATCCAGGTCCGTAGTGGACCCGCATCTCCGAAACCTCGCCGTCCACCGGCTGCCAGTCTCCGAGACTCCCTGCCTCCGCCTGTCGCAAGCGCGCCGCGATCCGCACCTGGGCGCGCAGGTCCGTGAGCGCGTCGAGCCAGGCGACGAACGCTTCCGTCTGGCGCACCGTGTACATGGGCGGACAGTATCCATACGGATACATCGCGTCAAGCCCGATGCCCGAGACAGGCCATGCCGCGTCGCTCGCACCTCGTCGTGCAGCACGAATCGGTGTCGAAAATCGGGGAAAAACCAGACCTTTCCCGGCCAGGCGTGGATCGTAGGCCGCCGGCCGCGCCGCCAGCCTGAAGCCCGACGCGCGAGCCAGCTTCGATATCGTGCGACGCCCGGGGCGACTCGTCAGCGTCCGCTTTGGCTCGGGTCCACATCCTGCCCCGGTTCGGGGAGCAGAGGTGTCAGTTCGTCCAACTTGCGGGCGATCACGTCATCCTGCTCGCCACGCACCAGGGACTCGACGAGGTCAGCCAACTGTCCCGGGCGCGTGTCGGCCTCGGGGAGCCATACCGACCCGCAGCCGGCCGGCGTGAGGAACACATAGCTCGCCCCGTCACGCCCAAGCCGCGGGGCCGCGGTCGCGCTGGCAACCGACGCGGTCCATTCCTGCGCCAGCCGATCGAGAACCGCGCGATCCAAGCGACGTAGCGTGGTGGTCGTCTCGAGCGGCTCGGACGTCGCAGCCGGGTCACCGGTAAGGCCCGGAGATTCGACGGCATACCAGTGCGACCGATTGAAACGCTCGATGCGGATCGCATCGTCCGGCCCATCCTTGTCGACTGCGATCGCGTACTCGGCTTCGAAAGCCGGCGCGACGATCGCCGCAAAGCGAACCTTTGCAGGGTCTATCTTCAATGCGGCACGAAGGGCGGGTCGATCGAGACCATGCTCTCGACACGGCGCCAGCCTTTGGCTCTCCGCAGCCATCGCGCGCAGTTCGGCCACCACTGCCTGTCGCTCTTCCTCCAATCGGCGCATCTCTGCGACGTGATGGACGGCAAAGGGGATCGCCCCGATACACGCCACCACCGCCGCGTTCAGCAGCGTCAGAAGCAGGATTCGAGACTTGGACATCGATCGATGACGAAGCCTCATGCGCTCGAACATGGTCAACCATCCACTGGCTTGCAGGCTGCAGCGTACAGCCTCCGGCCGCGGCCTATCGCTAGGCCGCCGGCCGCGCCGCCAGCCTGAAGCCCAGCGCGCGAGCCACCTTCAACACGGTGGCGAAGCTCGGGTTGCCGTCGGCGCTGAGCGCTCGGTAGAGGCTTTCCCGGCTGAGTCCGGCGTTCCTGGCGACGATCGACATGCCCTTGGCGCGCGCAATGTCGCCGAGGGCGCGCGCAATGCCCGCGGCATCATCCGGGGCCTCTTCCAGCCATGCGTCCAGGTAGGCGGCCATTTCCGCCGGCGTCCGCAGGTGCTCGGCGACGTCGTACGTGGACGTCTTCGGCTTCGATGCCTTCCTGGCAGGTTTGCGGGTTGGTGCAGGCATCGATTCAATCTCCAATCTCGCGGTTCAATCGGATGGCCAGCGCGATGTCATGCGCCTGCGACGACTTGTCGCCACCGGCCAGCAACAGCAGCAGTCGGTCACCGCGCCTTGCGTAGTACACGCGATAGCCGGGGCCGACGTCGACCCGCAACTCGGACACGCCACCGGTGAGTGTTCGGTGGTCGCCCGGGTTGCCGTGGATGAGTCGATCGACCCGCATCAGGATGCGGGCACGGCCCACGGAGTCCCGCAGCGCGTCGATCCATTCGCGATACTCGTCAGTCCGTTCGACGCGCATGAGAGAATCGTAGCCTGTGGGCTACACCAGTGCAACGGGGCCCATAGAAAACAGAAGCCACGGTCAGAGTAGGTTGCCCTCACGACGTCCAGGACCGCCGGCGCGATCCGGGACGGCGCGATCCGGGACAGCCACAACACCACGCCGGCCCCAACCACGCGGGCTTGGGTGCCTGCCTTGATCTGCAGCGGAATACCGCTTCCCGGCTGCTATTAACCCGGCCCATAACTAACTAAATCTTAACCCCATGCATGCCAAACTTTCCACATGGCTCGTTCCGACCGTCGCAAAGCTGGCTCCGAGACGCGAATCGAACTGCGCAAGCAGGCGTTGATGCTGCGCAAGGAGGGT
>JAJTHZ010000264.1 GCA_021299185.1 Lysobacteraceae bacterium | reverse complement strand
GGCTGCTGCGCGGCTTCGGCGCGCTGCGCGGCGGCGACCGCGCGCGCGCCGCGGCGGAATTCGACGCCGCGCGCGCGCAACTCGAGGCGCTGGCGCCGGGCAGCCTCGAGCACGGCGCGATCCTCACCCAGCAGGCCACGCTGGCCGGCATCAGCGGCGCCGACGACGCACTGGCGCGCTTCGACACCGCGCTGGCCGTGCTGCGCCCGACCGCCGGCAACAGCCCGCTGCTGGGCGGCGCGGCGATGAACGCGCACCTGATCGCGATGCAGCGCCGACGCTTCGCCGAAGCGGAAGCCTACGCGCGCGAGTCGCTGGCCGCGTTCGCGCGCGCAGCGCCAGGCTCGCTGTTCCAGCAGCAGGCGCGCACCGCGCTGGCCGACGTGCTGCTGCGCCGCGCGCAGTTCGAGGACGCCGAGGCCCTGTTCCGCGACGCACTGGCCACCGCCGAGGCGATCGACCCCGCGGGTTACGAAGCGCTGAGCACCCGGCTGCAACTGGGACAGGCCCTGCTGCTGCAGGGGCGCCATGCCGAGGCGCTGCCGCTGTTCGACGCCGTGGTCGACGCCACCGGGGCGGCACCTGCCGACAGCCCGCTGCGCGGCACCACGCTGGACGCCGATGCGCTCGGCTACCGCCTGCACGCGCTCAACGGGCTCGGTCGCCACGCGGCCGCACGCGCGGATGGCGAACGCGCGCTGGACCGCTATGCAGCGCTCAACCGCGCCGACACGATCCGCGCCGAAGTCCTGCTGGGAATCGGTGAATCCGCGTGGCGCGAGGCCCGCCTCGACCTGGCGAAGGCGAACGCCGAGGAGGCGCTTGCGCGCTACCACGCGGCCGGCGCGGGCGCGATCCAGATCGCGAACGCCCACTTCCTGCGCGCGCGCATCCGCCGCGACGCGGGCGACATCGACGGCGCGCTGGCCGACTACGGCGCGGCGATCGACGGCCTCGAACGCCACCGCGAAGTGGTCGGCGGCGACGACGACATCCGCGCCCGCTGGGCCGCGCAGTACCAGGACTTCTACAAGGAACCGCTGCTGCTGCTCGCCCGCCGCGGCGATGCCGCGGGCGCGGCAACGCTGGAGTCGCGCTATCGCGCGCAACTGCTGCGCAGGCTGCTCGCCGCGCCGGCCGGTGCGGCGAGCGCCTGGGCCGCCGCCGACCCGACCGGTCCGGGGGAGGCGTTCGCCGCCGACCAGGCGCTGGTGTCCTTCGTGTCGGGCGCCGACGCCGTGGTCGCCTTCGCATGGCGCCGCGGCGACCGCGTGCCGCGGATCGCGGTCCTGCCGCTGCCGGCCGTCGACCTGGCCGCGCGCGTCGACCGCCTGCGCCTGCTGGCCGCACGCGGCGACCTGCCGGATGCCTCGATCGCGGCCTTCGACGCGCAGTCGTACGGCCTGTACCGCGCGCTCTTCGAGCCGCTGCGAGCCGCGCTCGACGACGCCACGCGCTGGACCCTGGTCGCCGACGGCGCGCTGCGCCGCCTGCCGTTCGCCGCGCTGGCGATCGACACCGGCCCGGCGCCGCGCCGCCTCGTCGAGGCACGGGCATTGTCCACCGCCGCATCCCCCGGCGTGTTCGCGCGCGGGGCCGCGCGCGTGGACGAGGACGCGCTCGTCGTGGCCTTCGGCGACGTCGATCCAGGCCGGGCGCCTCGGCGCGACCCGCTGCGCCACCCGGACATCTCCGCGCCGCTGCCCGGCGCGCGCCGCGAGGTCGACGGGCTGGTGCGGTTGCACGGTGCGCGCGCGCGCCGCTTCGTCGGCGCGGCGGCGACCGAGGCGGCGGTGCGCGGCAATGCGCAGGCCGCCGGCATCCTGCACTTCGCGGTCCATGGCGTGCTCGATCCGCGCGACCCCGCGCGCAGTTTCCTCGCGCTCGCGCGCGGCACCGGCGACGCCGACGACGACGGCATCCTCAGCGCGGCCGAGATCGCGGGCCTGCGACTGCCCGGCACCCTGGTCGTATTGTCCTCGTGCGAGAGCGCGCTCGGCGGCGACGCCGGTGGCGAGGGCCTGCTCGGCATGTCGCGTGCGCTCGGCGCGGCCGGCGCGCGCGGCGTCCTCGGCACGCTTTGGCGCGTGCCCGATGCGCCCACCGCGCGCGTGCTGCTGGACTTCCACGCTGAGCTGTCGCGCGGCACCCCGCCGGACCTCGCGCTGGCGCACGCGCAGCGCGCCTGGCTGGCCCGCGCCCGCGACCCCGGATTGATCGATCGGCTGCGCCGCGCGGCCGGGTTCGTGGATGCACTGCCGCCGGCGGCGCCGGCCCCGTTCCACTGGGCAGGACTGTCGCTCGATCACGCGGCCGACCCGCGCTGAGCCCGTTCGCCGCCGCGGCCGGCCGCTGCCCTATAATCCGCGCTCCCGGAGGGAGTGCGCGACATGCCGCAGACGATGAAGGCGCTGGTCAAGCGCGAGCCGACCAAGGGCATCTGGATGGAACAGGTGCCGCTGCCGGAGATCGGCCCGAACGACGTGCTGGTGAAACTCGAGAAGACCGCGATCTGCGGCACCGACCTGCACATCTACAAATGGGACGAATGGAGCCAGCGCACGATCAAGCCGGGCCTGGTGATCGGGCACGAGTTCGTCGGCCGCATCGTCGACATCGGCGCCGGCGTGCGCGGGTATTCGCTGGGCCAGCGCGTCTCGGCCGAAGGCCACATCGTGTGCGGCGTGTGCCGCAACTGCCGCGCCGGCAAGCAGCACCTGTGCCCGCACACGGTGGGCATCGGCGTGAACCGCCACGGCGCCTTCGCCGAGTACATCGCGATGCCGGCCGCCAACCTGTGGCCGATCCCCGACCAGATCCCGAGCGAACTGGCGGCCTTCTTCGACCCCTACGGCAACGCCGCGCACTGCGCGCTGGAGTTCGACGTGATCGGCGAGGACGTGCTGATCACCGGCGCGGGCCCGATCGGCATCATCGCCGCCGGCATCTGCAAGCACGTCGGCGCGCGCAACGTGGTGGTCACCGACGTCAACGACTACCGCCTGAAGCTCGCCGCCGACATGGGCGCCACGCGGGTGGTCAACGTCTCCAAGCAGTCGGTGCGCGACGTGATGAAGGACCTCCACATGGAGGGCTTCGACGTGGGCCTGGAGATGAGCGGCAACCCGCGCGCCTTCAACGACATGCTCGATTGCATGTACCACGGCGGCAAGATCGCGCTGCTCGGGATCCTGCCGAATGGCGCCGGCATCGACTGGGACAAGGTCATCTTCAAGGGCCTGGTCATGCACGGCATCTACGGCCGGCGCATGTACGAGACTTGGTACAAGATGACCCAGATGGTGCTGACCGGCTTCCCGCTGCAGAAGGTGCTCACCCACCAGATCCACATCGACGACTTCCAGAAGGGTTTCGACCTGATGGAGGCGGGGCTGTGCGGGAAGGTGGTGTGTTCCTGGAACTGAGCGCGGTCGCGCGTCGAGGGCGGTTCACCGCACCGCGTCGACGCGCACGAGCCAGGTCTTAGCCGGATCCCCTTGCGCCGGCGCGA
The DNA here is from genome assembly GCA_021299185.1 of Lysobacteraceae bacterium. Lineage (GTDB taxonomy): Bacteria > Pseudomonadota > Gammaproteobacteria > Xanthomonadales > Ahniellaceae > UBA4656. The sequence goes on along the minus strand of JAJTHZ010000264.1, from coordinate 15,999 downwards.
TCGCGATGCGGGCCGCACCGAAGGCCTCTATCAGGCGCGCGTTGCTCTCCAGGTGGCCGCTCGGCCGCCCGGTCGTGAACGACCCGCCGCCGGCGAAGACCAGCGGCAACAGCAACTGGTCGGCGAGATGCTCGTCGACCGCGCCGTCGCCGAGCATGTAGCGCCGCACGTCCTCGCACAGGCCCTGCGCCACCTGCTCCGCGCGCAGGCCGCGGCGGCCCAGCGCCTGCACCACGACGCGCAGGTGCTGGTACTGCAGGATGGCGTGCAGCGCGTTGCCGGTGGCTTCGCTCCGCGGTCGCTCGACCACATGGCACTGGTCGGCACGCAAGCGCAATCGGCGCGCGACGACGCCCAGTTCGCGTTCGGCGATCTCGCGCGGCAGCCCGCACACCAGGGCTTCGATGCGGACATCCCGCAGCGCGCCCCGGTCCTCCAGCGGCAGCGCCACCAGGGATGACGGACCGACCACGGCCTCGATCACGCCGCCGCCCGCGGGCATGAACCCGGGACGCTCGACGCTGAGCGTGGCGTTTGCCCCCATGCGCCGAAGCAGCGGCAGGAAGCCCTCGGCGACGAAGTCCGCGCTCGGCGCCAGCGGATTGTGGGTCGCGCCGTGGATGCGCACGCGGCTCGGCCCGTCGGCGGCAAGCAGCGGCAGCAGGATGGTCTGCAGCACCAGCAGGGTGCTGCCGGCGCTGCCGATCTCGATCTCGTGGTGCCCGGCGACGAGTCCCTGCGGTTCGAACTCGAGTGCGGTCGAGCCGACGTGCGCGCCGTCCACGCGCGCGAGTCCGATCCGCGCGGCGGCTTCCACGCAGGCGAGGTGCTGGCGCATCAGGCCCGGATGGGCGCGACCGGCGCGGATGCGCTCGATGCGGAAGGGCTGCCGGCGCAGCAGCGACAGGGTCAGCGCGCTGCGCAGGATCTGCCCGCCGCCTTCGCCCTGGGCGCCGTCGATGGTGAGCGGGTTCATGGTGCCTCCTCAAGCGCCGCGGTGCGCCGCCTCGTCGGTGTTCGTGTTGACCAGACCGAGACGGCGTAGTTCGGCGCGGGCGAGCTGGCGCTTGTGCGTCACGCGCCGCCCCCAAAGGCGCAAGCGCGGGTCGACCGGCAACATGAGCCGTTCGTGCTCGCTGAGCAGGGCGTCGGCAAGCGTCACGGCGAACCAGCAACCGTCGATCGCCACGTAGGCATGCGTGGCGTCGATGCGGATTTGCATGCCCGGCGACGTCGCCTCCCTTCGAAGTCGATCGCGCGGCGGGCGCGGTCGCCAACGCAGCAATCCGGACTTCGGATCGACGTACAACCCCTGCACCTCGCGGGGTCTGCCCCATTCGAACGTGAGGACACGGCGGCCCTCCCGCCAGCAGTGCCGTTCCACCATCCGCTCGGCGTGCTCGATGAGGTGCCGACCGCTGGTGCTGTCGCGGCCGGCGGTGCGCACCAGTTCCGAATAGACCGCATCCCACGGCCGACCGACCTGCGCGCGCAGCCAGCGCTCCAGCGGCGACAGCAGGTCGCGCAGCCAGCGCGTGCGCTGCAGGCGCTTCGGCAGCGGATCGTGCGACCAGGAGTCCTCGTCCACGAAAGCGCGCGCGAGCGGCTTGGGATGGCGAGGCACGTGGCTGCGCGGCCCGCCGCGCGGGCGCTCGATGATCACCTTGTCCAGATCGTCGCACATGGCATCCGTCTCCTTGGACGCCGCGGCGCGGGCGCGCCGCGGCGTCCTTCGTTCATCCCTTCACGCAGACCACCTGGCGCAGCGTGTGCACGATCTCCACCAGGTCGGCCTGGGCAGCCATCACCTGGTCGATCGGCTTGTACGCCGCGGGCGACTCGTCGACCACGTCCGCGTCCTTGCGGCACTCGACGTGCGCGGTCGCCTCGCGGTGCTGGGCGAGCGTGATGCGCCGCTTGGCCTCGCCGCGGCTCATCACCCGCCCGGCCCCGTGCGAGCACGAATGCAGGCTGTCGGCGTTGCCACGGCCGCGTACGATGAAGCTGCGCGCGCCCATGCTGCCGGGGATGATGCCCAGCTCGCCTTCGCGTGCGCTCACCGCGCCCTTGCGGGTCACGAACAGCGATTCGCCGAAGTGCGTCTCGCGCTGCACGTAGTTGTGGTGGCAGTTCACCGCGTGCTCGTCGACCGTGAAGCGCTTGCGGACCTCCTTGCGCAGCGCGCGCACCACCGCCTGCATCATCAACTGGCGGTTGCGTCGCGCGAAGTCCTGCGCCCAGCCGACCGCGAACACGTAGTCGTCGAAGTGGCGCGAGCCCTCGGTGAAGTACGCCAGGTCGCGGTCCGGGAGGTTGGCCCAATGGATGCGCATGTCCTGGCGCGCCAGCTCGATGAACAGCGTGCCGATGGCGTTGCCGATCCCGCGCGAGCCCGAGTGCAGCATCAGCCACACGCGCTCCGCCTCGTCGAGGCAGACCTCGATGAAGTGGTTGCCCGAGCCCAGGGTGCCGAGATGGTTCAGGTGGTTGGCGCCCTTGAGCTTGGGGTGGCGCTCGACGATCCGCCGGAACCCGGGGTCGAGCTCGCGCCAGGCGGCCACCGACGCCTCGGGCGGCGTGGCATGCGCACCCGGATCGTGGCGCCCCGGCCGGCGGCCGTGCGGCACCTCGGCCTCGATGCGACGGCGCAGCGGTCCGAGGTCGTCGGGCAGGTCGCCGGCGATCAGCGAGGTGCGGGTGGCGATCATGCCGCAGCCGATGTCGACGCCCACCGCGGCGGGAATGATCGCGCCGCGCGTGGGAACCACCGAACCGACGGTCGCGCCGATGCCGAGGTGGACGTCGGGCATCACCGCGACGTGCGGCCCGACCACGGGCAGGCGCGCGATGTTGCGCAACTGCGCCTCGGCCTGCGGCTCCAGCGGCACGCCGCGCGTCCACAGCTTGATCGGCGCGGCGCCCGGCTCATGGATGAGGTTGTAGGACGGGGTGGTCATGGCGGTGTTCCGGATCGTTGCTGGGTGTGGGCCGCCTACTGCAGCGCGCGTGCCAACCCCCTGGGGCCGGCGAATCGCTATTTGAATCAATATGTTGCAAAGCCAGGCCCGGTAATCATGGCCAAACCGTGCGATGCCTTGGTATCGTACTTTATCCTCTCGTATCGCCTCTATCGCTCGTGGCCGCCCGTCCCCAGATCGCCATCGGCTTCCTCGGCACCCAGCTCGACCAGGGCCAGGGCGCCGGCCGCTGGGAGAAGTGGCGGCCGACGGTGAGCCTCGGCCAGCAGCCCGACCTCGAACTCGCGCGCATCGAACTGCTGGTCGACTTCGACCGGTCGGGCGGGCTCGCCCGACGCGTGGTCGACGACCTGCGGCAGGTCGCCCCACGCACCCAGGTGCGCCTGCACGACGTGCGGCTCGCCGATCCCTGGGACTTCGAGGAGGTCTACGCCGCCCTGCACGACTTCCTCCGCGGCTACGCCTTCGACCCCGAGCGCGAGGACTACCTGCTGCACATCACCACCGGCACCCACGTGGTGCAGATCTGCTGGTTCCTGCTCGCCGAGGCGCGCTTCGCGCCGGCGCGCCTGCTTCAGACCGCCCCGCCGCGGCGCCAGGACGGGCGCAGCGCGGGCACCTGGTCGGTCATCGACCTCGACCTCGCGCGCTACGACCGCATCGCCCAGCGCTTCCGCCGCGACCAGGCCGACACCGCCAGCTTCCTCAAGAGCGGCATCGAGACCCGCAACGCCGCCTTCAACCGTATGATCGAGCAGATCGAGCGCGTCGCGGTGCGCACGCGCGCGCCGATCCTGCTGGTCGGACCGACCGGTGCGGGCAAGAGCATGCTGGCGAAGAACATCTTCGCGCTGAAGAAGCAGCGCCACGCGCTCGAAGGCGCCTTCGTCGAGGTCAACTGCGCGACCATCCGCGGCGACGGCGCGGGCAGCGCGCTGTTCGGCCACGTGCGCGGCGCCTACACGGGCGCGGCCGGCGAACGCGCTGGCCTGCTGCGCAGTGCGGACAAGGGCCTGCTGTTCCTCGACGAGATCGGCGAGCTCGGCCTCGACGAACAGGCCATGCTGCTGCGTGCGATCGAAGACCGTCGATTCCTGCCGGTCGGCGGCGACCGCGAGGTCGGCAGCGACTTCCAGCTGATCACCGGCACCAACCGCGACCTCGCGCAGGCGGTGGGCGAAGGCCGCTTCCGAGAAGACCTGTTCGCGCGCCTGAACCTGTGGACCTTCGCGCTGCCGGGGCTGCGCGAGCGGCCGGAAGACATCGAGCCGAACATCGACTTCGAGCTGGAGCGCTTCGCGCGGCTCAACGACGAGCGCGTGGGCTTCAACACCGAGGCGCGCCAGCGCTACCTGCGTTTCGCGACCGGACCCGACGCGACCTGGAGCGGCAACTTCCGCGACCTGTCGGCCTCGGTCACGCGCATGGCCACGCTGGCGCGCGCCGGCCGCATCGACGCCGCGGTGGTCGACGAGGAGATCGCGCGCCTGCGCCGCGCCTGGGCACGCGGCGGAACGCGCGACGGCGCGCAGGTCGCCGAGTCGGTGCTCGGCGAGGTGCTGCCGCCCGAGGCGCTGGCCGCGATCGACCGCTTCGACCGCAGCCAGCTCGCCGACGTGGTGCGCGTGTGCCGTTCCACGCGCAGTCTCAGCGAGGCGGGGCGCGTGCTGTTCCAGGCCAGCCGCGAGCGGCGCAGCAGCGTCAACGACGCGGATCGCCTGCGCAAGTACCTGCGTCGCTTCGGGCTCGACTGGGACGCGCTCACCGGCCCTTGAGGCGCGGGCGCCGCCGCGGGGCCGCTGCCACGCCCGCGGCGACGACTCGACGCGAGCCGACGGGCGCGGCCGGCGTCACGGCGCCTCGAACCCGTCGCGCAACACCACGTCCGACGGCAGGGCGATCGCGCGGAAATCGTCCATCGACAGACCGACGAAGGTGGAGAAATCCGGCAGGCGGCTGCGCTCGTCGGCGATCGCGGCGGCCAGCGCCGGGCTGCCGCTGGTCGACAGGCGCTGCAGGAAGGCGTCCACCGCGTCGACCATCGGCTGCGTGACGAAGCGCTGGCTGCCGCGGCCGTCGACCAGGTCGCGCACCGGGCGCGCCCACAGGCCCAGCGTGGTGGCCGCGTCGCGCCACAGGGTCGCATCGTTGCGCATCCGCGCGACCACTTCGGGGCTGAACTGCGCGTAGCGGTTGCGCAAACGCGTGCCGTTGCTCGCCTCGGCCATCAGCACGTCGCGCACGCGGGCCAGCGCGCCCACGTCGACCGCCGCGGCGGTCGCGCCGAGCACGGCGCGCAGGGGCGCACCATCGGACAGATCGCCGGCGGTCTCCGCCACGCAGCAGGCGTTGCTGGTGCCGACCGCGTCGTTGCGCAGCCAGCCCAGCCCGTCGCCGCCCTGCGGCGGTCGCTGGCCCGAGAACGCGATGTCGGCCAGCGGATCCGCATCCAGGCGCGCGACCGCGACCACGCGCGGCGCGTCCGCGTGCGCACCGAGGCACTGCGGTCCGGCGGTGAATCCGCCGACGGTGCCAAAGTACACCACCAGCGAACTGAGGTCGTCGTCGAGGCAGCCGAGCAGGGTCGGCGTGCAGCGCCGGCGCGCGAACACCAGGTCGGGCCGGCCGTCGGCATCGAGGTCGCCGGCGGCGACGCCCGCGTGGCTGTGCGCCGGGAACCGCACCTCGGCCAGCACCGGGCCGGTCGCGGTGCTGCGCAGCACGCGCGAACCGGCCGCCGCAGTGCCGGCGGGCAGGAAGTCGCGCGTGGCCGACACCACCACGTCGGCGCGGCCGTCGAGGTCGAAGTCGGCCACGGCCAGTCCGGTCGGCGTGCCGTCGGGCAGCGGAATCGTGGCCAGCGGCGCGAAGCCGGTCGCACCGTCGTTCCGGAAATACACCGCACCGCGGGGCTCCGGGGCGCCCGCGCTGCCGCTGTCGCCCACGCGCAGCACGACCAGGTCGGGGCGGCCATCGGCGGTGAAGTCGCCGAACGCCAGCGCCCCCATCTCGGGCGACGGTCCGGCGGCGGCGACCAGCTGCTGCTGCAGCACGAAGGCCACGCTGCCACCCACCGGCGTGTCGTTGCGGAACAGGTCGACGCGCCCATTGGCGCGCGCGATCGCGAGGTCGGCGTCACCATCGCCGTCGAAGTCGGCGCTGGCGATGCCGGTGGCGCGCGACAGCGCGCCGATCGCCTGCGGCGCAGCGAAGTTGCCGCCGCCGAGGTTGCGGAACCACTGGGTCGGTGCCGCGACCACGCTGGTGCCGTTGTAGCTGCCGTCGCCGGCGACCACCACGTCGAGATCGCCGTCGCGGTCGAGGTCGGCCAGCACCGCGCCGGCTGCGGCGGCGGGCGCCGCGGTGTCGAAGGTCGCGGCCGACGGCTCGAACGCGCCGCCGCTGGCGATCAACAGGCGGTCTGCCAGCGGCGTCTGGACGCCGAATGCGCCGCTGCGGTTGCCGTAGGCGAGGTACACGTCGTTGAGACCATCGCCGTTGAGGTCGCCGACCGCCATCGCCGCGATCGATCCCTCGCCCGCGAGCGCCGGCAGCGCGCGCGGCTCGAAGGCGCCCGGCGCGGCCTGCGCCGCCGCCGCGACACCGAACGCCAGCGCGACCGCCGCGCCCGTCCGCATCCATCGCTGGTCCACATCCGGCTCCCGTCGACGCGCGCCATCCGCGCCCTGCTTTCGACGCAGCGGCGCGCGGTTCTTCTCGGCGGCGCTCACGGGCCGCACCAGGTCGCACCGCGCAGCGGCGCCGCCAGCGTGCCGTCGGGCGTCGGCCAGCGCAGTTCGGCGCGTTCCTCGACCAGGCCGCGGGCCCCGGGCAGGCAGCGCGAACGCCACTGGACGCGGGCCATCCGCGAGGCACCGGGCGCCAGCGCGCCGGCCCCGCCCTCCGGCAGGTCGAGGGTGAAGGCGAGGCCCTGCGGCGGCGCCGGCCCGCCGACCGCCGCCAGCACCGGCGTGCCGGGCGCGCCGACCACGTCGCCGTCGTTGATCAGCAGCACCGAGCGCTGGCGATGTTCGCCCGGCGCCTGCGCGTGCACCGACAGTTGCGCCGGCGCCAGCACCAGTCGTGGCCCGGACAGGCCGCGCGTGGTGGCGACCACCACGATCTCCACGGTGCGCATGGGATCGAGGGTCGAACGGCCGCGGATCCGCACCGGCGCCTGGCGCGCGCCGACCGCCGAAGGACGCGCCACCACGGACAGATCGAAGGCCTCGCCGGGCTGCACCACGAAGGGCACGCGCCGCAGGGCCCAGGTCGTCATCGCCACCGGTTGTAGCGCGCCGGGCACCTGCGGCTTGATCGGGAACCGCACGTCGACGACGTCGCGCACGCTGAGCCCCGCGCGACGCTGCACCGCCACGCCGTCGCGCAGCAGCGTGAGGTCCGGGCGCTCGCTGATGCGCACGTGCGCGGCGCCCTGGAAGATCGCCAGCGACGGAAAATCCTCCGCGCCCGGCGGCGGCAGCACCACCGGCATGCCCGCGCCGGGATCGATCTCCAGCGGCAGGGGCAGCGGCACCGGCGCGAACGGCAGCTCGACACGGAAGTCGGCGCCGTGCGCGCTGCCGGGCACCACCTCCACCGCGGTGACCTCGATCGGCTGCCCGCCGACGTTGTCGACGCGGAACGCGGCGCGCCCGCTGCGCCCGATTTGCAGCCGTCCGGCATCGCCAGCGGCCGGTTCAGCGCGCAGGGCCGCGGCCGCGAACGTGGTCTCGAGTTCGAACTCCAGCCACGGCTGGGTCCATCCGCTGCCGAGCAGGCTCCAGCGCAGGGGCGCGGACGGTGGCGCGCCGAGCGCGAGGCGGTCGGTCGCATAGGTCGGCGTCACCAGCGGCACCTCGGCCACGCCGACCGCGTTGCGGCAGGCGGCGCCCGCGAGCAGCGGCCATCCCAGCACGCCGTCGCCCGGCGTGAGGTCCTCGCAGGTCCAGCGGCAACCGGGTCCGAAGGCCGGGTCCTCGATGCACAGGCGCGGTGCCGGCCTCGCGTCCAGCGGCTTCGCCACCGCGCCGGGGCGCTGCTCGTCGGGCGCCAGCGGCGGATCGAAGCCGACCAGGCGCACGCTCGCGACCCGCAGCGACGGCGACCAGTTCTCGCGCCAGCGCTGCCCGCCGCTGCGATGCGTCTCCACCGGCGTGGACCAGCCGTAACCGCCCGCCGACGGCGCCAGCGGCCGCGCGACCCGCGTGCCGCGCGCGACCGGCAGCAAGGCGGGTTCGAAGCGCTGCCGCGGGCCGCCGAGCCGGGAATCGATCTCGTAGGCCGTGGCCGACTCCGGCACCAGCGAATTGCGCGCGCCGCACGAACCGACCTCGGGGCCGTCGGGGGCATCGACGTGCAATCCGCTCCAGAAATCGACGCCGCGCGCGATCTTCACCGCGCGCGCATAGCGCGCCGAAATTGGCGCCTCGCAGCGGCCCAGCGGGTCGGGCGCGGCGTCGCGCAAGGCGGTGAGCCGGAAGCCGAAGATCGACGTGTCCCCGCGGCAGCGGAACATGTTGGTCGATCCCGCCAGCACCACGGTGCCGAGTTCGGCACCGCAGTCGAGGTCGGTGAAGGTGTCGGTCTCGCGGTCGCGGTGCAGCGGCGGAATCCGCGTCTCGGGGTCGTTCATGCGGCACAACCCCATGTCGAGGCGGCCGTCCTCCGGATCCTCGTATTCGATGTCGCCGGTCGCGGTGGCGATCGCCTCCCAGTCGGCGCGCACCGCATCACCGCCACCCAGCGGCGCGCCGCCCATGAACCAGCAGTCGGACTGCACCAGCGCGCCCACCTCGGGGTGTGCGGGAGTCAGTGCGCGCACCAGCGCATCGGCGCGCGTGGGCCAGGGTCCGAAGCGCAGCGCCTCGGCGTCGGCGGCGAGTTGCGCGCCATCCAGCGCCGCGCGGTCACCGCGCAAGCGCTCGTTGTAGCCGTCGACGCGGAAGCTCATGGCGTCCGGCCGCGTGCAGCCGCCGAGCAGCACGGCGACGCCGAGTCCGAGGGCGATCCGGATTGCATGCATGTCGAATCCTCCGGGCGCGCGGCCGACGCACACCGTGTCGTCGATCCGCATGGCATTCCTCGACGCGGCACGGCGCGGGTTCCTCTCACGCGAGGTGCCCGCGACCTGCCCGCAGCCGGTGCCCCGATGCACTGGATCGGTGGCGCCATGGCGGCGACACTGTGCGGATGACCTTGCCGTTCCGCTGTCCGCCCGGCCTGTTCGCCGCCCTCCTCCTGCTGTCTTGCGCCGGGCCGGCGTCCGCGACGCCGGACGCGGGCCGCTGCGAAGCGGTGGGCGAAGTCGCGGTCGCCGACGTGGTCGAGCCGGCGCTGCTCTCCAGTCCGCTGCACGCGCTGGCGCCTTGCGCGCGGGTCGAGGGCCACATGCTGCAGTTCCGCCTCGACACCCGCTTCGGCCCGCTGGAGGCGGCGAGCCTCGGGCTGCTGCGCATCCGCGTGGCCGAACTCGCGGCGGTGGAACAGCTCGAACGCGCCGACGCCGCGACCGTGGCCGCGCGTGCGGCGCGCGCCGGGGCGCAACGGCAGGGCGAGGCGGTGGCGCGGATCGCCACCCGCCCCGGCGACGCACTGCGCGAGCTGCCCGCGGGGGTGTTGCGCTTCCTGCAGCGCCGCCTCGACGAGATCGGCGACACCGCGCGCGATGCGGGCGACCGCGCCGGCGAACAGTTGACCGGTGCCGGCGAAGCCTACGATCGCGTTTCCACCCGGCCCGGCGTGGTGCTCGTCGAGCCCGCCGCCGAGCCGTGGTGGCAGCGTGGCGGCAACCGGCTGTGGCGGCTGGGCAAGGACTGGATCGGCTATGGCCGCACGCGACGCACCTGGGCGCGGCGCCTCGGCATCGATCCCTACAGCAGCAACCCGCTGCTCAACGAACGCATGGACCGCCTCGCGTGGGCGGCACTGGCCGGCGACCGCGCGGTCGGCCTTGCGATGGGCGCACTGGGCAGCGGCGCGCAGGCCGCGCTCGGTGCCGCGCGCCGCGTCGACGGCATGGTCTGGGACCTGCCGCCCGACGACGTGCGCGCGCGCAACGACGCGCGGCTGGCCGCGCTGTCCTGCGGCGACGCCGAGCGCCGGCGTTTCCTGCGCAACGGCCGCTTCACCCCGACCCTGCAGACCGCGCTGGTCAACGCCCTGGTCGAACTGCAGCCCGCGCGCGGCTGCGTCGACGTGATCGAACTCGCCGCGGCGGTCGACGTCGAGGTCGAGGCGCGCTATCTGGTCGACGCGCTGACGATGCTCGCCGCCCTCGGCCAGCGCGACGCCGAACTGCGCCTGGTCGGCACCGCGCCGGTGCTGCAGGTCACGGTCGCGCCGCGTCGTGCCAGCGCCCCGGACCCGGATCGCACGCCGCACGTCTACGACATGGCGCGCCGCGAACCGGGCGCGCTCGAAGCGCTGGCCGCGGCGGCCGCGGCGGCGCCCGGCACGCGCCTGATCCTGCCTCTGCCGGTCGATCGGCTGGAGTGGACCGCCGCCACCGCGGCATTCTTCGACGTGCCGGCCTTCCGCGTGGTCGACAAGCAGGTGCTGCTCGGCGGCGGCGCCACGCAGAACGCCCTGCAGGGCCTGACCCGGCGCGGCTGGGAGATCGCCGAGCATACGCGGACGGATTGAGCGATCCGATGTGGCGGCTGCGCGCTGTCCGGGCGTGTGGCGCGCCGATCGCGCTGCATGCAGCGCTCCCACAATGTAGGCGCATGCCCCAGTGGGAGCCGGTCACACCGGCGATCGCCTCGCCGCAAGGCTTCGGCAGGGCCATCGCCGGTGAAACCGGCTCCCACCCAGCTCGCAATGTCGAAGCGCCTCGGCGAAGCCGAAGCCCTGTGGGAGCGGCGCGTGCGCCGCGAGCTTTTCGGGCTCGCGCCGACCCCGTCACACTGCACGCAGCGCTCCTACGGCACCGCGTGCCCCGGAACGCCCGATCGGCGACAATGCGCGCCTGCCATCGGAGACGCGCATGACCTACGCCGGACAGGATCGCTACCAGGCCGAACTCGACGCCATCGAGGCGCAGGGCCTGTTCAAGCGCGAGCGCATCATCGCCTCGCCGCAGAATGCCGAGATCGCGCTGGCCGACGGGCGCCGCGTGCTGAACTTCTGCGCCAACAACTACCTCGGCCTGGCCGACCACCCGGACCTGATCGCCGCCGCCAAGCAGGCGCTCGACACCCACGGCTTCGGGATGGCCTCGGTGCGCTTCATCTGCGGCACGCAGGACCTGCACAAGGAACTGGAAGCCACCATCGCGCGCTTCTTCGGCACCGAGGACACGATCCTCTACGCCGCCTGCTTCGACGCCAACGGCGGCCTGTTCGAGCCGCTGCTGGGCGAGCAGGACGCGATCATCTCCGATGCCCTCAACCACGCCTCGATCATCGACGGCGTGCGCCTGTGCAAGGCCAGGCGCCATCGCTACGCCAACTGCGACATGGCCGACCTGGAGAAGCAGCTCCAGCAGGCGCGCGCGGACGGCGCGCGCACCATCATGATCACCACCGACGGCGTGTTCTCGATGGACGGCTTCATCGCGCCGCTGGACCGCATCACCGCGCTCGCCAAACAGTACGACGCGCTGGTCCACATCGACGAGTGTCACGCCACCGGCTTCCTCGGCCCCACCGGCCGCGGCAGCGCCGAGGTCAACGGCGTGATGGACCGCATCGACCTCTTCACCGGCACGCTGGGCAAGGCGATGGGCGGCGCGCTCGGCGGCTTCACCACCGGCCGCCGCGAGGTGATCGAACTGCTGCGCCAGCGCTCGCGGCCCTATCTGTTCTCCAACTCGCTGCCGCCGCACGTGGTGGCCGCGGGCACCAAGGCCTTCGAAATGCTCGGCGCCGCGGATGAGCTGCGGGAGCGACTCGCGGCCAACACCGCATACTTCCGCCAGCGCATGGCGGCAGCCGGCTTCGAACTCAAGCCCGGCACGCACCCGATCGTGCCGGTGATGGTGCACGACGCGCCGCTGGCGCAGCAGATGGCGGCGCAGTTGCTCGACGAGGGCATCTACGTGGTGGGCTTCTTCTTCCCCGTGGTGCCCAAGGGCCAGGCGCGCATCCGCACCCAGATGAGCGCCGCCCACACGCGCGAGCACCTCGACCGCGCGATCGACGCCTTCACCCGCGTCGGCCGCCGGCTCGGCGTGCTGCACTGAACGCCGTGGCCGCGTTCGCGATCCGCGACGCGACCCGCGACGACGTGCCTCTGCTGCTGGCGATGATCCGCCGGCTGGCCGAGTACGAGCGCCTGCTGCACGAGGTGGTGGCCACCGAGGACCTGCTGCGCGAGCACCTGTTCGATGCCCCGCGCGGAGCCGCGGCGGTGATTGCCGAGGAAGCCGGCACGCCGGTGGGAATGGCGCTGTACTTCCACAACTTCTCGACCTTCCTCGGCCGCCCGGGCCTCTACCTCGAGGATCTGTTCGTGGTGCCCGAGGCGCGCGGCCGCGGCTACGGCAAGGCCCTGATGGTGCACCTCGCGCGCGTCGCGAAGGCGCGCGGCTGCGGACGCTTCGAATGGTGGGTGCTGGACTGGAACCGGCCCGCGATCGACTTCTACCGCTCGATCGGCGCGGTCGGCATGGACGAGTGGACCGTGCAGCGCGTGGCGGGCGCCGCGCTCGACGCGCTGGCGGCAGCACCGCTGCCCGGCGAAGGCGCCGACTGACGCGGCACTTGCGTGGCCGTCGGGCGGTCGGCAGATTCAGCGCCCGCCGGCGGGAGACCGCCCCATGGAGGGACGCCGATGTCCGATCTGTTCCGCAAGCTCAACCTGGGCGCGACCGACCGCATCGTGGTGCTCGACGCCCCACCCGGGTTCGAGGCCGAACTGGCCCGGCTCGACGGCGTCACGGTGCTGCGCGCGGCGCCGAAGTCCGGCGAGGTCGCCTTCGCGCTCGCCTTCGTGACGCGGCTGGCGCAGGTCGAGGCCGCTGCCGCCGCGCTCGCCCCCCGCATGCCCGGCGACCCCGTGCTCTGGTTCGCCTACCCCAAGGCCACTTCGAAGCGCCACCGCTGCGAGTTCAACCGCGACACCGGCTGGGCCGCGCTCGGCGCCGCCGGCTTCGAGGCCGTGCGCCAGGTGGCGATCGACGAGGACTGGTCGGCGCTGCGCTTCCGGCGCGTGGAGCAGATCAAGACCCTGCGTCGCGCCCCGCAGCGTGCGGTGAGTGCGGAGGGCAAGGCGAGAACGCGGCGCTAGCGAGCCCCACTGCGAGGCTCAGCCCCCGCCGTGCAACTGCCGCCCCAGCGGCGTGTCCAGCATCGAGCCGCTGCATTCCGGTGCGCCGCAGCGGCAGGCCCACTGGGCGCGCTCTTCCGGCGTGACCTCGCCGGGCAGGATCACGGCGTAGTCGAAAGTGAGTTCCTCGCCGGCGCGGATGTCGCGCACGGTGGAGATCCACACCTTGTCGCGGCGCTCGTCGCCGTCGATGTCGACGTGCACCTCGGCCTTGCAGTTGGGCGCGCAGGAGTGGTTGATCCAGCGCGCGAGGTTGCCGCCGCGGTTGCCGTCGATCAGCCAGTGCGCGTTGGCGGTGAACAGGAAGGTGTGGCCGCTGTTGCGGTCGGCACCGTAGCGCTCGGCCGCCTCGTCGTGGCTGATGCGTTCGCCCGTGTACTCGATCAGGCTCGCGTCCGCGGGCAGGTCGACGTTGGCGAACACGCCGTATCCGTGGATCGGCGACTGGCGGCGGACGATGCGGGGGCGCACGGCTCGGGCCTGCGGGCGGGAGCGCCATTGGACCGCGCCGCGCGTGGCGACGCAATCGGCGAATCGCGGAGGATAGACTGCCGCCGATGCGGAGGTTGCCGATGGACGAGGAAGCGCGCGGTTCCTGCCTGTGCGGCGCGGTGCGCTGGCGCGCGGCGCTGCCGGCGAAGTGGGTGGCGCACTGCCACTGCACGATGTGCCGGCGCGCGCACGGCGCCGGCTACGTGACCTGGGTCGGTGTGCGCGAGGACGGCTTCGTGCTCGACGACCCGCAGGGCGCGTTCCGCAGCCACGATTCGTCCCCGGGCGCGCAGCGCGGCTTCTGCGGCCGCTGCGGCAGCCCGTTCCTGTTCCGCTCGACCCGGTGGCCGGGCGAGGTGCACCTCGCGCGCGGATCGTTCCTCACGCCGCTCGCGCAGGCGCCGCAGTCGCACGTGTTCTTCGACACCCACGTCGACTGGGCGCCGGTCGGCGACGCCCTGCCGCACGAGCCATGACGCGCGCGGCTCAGCGCCGCGGCATCGAGCGGATGCTGTAGGCCTGGCCGTCGACGAACAGGAACTCGACGCGCATGCGCCGCTCGGTGCTGCTGCCCTTGGGGAAGGTGTAGCCGACCAGTTCGACCTTGGCGCCGGACTGAATGCGCGCCACGCCCCAGGCATCCATGCGCGTGAGCGGCGCGAGTTCCACCGTCCAGGTCCCCGACAGGTCGGCCGCCAGGGTGGCGTTGGCGAGCACCTGGGCCGCGTCGACCGGCTGCTCCTGCGGCGGCACGCTGCGGGTGGCGAGCCCGGGCGGCAGCGCCTGCGCTTCCGGCGCGACCACCAGTTCGGCGTGCGGGTTCTGCCAGGCCACCGACTGCACGGTGCCGGCCAGGTAGATCGGTGCTTTCTCGTCGAAGCTGCTCCACCCGTGGTGGGCGAAGGCCGCGCCGGCGACGAGCAGGCTGGCGGCGATGGCGAAGATCCTAGACATACGCGATACCCCTTCCGGCGACGATGATGAGGAACCAGCAGGCGAGCGAGAGTGCCGCCTGCGCCCTGGCAAGCGCGTCGCGGCGATCCAGCCCGCGGCGCGCGTGGAACAGCAGCACGTTGCACAGTGCGATCGCCAGCAGCAGCAGCTTCAGGCGGAACGCGCGGTTGAACCAAAGCTCGGTCGCCTGCGCCACCGCCATCGGCACGCCGGTGGCGAGCGCCAGCGCGAACCCCGCGCGCGTGGCCGGCAGCACGAATCGACCCAGCGCGCGCGCATCCAGCCTCACGCCGAAGCCCAGCACCCGCAGGTCGACCACCGCGATGCTGCCGAACAGCAGCGCGAAGCCGGCGATGTGCAGCGCCTCCACCACCGGCCACGCCCACGGCGCAGTGCGCAGCCACTCGGCGAACGCGCTGCCGTGCACGGCGCTGAGCCACGTCGCGTCCACCGCACCCCGCCGTGCCGTTCCGGTCGCGGCATACTTCCGGGCGCGGCGATAAGCCCGCGTGAACAGGCCGGCCATGTCCCCCGCCACCGACGATGAGGCGCTCGCCCGCACGCGCGCCTGGCTGGAGCAGGCGGTGATCGGGCTCGAGCTGTGCCCGTTCGCCCGCGCCGTGCACGCGAAGGGCCGCATCCGCTGGGTGGTCAGCCCCGCACGCGACCCGGAGGCGCTGCGGGCCGACCTGCGGCGCGAACTCGAAAGCCTCGCCGCGACGCCGATCGAGGCCGTCGAAACCACGCTGCTGCTGCATCCCGGCGTGCTGACGGACTTCCTCGACTACAACGACTTCCTCGACGTGGCCGACGCCGAGATCGCGGACCTCGGCCTCGAGGGCGTGCTGCAGGTGGCGAGTTTCCATCCCGACTACGTGTTCGCCGGCAGCGACCCCGACGACGTCGAGAACGCCACCAACCGCGCGCCGGTGCCGCTGCTGCACCTGCTGCGCGAGGACAGCATCGACCGCGCGGTGCAGGCCTATCCCGATCCCGATGCGATCGTCGAGCGAAACCTGGCGACGTTGCGGCGGCTGGGACCCGCGGGGTGGCGGGCGTTGGCGGCGGCGTGGGTGGCTGGGTAGGGCCCGGGGTGGAGGGCCCAGGGCCCAGGACTCAGGGCCCAGAAGGGGGCGGGGGCCTTGTGGTGCGGGGGTTGGCGCTGCCGATCCGGGCCCAGGGTATAGGGCTTAGGGTATAGGGCGGCGGTGTTCGAGCCTGCACCCTGCACCCTGCACCCTGCACCCTGGGCCCAGGGCCCTGGGCCCTGGGCCCTGAGCCCTGAGCCCTGAGCCCTGAGCCCTGG
>JAJTHZ010000119.1 GCA_021299185.1 Lysobacteraceae bacterium | reverse complement strand
TCGCGCCAGCGCTGCAGGTCGGCGCCGAACTCGCGCACCGACGCATAGCGCCGCGCCGGATCGGCCGCGGTCGCGCGGCTGGCGATCGCGGCCAGTTCCGCGGCGCGCGCACGCGGCATGCGGCGCCAATGCGCCGGATCGGGCTCGCGTGGGCGATCGGCAGCATCCTCGCCGGCGGCGATCGCCGTGGTGGCTCGCGTGGCATCGCCGGCGCCGGGCGTCGCGTCGGCGGGCGTGGCCTCGCGCAGCAGCGCGTCCAGCAGCAGGCCGAGCTGGTACTGGTCGGAGGCCGGCCCGACATCGGCGCCGGCGCGCTGCTCGGGGCTGGCCCAGGCCGGCGAATAGGCGCCCTGCGCGGTGCCGTCGCCAGCCAGCGCGGCGATCCCGAAGTCGAGCAGCCTGGCGCGGCCGTCGGCGTCGACCAGCACGTTGGCGGGCTTGATGTCGCGATGCAGGAGCAGGCGCTCGTGGGCGAAGCCCACCGCGTCGACCACCTGCAGCAGCAGGCCGATGCGCGCGCCCGCGTCGAGCCCTCCGGCCCGCGCGTGCAGGTCGATGCGCTGGCCTTCGACCCGCTCCATCGCGAACCACAGTCGCCCGTCGGCGTGGCGGCCGCCGTCGAGCAGGCGCGCGATGTGCGGATGGCGCAGGTCGGCCAGGATCTGGCGCTCGCGCAGGAACAGCGCGTGCCCGGCGTCGCCGGTGCGGCGGTCGATGCACTTGATCGCCACCGACTGGCGGAACTCGCCGTCGTCGCGCTCGGCGGCGTACACCACGCCCATGCCGCCGGCGCCGATCTCGCCGGTGATGCGGAAGGCACCCAGCCGCGTGCCCACGGGCAAGCGCTCGGCACGATCGATCGAGGCCGCGAGCGTCTGCGCCAGCGCGCCGCGCAGGATCGCGCCCGGCTCCAGCAGGGCCAGGGCGTCGCGCGGGCGGGCGGGTGGGCGGTCCATGGCGGTCATGCCAACGATACCCGGTCGGGTGCCCTCCGCCGCCAGCCGCGCGGCGTGGCGGTCGCGGGCGTCGGTCCGGGTATCGCTGGCCGCCTGCCGGGAGTCCGCCATGCCGTCGTTGATCCGCCCCTGCCTCGCGCTCGCCCTCGCCGTGGCCACCGCCGCGGCCCACGGCGCGACCTTCGTCGTCGACACCACCTCCCCCGCCACCCTCAATGCCTGCACGGCCGCGCCGGGCGACTGCTCCTTGCCCGGCGCGATCACGGCCGCGGGCCTGGCCGCCGGCGCCGACACCGTGGCCTTCGACATCCCGATGTCGGACCCCGGCTGCACGGCCGCTACCGGCGTGTGCCGCATCGTGCTGGGCACGACGTTGCCGTCGATCAGCCAGCCGCTGGTGATCGACGGCTACACCCAGCCCGGTGCACAGCCCAACACGATCCCCGCGCCGGGTGCGAACAACGCGCAGCTCAAGGTCGAGGTCACCGCCTCGACCACGCTGTTCGACCCGCTGAATCCCAACAACACCACGCTGAGGCTGCGCGGACTGGCGCTGTTCATCCTGTCCAACCGCATGATCGGCGGTTTCGGCTCACCGAGCATCGTGGTGCAGGGCAACTGAATCGGCGTCACCGCCGCCGGCACGCCGCCGGACTACACGACCGGAACCTCTGCGCTGGGTCTGTCGATCTTCTTCCGCACCATCGTCGTCGGCGGCCCGCTGCCGGCCGACCGCAACGTGATCGCGGGCAGCGGGCGCGACCAGAACGGACTGCCGGGTGGCGGCGGCAATGAGCTGCGCGCCAACAGCGCCAGCGGCGACCGTGCGCTGGTGCTGTTCCAGGGCAACCTGGTCGGGCTGGCGCCCGACGGCATCACGCCGCTGCCGTTCCGCGACCCCCCTCCTCGTGCGCTCCGGCGACGACAGCTTCGAAACCCCCGACATCCGCATCCTCGACAACCGCTTCGTACGGCCGGTGCGCAACTTCAGCGGCAACTTCGGTGGTGCGCTGGTGTTCTCGGCCTCGCGCACGATGACGGCGCCGGTGCTGATCCAGGGCAATGTGTTCGGCCTCGGCGTCGATGGCAGCCGGCCGGGCGTCGAGCGCGACGCGATCGCGATCGTCCTCGGCAACAGCAGTCGCGTGCCGCGCGTGCGCATCGGCGGCACCGGGCCCGGCGAGGGCAACGTCTTTGCGACGACCACGGCCGCCGCGGGCGACTTGGGCTCCGCCGTGAGCCTGCCGAGCGACAACGTGACCACATTCATCGAGTTCGCCGGCAACCGCATGCTCGGCAACGACGGCATCGGGCCGGATTTCCCGACGCCCACGGCCGGCGGCGGCGTCCGCTTCGGACGTTCGCCCAACGATGCCGGCGACGCCGACAGCGGCGCCAACCTCTCGCTCAACCACTCCGACATCACGGCCTACAGCGTGGCCGGCGCCAACTTCTCCGTGACCTATCGCGTCGACAGCGCGCCGGCCAACACGGCTTATCCACTGCGTGTCGACATCTGCCGCGCGCTCGGCGACGAGGGCGAGGTCTACCTCGACAGCGACGTCTACACGCTTGCCGACGCGCAGCAGCCGCGCACGGCGGTGCTCGACATTCCGCCCGGTGTTTCGCTGACGGCGAACGACGTGCTGGTCGCGGTGGCCACCGGCGCCAGCAGCGAGTTCTCCTGGGATCCGGTGGCGCTGGCCGTTACCGACACGCCCGACCCGCAACCGGCCGGCGCGCCGTTCACGGTCGACGTGGAGGCGCTGGCGCAGGAAGGCCCGTTCCGGCCGAACGGCGTGGTCGAGGTGACGATGAACAGCTCGCCGGTCCAGTCCTGCAGCATCGCCCTGCAGGCGCGCGCGCCCGCCAACACCAGCGGCGGCAGTTGCAGCCTCGTCGCGCCGTCACCGGGCACGCGCACCATCACCGCGACCTACCGCGCGCTGCGCGGCGCCTTCGCCGGCGTCGACGGTCTCGACGTGGCGGCGACCACGCCGCACACCGCGACCGCGCCGGGCCCCGAGCAGGTCGGATTCACGCGCTGCCGCCAGCGCGTGGTGGAAGGCGAGGTCGCGCGCGTGCTGGTGCCGCGCAACAGCGGCGGCGTGGTGCAGGTGGGCGTGAACCTCACGCATGTCGCCGGCACCGCGACCGCCGGCGAGGACTACACGCCGCCGGCCGACCAGGTGCTGACATGGGCGCCGGGCGACTTCGCGCCGAAGGTGTTCGACATCGCTATCGCCGCGAATGCGCCGATCGAGCCGCTGGAGCGTTTCCGCCTGACGCTGTCGGAGCCGAGCGCCACCGCGATCCTGCCCTTCGCGCAGCTCGACGTGGAGATCATGGACGCGCTCGGCGACGTGCGCTTCGGCGACGGCTTCGAACCGCCGGCCTGCCTGCCCTGAGTCGCGGACCCGCGATGCAGTCATCGGCACGCCGGGCGTCTGCCCGGCGTGCCGTGGGATGGTTCAGCGGCGCTCGAGTGTTGCCGGCTCGCCGGTTGCGGCCGGGCGCGGCGCCTCGCTGCGCGACAGCGCGTCGAGCGTCACCGCCGGCGTGGCCTTTGCAGCGGATAGCGCGGGCTCGAAGCCGTCGCGGAACACCGGCTCCAGCGGCACGAAGCCGCCCACCGCACCGCGCGGCAGCGCATACGCGCCGAGCGCCTGCAGTGGGCCGTTACCGGTGGCGAAGGCGGACACGACCTGCCCCGCGGTGAAGGCCAGCGGTGCGGGATCGATCAGCACCGGCGAGCCGCCGGGCGTGGTGATGACGAGATCGTAGGTGCCTGCCGCCAGCGACTGGAAGTTCGCCACGTCGCCGAAGGTGACGTTCGGCAGCAGCACCGTGCCGTCCTGCAGCCGCACATCGGCGCGCACCGCATCGCCGCCGGCGAACGGCGCGAGGTGGCCGAGGCGCAGCAGGAACTGCCCCGGCGCCGGCGTGGCATTGCCGTCCTCCAGCACGCGCAGGCCGAGGTTCTGGCGCACGCCGTCGCCGACCGCGATCGCGGTGTAGTTCTGGTTGGCGACCAGGTTGGCATTGGCCGAGATCGCGACCGTATTGGTGCCGGTCGGCAGGATCTCGACCAGGGTCGGGCCCGCGGGCACGTCGAGGTAGCCGGTCGAGTTGCCATACAGCACGTCCGCGAGCGCGGCCTGCCCGTTGATGCGGATGGTCACCGACGTGCCGTTGCCGGCGGCGAACGGCGCGAGGTGGGCCACCTGCAGGCGGGCGACCTGCGCGGGGGGTGCGAGCGGCAGGAAGCTGCCGGCCGCGCCGCGCGGCAGCGCGTACGCGCCGAGCACCTGCAACGGACCATTGCCGGTGGCGAACGCGGACACGACCTGGCCTGCGGTGAAGGTCACCGGCGCGGGGTCGATCAGCACCGGCGAGCCGCCCGGCGCGGTGATCACGAGGTCGTAGGTGCCGGCGGCCAGCGACTGGAAGGCCGCGACGTCGCCGAAGGTGGCGTTCGGCAGCAGCACCGTGCCGTCCTGCAGGCGCACGTCGGCGCGCACCGCATCGCCACTGGCGAACGGCGCGAGGTGGCCGAGGCGCAGCAGGAACTGCCCCGGCGCCGGCGTGGCATTGCCGTCCTCCAGCACGCGCAGGCCGAGGTTCTGGCGCACGCCGTCGCCGACCGCGATCGCCGTGTAGTTCTGGTTGGCGACCAGGTTGGCGTTGGCCGAGATCGCGACCGTGCTGGTGCCGGTCGGCAGGATCTCGACCAGGGTCGGGCCCGCCGGCACATCGATGTAGGCGGTCGAGTTGCCGTAGACCACGTTGGACAGCGCGACCTGTCCGTTGAGGCGGATCGTCACCGACGTGCCGTCGCCGGCGGCGAACGGTGCGAGGTGCGCGACCTGCAGGCGCGCGGTCTGCGCGAAGCAGGTGCCACCGATCAACATCAGGGGTATGGCGACGAGCGCGCGAAGGCTTCGGATGCGAAGGGCTTGCATGGCGACTCCGTGTCGAGGTTGGAATTCGTGCCGGCCGGATTGCAGGCGCGGCGCAACCTAGGCGTGACGGAGTTTCGTCGCCGTGAGCGGTCGGAGAACCTGTCGTGAACGTCGATGCGCGAACGACGCTGTGTCACGCGGAACGCGTCGAAACGTGACCGCGCGAGCACGCTGCGTTCACCGCGCGCGCGCGCTTCCTTCGCGTGTCGCGCGCACGATGCGCCGCTCGCGCCCGCGCGGTCGCCGCTGGTCGGAAACGAAGCGCGAAGTGTGATGTGACCCGCAGTCCGGCGAAGTCACGCATCGCCGCGCGCGTCCCGCAGGGCGAATCGCGCACGCAGCCGGACACGCGTCGAGCGGATGGCGTCGTGGCTGGTCGCGTGCCGGCGGGCCGGCGCGCCCGGGCGCGACGGGCGATGCGTCAACCGCCGAGCAGTTCGCCGAGCCGGGTCCGTGCGTCGGCGAACGCGCGCTGCACGGTGCGCAGGGGGATGCCCAGTGCCTCGGCGGTCTCGGCTTCGCCCAGGCCACCGAACACGCGGCATTCCACCACCCGTGCCTGGCGTTCGTCTTCGGCAGCCAGTCGCTGCAGCGCCTGGTCGAGGTGGATCAGTTGTTCGGCCTGGCTGTCGGCGGCGGCGTCGCGCTCGGACAGCGCGAGCCGCGTCGCCCCGCCGCCGCGCTTGGCGGCGACCCGGTCGCGTGCGTGGTTGAGCATCAGCTGGCGCATCGCGCGCGCCGCCAACGACAGGAAGTGCGCGCGGCTCTCGACACCGTCTGCGCCGGCACGCGAGAGCCGCAGATAGCACTCGTGGACCAGGGCGGTGGGGTCGAGCGTGGCGTTGGCGTCGGCCTGCAGGACCGCGCGCGCGATGCGGCGCAGGTCGGCATAGACGAGGCCGACGGCTGCTTCCCATGCGGCGGCATCGCCGCCGCGTGCGCGTTCCAGCAGTCGCGTGACCTCGCCCATGCCTGCCCCCGGACCGACCCAGGCCCTGCGGCGAGGATAGCGGAAGGGCCGGTGTTCCCGGTGCGGCCCCGACGCTCAGCGCCGCGGCGCGCGGGCTGCCGACGCGACGGTCTCGACCTCGTCGCCGTCCGCCGGTTGGGCGCGCGAAAGGTCCTCCAGCAGGGCGAGTGCGGAGCCCGCCGACATCGTGCGCGGGGCGAAGGTCTCCCGCTCCCCGTAGCGCAGCAGGCGCTGCCGCGTGCTCCACAGGGGCGGCACGTGGTGCATGCCCCAGCCGGCGAACCAGCGGCGCTCGATCTCGCGGAAGTCGAGGATCACGATGTCGGCATGCCGCGGATCGCGCAGGATGCGCGCATAGGTCGCGTTGACCGCCTCGCGCGAGCCCTCGAGGCACTGCAGGAACTCGCGCGCGCCGTACATCAGCGCGCCGGTCACGCCGGCGCGCGTGTTGTTGGCGCGCGAGACCGCGAGGATGCGCTCGATGGCGTCGGGCGGCAGGGCTTCGGCGGCGCGGCTGGCGTAGGTGAGGCGGCTGAGGGGCATGGTCGACTCCTGCGAGCGCCGAAGTCTCGCACCCGCCGGGTCAATGCCGGTGCAGCGTTCCGTCAAGGCCGCGTGGCGAGCGCCACCGCGTTCAGCGCTTCGCCGTGAGGATGAAGGCCACGCCACCGAGGATCACCGCGGTGGCGATCGCCTCGTGGGTGGTGAACTGCTCGCCGGCCAGCCACACGCCGAAGGCGATCGCGATTGGCGGGTTGACGTAGGCGTACGAGGTGGCGAGCGCCGGGCGCACGGTCTGCAGGAGATACACGTAGGCGGTGAAGCCGACCAGCGAGCCGAACACCGCGAGGTAGGCGATCGCCGCCGCGTCCGACGCGCCGATGCGGGCTGGCCAGTCCTCGCCGCTGGCGAGCGACATCAGGGTCAGCACGGCGCCACCGACGATCATCTGCACGGCGGTGCTCATCCACACGTTGGGCAGGTCCTGTCGGCGGCTCCATACCGAGCCGAAGGCCCACAGGATCGGCGCTGCGACCAGTGCCGCCGCCCCGACCGGGCTGGCGAGGAATTCAGCGCCGGTGTTGAGGTAGACGATGCCGACGAAGCCGACCGCCAGCCCGATCGCATCGCGTCGCGAGGGCCAGTGGCCGTACAGCCCGGCGAACAGCGCGGCGAACAGCGGCATGCTGGCGACCGCCACCGCGGCCAGCCCGGACGACACGCTCTGCTGCGCGTAGCAGACGAAACCATTGCCGCCGCCGAGCAGCAGGGTGCCCATGATCGCGCTGTTGCGCGCCTGTTTCGCGCTCGGCAGTGCGAAGCCGCGCCAGCGCAGGAAGGCGAACAGCACCAGCCCCGCGCACCAGAAGCGCACCGCGGCCATGAAGAAGGGCGGCAGCGTCTCCAGCCCGAACTTGATGACGAGGTAGGTCGAGCCCCAGAACACGTAGACCGCCAGCAGCGCGGCGGCGATCAGCAGGCGCTCGCGCGGCGGGCGCGCGGCGTTGACGGGGATTGCGGGCATCGTTGGGATTGTAGGGCGGGGCGATCGGGGCCGTTGCGGGCGAGACGGTGGCAGAGGGGCTGGAGAGCAGGGCCCAGGGCTCAGGGCCCAGCCGAAGGGATGGTGCGAGTCGCGTTGCGAAGCGTGTGAAACAGCGACTGCCGCGCGCCGGCAAAGGGACAGGGGTCTGAAGAGCAGGGCCCAGGGCCCAGGGCTCAGGGCCCAGCCGAAGGGACCGAGCGAGTCGCGCGCCCGAGCGTGCGAAACAGCGCCTGCCCCGCGCCAAGTCGGAACGTCGCGACGAGGCAATCCGATGACGACGATGACTCCGTTCCCTTCGAACGCCGCAGTGCTTTCTGGGCCCTGAGCCCTGGGCCCAAAGGACATCATCGGTGCAATTCGCCGCGCTCATTGCGCCCTACGCAACTCGGACGCCGCAGCGCCTCCTGGGCCCTGAGCCCAAAGGACCTCAATAGGTGCAACTCGCTGCGCTCGTTGCACTCTGCGCGGCGCAGGGACTGTGCCCCGGCCAGCGCTACGCGCGCTGGCGTTCGGCGGTCCGCCGCTGTGCGGCGGAAAACCCCGCCTCACCCCGCCCGCTCCAACGCCAGCAAGTGCTGCTTCGCCGCGATCCCCCAGCGATAACCGCCGAGCGAGCCATCCTCGCGCACCACGCGGTGGCAGGGCACGACCAGCGCGAGGCGGTTGCTGGCGCAGGCGCGGGCCACGGCGCGCACCGCGCGCGGGCGGCCAATGGCGCGCGCGATGTCGGTGTAGGACCGCGTCTGCCCGCGCGGGATGCGCATCAGTTCCTGCCACACGCGCCACTGGAAGGCGGTGGCTTCGAGGTCCGCCGGCAGCGGCGGTGGCTCGCCGTGCGCGGGTTCGAGGCCGAGCATGGCCGACACCCGCGCCACCACGCCGGCGATCCACTCGTCGGCGCCCTCGTCGACGCGCTCCAGCGTGGCGTTCGGGAACTCCGCGCGCAGCGCGGCGGCGAGCGTGCGTTCGTCGCGGCCGAGCGTGACCGCGCACAGCCCGTGCGCGGTGGTCGCGACCAGCAGGCGGCCGACCGG
Source organism: Lysobacteraceae bacterium (assembly GCA_021299185.1). Classification (GTDB taxonomy): domain Bacteria; phylum Pseudomonadota; class Gammaproteobacteria; order Xanthomonadales; family Ahniellaceae; genus UBA4656. The sequence continues at coordinate 4,423 of JAJTHZ010000119.1, read as the reverse complement.
GGTGCCGACCACGGTGTAGCGGATCGCCACGCCCTCGCCGCCGCGGCGGTAGGCGCCGGGCGTCATGCCGAGGTGGCGTGCGGTGTTCTCGTACACGCGCGAGGGCGAGCCGAAGCCCGCGCGGTAGACCGCGGCGGTCACTTCCTCGCCTTCGCGCAGGGCCTGCTTGAAGGCGCCGAGTTTCAGGCTCTGCGCATACTCGCGCGGGGTGAGCCCGTGCCGCTCGCGAAAGGCGCGGGTCAGACGCGAGGCTGACAGGCCGCACTCGCGGGCGAGATGTTGCAGCGTGGGCGGGGCGTCCGGCGCGGCCTCGATGGCGGCACGCGCATGGGCGACGGGGTCGGTGGGGCGGGGCAGGGGCATGGCCAGGTTCCGTTGCCGGGACCCCTGAAACGCTAGCGCCCGCCCGAGGCGGGCGCTATCCGAAGCTTGCGCGGGCGCGCGGGCTCAGCCGGTCTGGGCCAGCGGCTTGCCCGGGCGGGCGCCCCCGCTGACGACCCGGTACTCACCCTCGATCACCGTGCCGTCCGCACTGCGCTGCACGGTCACCGTGGCCGCCGGCCGGCCGCGCAGCAGCGACATCACGCCGGCCACGACCGCGCCGATCGCCAGCACGCCGAGCGCGATCACTGCGCCGACCAGGGCCAGCGCGATCACCGCGAACAGGCCGACGAACAGCAGGGCACCGCGCAGGATGCGGCGCGGGCGGAGGGCGGAGAGGCGGAACGAGGTTCGCATGGGCACCGGATGGGATGCACAATGGGAGGCGAAGAATGGGTGCCCCCGTCCTGTAATGCAAGTGCCACGGACTTCTGGATCGCGAGTTGTGAGAAAAGTGTTATGCCGAGTTGAAGACGTGCCCGACGGAGGCGTCCTGGGTGCCGAGATCCCGTCGTCCACCGGCGGCTTCGCGGTGATCCTCACCCGACGTGGCGATCGCATCATGGCCTTCCACAACGAGTGCCCGCACGCCGGGCGCCGGCTCGACTGGGCGCCGGGCAAGTTCCTGGTCGAAGGCGCGATGCTGGTGTGCGCCGCGCATGGCGCGACCTTCGCGCTGGACACGGGCGCCGGTGTCGGCGGGCCGTGCCGGGGCGCGGGCCTGAAGGCGATCGCGGTGCAGGTCGTCGACGGCGACGTGGTCGCCGGTTGAGGGCGGGCCGATGCAGATCCAGCTCAACGGGGAAGCCCATCGCTTCGAGGCGCCGCTGACCGTGGCCGAACTGCTCGCGCGCACGGGTTACGGCGAGCGGCGCGTGGCGGTGGAGGTCAACCGCGAGATCGTGCCCCGCTCGCGCCACGCCGAACACGCGCTGGCCGACGGCGACCGGGTGGAGATCGTGCACGCGCTCGGCGGCGGATAGACTGGCGGTCTTCCCGCCGCGCGAACGCCCTGCATGAATCGTTCCTCGCTCCCCTGGACCGGCCCGCACTCGGCCGATGCCGATCCGCTGGTCATCGCCGGCAAGCGCTACCGCTCGCGCCTGCTCACCGGCACCGGCAAGTTCAAGGACCACGAGGAGACGCGGCTCGCCACCGAGGCCGCCGGTGCACAGATCGTCACCGTCGCGATCCGCCGCACCAACATCGGCCAGGACGCCTCCCAGCCGAACCTGCTCGACGTGCTGCCGCCGTCGCAATACACCATCCTGCCCAACACCGCCGGCTGCTACAGCGCGGACGACGCGGTGCGCACCTGCCGCCTCGCGCGCGAACTGCTCGACGGCCATGCGCTGACCAAGCTCGAGGTGCTGGGCGACCCGCGCACCCTGTATCCGAACATGCCGGAGACGCTCAAGGCCGCCGAGGTGCTGGTGCGCGACGGCTTCGAGGTGATGGTCTACTGCACCGACGACCCCATCCAGTGCAAGCGGCTGGAGGAGATCGGCTGCGTCGCCGTGATGCCGCTGGCCGCGCCGATCGGCTCCGGGCTCGGCATCCAGAATCGCTGGAGCCTGATCGAGATCGTCGAGCAGGCGAAGGTGCCGATCCTGGTCGACGCCGGCGTGGGCACCGCGTCGGATGCCGCGATCGCGATGGAACTCGGCTGCGACGGCGTGCTGATGAACACCGCGATCGCTTCGGCGAAGAACCCGGTGCTGATGGCGAGCGCCATGCGCAAGGCGATCGAAGCCGGCCGCGAGGCCTTCCTGGCTGGCCGCATCCCGCGCAAGCGGCATGCCTCGGCATCGAGCCCGATCGACGGCACGATCGGCTGAGCCCTTGTCCGCCGGTGCTGCGGCGACTGCGCTTGCCACGAGGCTTCGGCAGGTCGATCGCCGGTGGAACCGGCTCCCACCCAGCCCGCATCCTCGACGCGCCGCGGCCACGCCGGAGCCTTGTGGGAGCGGCGCGTGCGCCGCGAGCTTTTCGATCTTGCGGCACGGTGGTCGCGCTGCACGCAGCGCTCCTACAGCAGCCGCGCGCCCCGCTTGTGGGAGCCGGTTCCACCGGCGACGGGTCTTGCGATGAGGCTTCCGCAGGTCGATCGCCGGTAAACCGGCTCCCACCCAGCCCGCACCATCGAAGCGCCGCGGCCAGGCCGGAGCCTTGTGGGAGCGGCGCGTGCGCCGCGAGCTTTTCGATCTTGCGGCACGACCGTCGCGCTGCACGCAGCGCGCCTACAATGTCGTGTGACCTCGCACGCATTTGGCCGAAGGAATTCCCTACGTGACTCACGAGCATCCGCCCGACCGCCGCATCCGCAGTTTCGTGATGCGGCAAGGCCGCACCACGCCGGCGCAGCAGCGCGCCTTCGACGCACATTGGGCGCGCTTCGGGCTCGAGTACACCGGCGCGCCGCGCGACCTCGACGCGGCTTTCGGTCGCGCCGCGCCGAAGATCGTCGAGATCGGGTTCGGCAACGGCGAGCAGTTGCTGCACGCCGCCCAAGCCGACCCGGCGCGCGACTACCTCGGCATCGAAGTGCACCGCCCGGGCGTCGGGCGGCTGCTCAATGGCGTGGCGCAGGCCGGGCTGTCGAACGTGCGCGTGTACCGGCACGACGCGGTCGAGGTGCTCCAGCACGAGATCGCGCCCGGCACGCTGGCCGAGGTGCGGGTCTACTTCCCCGACCCGTGGCACAAGAAGCGCCACCACAAGCGGCGCCTGGTGCAGCCGGCCTTCGTCGAACTCGCCGCCAGCCGGCTCGCGCCCGGCGGCCTGCTGCACCTGGCCACCGACTGGCTGCCGTACGCGGACCAGATGCTCGAGGTCTGCCGTGGCTGCGTGCTGCTGCGCAACGCCTCGCCGGCCGGCGACTGGGTCGAGCGCCCCGCTTGGCGCAGCGAGACCCATTTCGAACGGCGCGGACTGCGGCTCGGCCACGGCGTGCGCGACCTGGTATTCGGACGCGTCGAATGAGGCTCCGCGCCGGAGCCGGGTCCGCGGTTGACACGGTGTCGGCACCGGCGGAAGCTAGATCCGAAGCACGCCATGGACCGGCGCCCGGTGGTCCTCGGCGAGCTCGATCCGCACATGCTCCAGGGGTTCCACCATGCTGATCCGTACTTGCAGCGGGCTGCGCCGTCGCGCGGCCGCCTTCGTGATTGTCGCTTCCTTGGCCGGCCTGTCGCCCGGGATGGCGTGCGCCGGCACCGATGTCCTGTTCACCGACAGCACTGAAGCGGCCGTCACCATCGCTGGCCGCGCCGTCGGGCCGCAGCCGCTGGCCAACGCCACGGTGCAGATCCGGGTCGGCACCAGCGTGTTCACCACCACCGCCGATGCCGGGGGCAACTTCAGTCTGTTCGTCAAGACGCTGTTCGACGGCGGCGATCCGGTGGACATCGTCGCCCGCGGCAGCGGCGCGCAGTCCGCCGTCGTCTGGCGCACCACGCCCGGCCCGATCGACGACGCCCAGCGCCGCGCCGGCGCCGACGGCATCCTCAGTCGCGACGAGGACCCCTTCGTCGATGCCACGCCGCGTTCGACCGCCGTCGCCTCGGCCCTGCAACTGGCAGGGAACGGCACGCTGCCACGCGGATCGGCGGCATTCGAGCGCAGCGCGCGTGCGTTGCAGTGGACCTACATCGACGCGCTCGCTGCGATGTTGCAGTTGTACGGCGAAGGCTTGGCGCCGCTGCCGGCCAACGTCGCCGACACCGCAGCCGCGGTCGACGGCATCGTGCGCGTGCAGGCGGCCTATCTGGACTGGAGGGATCGCAATTTTTTCTCCCCACCCTGCACCGTGCAGCCCGAGCCGCCGGTCTGCCGGGCGGCGCGCCTGGTGCGTACCGATCCGGCGATCGCGCCCGCGGAGCCGGTGCCGCAGGACGAGAACCTGAATACTCATCGCGCCGCCTCCGACTGCTGACAGGACAGTCCAAGGAGCGGAACCTAACTGGCTCATGTCCAGCAGCAGGAGGAGGCGGCGATGACACTGTACGCGGCGATCGATCTTCATTCCAACAACGGGGTGCTG
>JAJTHZ010000160.1 GCA_021299185.1 Lysobacteraceae bacterium | reverse complement strand
CTTCGCGCTGAACGAGTTCTACGGCGAGTTCAACATCCCGCTGCTCAAGGACCTGGCGTTCGCCGAGACCCTCGAGATCGCGATCGCGGCCCGCTATTCGGACTACTCGAACTTCGGCGACACCACCAACCCGAAGTTCGGTTTCCGCTGGAAGCCGTTCGCCGACCTGCTGGTCCGCGGCAACTACGCCGACGGCTTCCGCGCGCCGACGATCAGCGACCTGTTCTCGGGCCAGTCGGATTCGTTCCCGGAAATCCGCGATCCGTGCTCGGTGCCGTTCATCAACACTGCCGACCCGGCGATCCGCGCCGCCTGCCGCAACGGCGTCGGCGGCATCCGTGGCACGCCGGTGGGCTATGAACAGGCCAACACGCAGATCCGCGTGACGGTCGGCGGCAACCCGGACCTCGGTCCGGAAGAAGCCCGCAACAAGACGCTGGGCCTGGTCTACAGCCCGTCGTTCGTGGAAGGCCTCGACGTCTACCTCGACTGGTACAACATCGAGATCAGCAACGCGATCCAGGGCCTCGACCCGCAGTTCATCCTGAACTCCTGCTACAACGGCTCGAACCTCGCGAACTGCGCGCTCATCACCCGTGGTCCGGGCGGTGAGATCGCCGACCTGTTCGCCGGCACCGGCAACGCCGAGGTTGGCGGCTTCGAGATCGAAGGCTACGACTTCACGGTCGAGTACCGCTTCGACACCGACTTCGGCAAGTTCCGCGTCAACTGGGACAACGCCTACGTCAGCTACTACGGCGACCTCGGCCAGCCGGAAGCCGGCGACATCCTGGCCGATGGCTCGGCGTCGAACGGCAACCTGGTCGGCGTTTACCTGAACCGCCTCAGCTTCGCGCACCGCCTGAAGTCGAACATCTCGACCAACTGGCAGCTGGGCGACTGGGGTGCGACGCTGACCGCGCGTTACCTGTCTGCGCTGGACGAGAACTGCGACCTGCCGGTGTTCTTCGGCAACCCGGGCCTGTGCTCGAACCCGAACGGTTCGCCGCAGTTCCCGGATGGCGAGAACAAGATCGACGACACGTGGTACTTCGACCTGCAGGGCACGTGGGACGCCCCGTGGAACGGCCGCGTGACCGCCGGTATCCGCAACCTGCTGGACGAGGATCCCCCGTTCGCGTACTCGACCTTCGCCAACAGCTTCGACCCGAGCTACGACATCCCGGGCCGTTTCTGGTACGTCTCGTACTCGCAGAAGTTCTGATCGCGTAGCGATCCGAACCTGCGGTTGGTTTCACCTGCGGCCCCGGAAACGGGGCCGCAGTCGTTTGTGGGGTGCGGGAGCCGCTCGAGCGGCGATCGATCACCGCAGCCTCATGCAAGCGCGAACGCAGGTTGAAGCGGCCCCCGCAAGCGCAGATGCGCGATGACCTCCCTGTGGGAGCCGCTTCAGCGGCGACCGCTGCAACCGGAATCGCCGCGGTCGCCGCTGAAGCGGCTCCCACTCGAAGCACCGGCTGCTGCCCCTCGTCGACAGGCCCTAGACTGCGCCGATGTCCGCGCCTCACGCCCCCCCTTCCTCCGCGGCGACGGTCGACCCGGCCGACGCACGCTGGTTTCCGTTCGACCTCGACCTCGCGAAGGACCACGTGCGTTTCCTGCACGTGGCGCCGGCCGTGCTGGACGCATCGGTCTTCCTCGACCACCGAATCGCGCTGGCCGAGCGGCGGCCGGTGGACGTCGCGCGCGACGCGCTAACACTGCCGCCGCCTGCGACGCCCGCCTGGCTGTTCCACACCTCGTTCTGCTGCTCCACCCTGCTCGCCCGCGTGCTGCACGTCGCGCCCGCCGTCGAGGTGCTGCGCGAACCGTTCGCCCTGCGCCGGCTGGCGGATGCCGCGAACGCGGGCGTCGACGTCGCCCCGTGGATCGACCCGGTCGTGCGCCTGCTGGCCCGCCCGTGGCACGCGGGCGCGACCACCGTGGTCAAGCCCACCCACGTGGCGCTGAACATCGGCCCGGCGCTGCTGGCGGCCGCACCGGCGGCGCAAGCGGTCCTGCTGCACGCCCATCTGTCGGACTTCGTGGTGTCCAACCTGAAAAAGCCGGACGACACCAAGGACAAGGTCGGCCGACTGGCCGCACGGCTCGCCGCCGATGCCGGGCTGCCGGCGGAATGGCCGGCGCAGGCCGGCGCGCGTGCCGGCTGGGCCGGGCTGGTCGCCGCGCAGTGGCTGGCGACCCTGGTCCTCGCCGCGCGCGTGCTCGATGCCGGCGGCAGCCGCGTGCTGCTGCTGCGCGATGCGGAGCTGCTGGCCGACCTTCCCGGCCAGGCCGCGCGCGTGGCGGGCCACCTGGCGCTTCCGGTGGACGCCGCGCAGGTCGCCGCGCACGCCACGACCGAAGGCGCGCGCCATGCGAAGGCGCCCGAGGTGGCCTACGACGCCGCGCTGCGCGACCGCGAGTCCGCCATGCTGCGCGCGCGCTTCCAGCCGTTGCTCGATGCCGCGCTCGACTGGGCGCGCGAGGAGGCGCCGCGCGTGCTGCCGGTCGGGCCCTTGCTCGACGCGGTGGCCTGAATCGGCCCCTCGTCGCGCAGCGGCTCAGCGACGGCGGATCTCGAGATCGCCGGAGAAGGTTTCCAGTTCCAGCCGCGCCGCGCCCTCGCCGGCGGTCGCGCGCAAACGCTTGCTGGGACCGTCTTCTTCCTCGTCGACGGTGCCGAAGTCGGAGCGGATGCCGCCGCTGAAGGTCTCCGCCTCGATCCGCGCGGACAGATCGGCCGGCACGCGCAGGCGCAGTTCGCCGCTCATGGTCTTGCCCCTGATGGTCGCGGTGCCCCGCGGGGCGAGTTCGACCTCGAGGGTGCCGGCGACCGTGCTCAGGTTCGCGCGATCGACCGCGCCGGCGGTGATGCGCGCATCGCCGGACACGGTCTCGAGGTCGATCTCGCCCGACAGCCCGCGCGCCACCAGGTCGCCGCTCACCGTCTCCAGGATCGCACGGGTGGCAGCGCCCTCCATCTCGACGTCGCCGCTGACGCTGCTGATCTTCAGCCGCTGGGTATCGACCGCTAGCCGCACGTCCCCACTGACGCTGTCGACCGCCACCTCGCGGCTGCCGACGATGCCGTCGACGCGCAGGTCGGCGCTGACCACGTCGACGTCCAGCGCCACCGCGCGCGGCACGCGCACCTCCAGCCGCGTGTCGGCGACCATGCCGCCGCGGCCCCACCAGCTCCAGCCCTTGCCGTCCTCGGTCTCGACCCGCACCGAGATGCGCGCGCCCTCGCCTTCGACCCTCAGCGTCGAACCCTCGCCCAGCGAGCCGGCCAACGCGACCCGCGGCTCGTCCCAGCCGGTGACCACGATTTCGCCGCGCACATTGGCGAGTTCCACCCGCGCGTCGGGCGCGGCCGGGATGCTGCGGTCGATCGCCGTCTGGGCAGCGGCCGACGGTGCGCACAGCGCGGCGAGCAAGGCGATGGCAAGGCGTGCGTTTCGCATGGCGTTTTCCTTCGGATCGGGGCGCGGGCGCTCAGCCCACGGCGGCCTGGCGCTGGGCCAGGCGCAGGCGTTGTTCGTGGGTCCGGCGCAGCAGGTCGAGCAGGTGGACCGCATCGGGCTGCTGCGCCAGGGCGTCCTCCAGCGCGTGCTGCGCGGCGTCGAGTTCGCGTTCGGCGCGCGCGAGTTCGCCGCGCGGCGCGGGGGCGGCACCGCGCGCCTCGCGCAGCGCGCCGTCGTAGGCCGCGCCCAGCAACAGCGCCTCGCGCACCGACCACGGCAGGCCACCGTCGGCCACCGCCACCGGTGCCACCGGGTCGGCACCGCGGCCGCCGATCGCGAGCAGCAGGCCGATGCCGAGCGCCACGCCGGCCG
>JAJTHZ010000067.1 GCA_021299185.1 Lysobacteraceae bacterium | reverse complement strand
CGCTGGCCGCGGCCTTCGTCGCGGCGGCCGCGGCCGTCGCGGGGCGCCGGCTCGGCGGCGGGCGCCGGCGGCGCGTCGTCGCCGGTGAACAGCGCCACCAGGCGCGCGAAGAATCCCTTGCGCGTGGCGGCGACGGGTGCGGGCGCCGCCACCGGGGCGGCCGGCGCCGGCACCGGCGCGGTCTTCGCCGCGGCGGCCTTGGCCTCCACGGCTTCGTCATCGGCGCGCACCGGGGCCGGGGCGACCGGGGCGATCGCGGTCACCGCCGGTTGTTCGAACTTGGCCGACGGCGGCGTGGCCTGCGGCGCCTGGACGGCCTGCACCGGGGTCACGCGTTCATAGCTGGCGCGCGCATGCTCGGACAGTTCGCTGGCGCGGATGCGCTTGACCTCGTAGTGCGGCGTCTCGAGGTTGCGGTCGGCGACCACCACCACCTGCGCCTCGTGGCGCTGCTCGATCTCGACCAGCGGCTTGCGCTTCTCGTTGACCAGGAAGTTGGCGACGTCGGGTGGCACCTGGACCAGCACCTGCGCGGTGCTGTCCTTCATCGCTTCCTCCTCGACCAGGCGCAGGATCGACAGCGAAAGCGACTCCACGCCGCGGATGCGGCCGTGGCCGTCGCAGCGCGGGCACAGGATCTGCGTCGATTCGCCGAGCGACGGGCGCAGGCGCTGGCGCGACATCTCCAGCAGGCCGAAGCGCGAGATGCGCCCGACCTGCACGCGCGCGCGGTCGAGCTTGAGCGCGTCGCGCAGCTTGTCCTCGACCTCGCGCTGGTGGCGCGTGCTCTCCATGTCGATGAAGTCGATGACGATCAGGCCGCCAGCGTCGCGGATGCGCAGCTGGCGGGCGATCTCCACCGCGGCCTCGAGGTTGGTGTTGAACGCGGTCTCCTCGATGTCGCTGCCCTTGGTGGCGCGCGCCGAGTTGATGTCGATCGCGGTCAGCGCCTCGGTGTGGTCGATCACGATCGAGCCGCCCGAGGGCAGGCGCACCTGGCGCTCGAACGCGTTCTCGATCTGCGATTCGATCTGGAAGCGCGAGAACAGCGGCACGTCTTCCTTGTAGATCTTCAGCTTGCGCAGGTTCTGCGGCATCACCTGCTGCATGAAGTCACGCGCGTCGGCGAACACTTCCTCGCTGTCGACCAGGATCTCGCCGATGTCGGCGCGCAGGTAGTCGCGCAGGGCGCGGATGATCAGCCGCGACTCCTGGTAGACGAGGAACGGGCCCGGGCGGCTCAGGGCGGCGTCGGTGATCGCCTTCCAGACCTGCAGCAGGTAGTCGAGGTCCCACTGCAGTTCCTCCGCCTCGCGGCCGACGCCGGCGGTGCGGATGATCATGCCCATGTCGTCGGGCAGCTTGAGCTGGTCCATCACCTCCTTCATGTTCTGCCGGTCGTCGCCTTCGATGCGGCGCGACACCCCGCCGGCGCGGGGGTTGTTCGGCATCAGCACCAGGTAGCGACCGGCGAGGCTGATGAAAGTGGTCAGCGCCGCGCCCTTGGTGCCGCGCTCCTCCTTGTCGACCTGGACCACCACCTCCTGGCCTTCCTTGACCAGTTCGCGGATCCCCGCGCGGTTGGGGTCGACCCCGTCCGCGAAATAGTCGCGCGAGATCTCCTTCAGCGGCAGGAAGCCGTGGCGCTCGCCGCCGTAGTCGATGAAGCAGGCCTCGAGGCTCGGTTCGACGCGGGTGATGCGGCCCTTGTAGATGTTGGACTTCTTCTGTTCCTTCGACGGGATCTCGATGTCGAGGTCGAACAGGCTCTGGCCATCGACGATGGCCACGCGCAACTCCTCACGCTGAGTTGCGTTGATCAACATGCGCTTCATTGGAAAATCGTCCTCTCGCTCCGCGACCGACCGGGAGGCGCCGGCGCCGCGGCCACGGAGCGCGCAGGGCGGACCAGGGGTCCGCTGCGCGCCGGTCGGGACCGGCTGGCGGGCGCATCACGCCGGGGCGCGAGCGTCGTCATGGATGGATCGGAACCGGCCCGAACCTGGCGTGCGCCGGTTGGCGCGCGACCTGCCACGGCCGCAGGGCCCGCCGTGCGGCGCTCCTGCGTCGACCCGTTCCAAGGGACCGGGGTTGGGCGCGCAGCCCACTGCGCACCACCGGGATCGGACCACGATCGGGGCCGCGTCGGCACCCGAGCTCCCGCGAGGGAGCGGCACAGCAACCTGCGCTGCCGCTAGGATGGCGTCTTCCGGGGGCTGATCGCTGGGATCGCATGCCGGGCGGCATGGTGCGGCCCCGGTGGTGGGCCAGCATGGTGGCGAGCGGTGACGCCGTTTCCCGCGGTCGGAACGCACCAAGCCTTGGCAAGTACTTGATTGTCCGGCAGCTTCGACGCGCGGCGCCGGGTCGGGATCATAGCAATGGCAACGCAGATGCAGCAACGACCGACCCTCGTCCCCCACGCTGCAAGTTCCGTGCAGAAGGTCCGCGTGCCCGAAGACCGTGACGGCCAGCGGCTGGACAACCTGCTGTTCGGGCTGCTCAAGGGCGTGCCGAAAACCCACGTCTACCGGCTGCTGCGCACCGGCCAGGTGCGGGTCAACGGCAAGCGCGCCAAGCCGGACACCCGGGTCGCGGCGGGCGACGAACTGCGCATTCCGCCGGTGCGGGTGGCCGATCCGGCGCAGCCGGCGCGGGCCAGCGAGCGCAGCCTCGGGGTGCTGGCGTCGGCGATTCTGGCCGAAGACGCGCGCTATCTCGCGCTCGACAAGCCCTCCGGGCTGGCCAGCCACGGCGGCAGCGGCATCGCGCTGGGCGCGATCGAGCAACTGCGCCAACTGCGCCCGCAGGCGACGCTGGAACTGGTGCATCGCCTCGACCGCGACACCAGCGGCGTGCTGCTGCTGGCCAAGAAGCGATCCGCGCTGCTCGCCGCGCAGGCGGCGATCCGCGAGGGCAACGCGCGCAAGCGCTACCTCGCCCTGCTGGTCGGCCGCATGCCGCGCGAGCGGGTGAAGGTGGACGCGCCGCTGGAGAAGTCGGTGCTGCAGGGCGGCGAGCGCATGGTGCGGGTCGATCCGGACGGCAAGCCCTCGCGCAGCGAGTTCCGCCTGCTGGAGCAGCGCGGCGACTACGCCTACGTCGAGGTGCTGATCGACACCGGCCGCACGCACCAGATCCGCGTGCACGCGGCGCACCTCGGCCTGCCGGTGGCCGGCGATCCGAAGTACGGCGACGCGGCGTCCAACCGGCGCCTGAAGGCGCTGGGGCTGGACCGTTTGTTCCTGCACGCCGCGGAACTGCAGTTCCACGGCGCGGATGGCGAGCGCCACGCCTTCAGCGCGCCGCTGCCGCCGGAACTGGTCGCGGCGCTCGATGCGCTGCCGCGGCGCGGCTGACGCGGTCAGCGCGCCTCGCCGAGCGCGTCCACCTTGGCCGCGCAGATGAAGTCGTTGATCGACAGGCCGCCGACGTCGTGGGTGGTGTAGCGCACCAGCACGTGGCCATAGCCGACCTCCATGTCCGGATGGTGGTCCTCGGCGTGCGCGATCCAGGCGATCGCATTGACCAGCGCCATCGTGCGGTGGAAGTCGCGGCAGCGGACGTCGCGGCTGATCGTCTTGCCGTCGTCCGACAGCGCCCAGGCGGGCAGCGCCGCCAGCAGTTCCTGCACCTCGCCGACACTGAGCGCATGCTCGGCGCCCCGCAGGGGCTGGCAGCGGCGTTGCGCGAGGTCATGCGGCGTGCGGCTCATCAGGGCTCTCCAGTGGACAGCGATGTTGCGTGAAAAGTATCGCATGATCCGAGGGTTGCAGGGTGTTTTTCAGGTCGCGTCGATGCGCCGCGCGCGGCCAGGCGGTAGACTGCCGCTTTGACGGAGGCGCGCATGGTCACGATCGGTCCCGAGGCCCAGACCCACTTCCGCCGCCTGCTGGACCAGCAGGGCGTGGCGGGGATGGGGGTTCGCCTGAAGGTGCTCAGGCCGGGCACCGCGCAGGCCGATTGCCAACTCGAGTTCTGCGAGCCGGGCGATCTCGCCGGCGACGAATGGATCGTCGAGTGCGAGGGCTTCAACCTGTACGTCGAGTCCGCCAGCACCGCATGGCTGGACGGCGCGTCGATCGACTACCAGCGCAACCCCACCGGCGGCCAGTTGACGATCCGCGCCCCGCACATCAAGGGCCGCTTGCCCGGCGCCGACGCGGGGCCCGTCGAACGCATCCAGTACGTGCTCGAATCCGAGATCAACCCGGGGCTGGCCTCGCATGGTGGCCGGGTCAGCCTGGTCTCGCTGGAGGCCGACGGCGTGGCCGTGCTGCGTTTCGGCGGCGGCTGCCATGGTTGCGGGATGGTCGACGTGACCTTGCGCGAGGGCATCGAGACCACGCTGCGCGCGCGGGTGCCGGAGGTGACCGGGGTGCGCGACGCGACCGACCACGCCAGCGGCGAAAATCCCTACATGCGGCGCTCGGGCTGAGCGACGGGGCAGGCGGCAGCCGGGCCACCGCCCGCGCGCGGGTTCAGTCGGTGATGACCTCGCTCAGGTCGCGCAGGTCGCCTTTCTGCGCGGCGTAGAACACCGCGAGGTCTTCCATGTCCTTGCGCGTCAGGCCGGACGCGATCGGCAACATGATGGCGTTGTTGCGCGTGCCGTTCGTGTAGGACTCCAGCGCGTACACCAGGTACTCCGCGTACTGCCCGGCGAGGCGCGGGAAGGTCGGGGCCTGGGTCGCGTTGCCGTCGGTGCCGTGGCAGGTGCTGCAGGCGGCGACGCCGGCGATCTGCTCCTCGCCGAGGTGGATGCGGCGGCCGCGGTCGGCATCGCCGGTCACGTTGCCGGCCGCTGCGACGCCGGCGGCGAGGAGGAGGGACAGGGTGGGGACGATCGTGCGCATGGTGCGGAGGCTCACTGGGCGGCCGGAGCGGGGGCGCCGGCGAGGAAGCGGGCGAGGTCGGCGATGTCCTGGTCGCTCAGGCTCTCGCCCTGCGCGCGCATCGTCGGGTGGTTGCGTTCGCCGCTGCGGTAGGCGTTGAGCGCCGCCACCAGGTATTCGTAGTGCTGGCCGTAGATCTTGGGCACGCGATAGCTCGGGTAGGCGTTGCGGTAGCCCTCGATGCCGTGGCAGCCGGCGCAGGTATAGGCCTTGACGCGGCCGTCCTCCGCATTGCCCTCGGCGGCCGCGGCGGTTCCCGTGGCGGCGGTCAGGGCGATGGCGAGCAGGCGGGCAGGCAGGGCGTGGCGCATGGGGGTCGGGTCCTCTTGGCGCGCGCGGTCGGCGCGGCGGGCGGATAAAACCGTGAAAGTGTAGCCAGCCGGCGACCGCGTGGCCAGAACCGTCGCGGTACAGTCCATGCTCCGCGGCGTGTGACTTGCGGGCCACGCGGCCCTCGCACGCGCCCGGATAGGCTGTTCGTCACATAGCGTCCGTGCTGGTGTTGTATGAGAGTACGACACCGGCCTCCATCTGCCCCGAAGAACAATGAGAAACCGAACGTTGCGCCCGTTTTCGCACGCGGCCCTGGCTGCGCTGTTCCTGCTGCTGGCCGCCTGTGGCGAGCGGGGTGGTCCTGGTGCGGACAAGGACGCCGAGAAACCCGCCGAAGACCCGGTCATCCCGGTCGAAGTCGCCAAGGCGACGCGCCAGCCGATCCTCGCCAGCTACGCCGGCACTGCGTCGCTCGAGGCCGAGCGCCAGGCACAGGTGGTGGCCAAGACCAGCGGCGTGCTGCTGCGGCTGATGGTCGAGGAGGGCGATCGTGTACGCGAGGGCCAGGTGCTGGCGGAACTGGACTCGGAGCGCACGCGGCTCGAGGTCGCGCGCGCCGAGGCCGACCTGCGCCGGCTCGAGAACGAGTTCCGCCGTTCGCAGGAGCTGTTCGACGCCAAGCTGGTCAGTTCCGAGGCGCACGACCGCATCCGCTTCAGTCTCGAGACGCAGCGTGCGGCCTGGGATCTGGCCAAGCTCGAACTCAGCTACGCCCGCATCACCGCGCCGATCGAGGGCGTGATCAGCCAGCGCCTGGTCAAGGAAGGCAATTTCATCCAGTTGCAGGCGCCCTTGTTCCGCATCGACGACTTCGATCCGCTGCAGGCGGTGCTCAACGTGCCCGAACGCGAATTGCGCACGATGCGTCCGGGGCTCAAGGTCGCGATGGCGGTGGACGCGGTGCCGGGTGCTGCCTTCGAGGGCGTGGTGGCGCGCGTGAGCCCGGTGGTCGATCCCGGCACCGGCACCTTCCGTGTCACCTGCGAGTTCCGCGACGACAGCGGCAGCCTGAAGTCCGGCATGTTCGGCCGCCTGAGCGTGATCTACGACCAGCGCGCCGACGTGCTGGTGGTGCCGCGCGAGGCCCTGCTGGAGGATGACGCGCAGCCGGCGGTGTTCGTGGTGCGCGAGGGCAAGGCGGTGCGGGTGCCGGTGCGCACCGGCGCGCGCAGCGGCGGCGTCGTCGAGGTGCTGGAGGGCGTCGCCGACGGCGACGCGGTGGTGACGGTCGGGGCGTCCACGCTCCGCGATGGCACCAAGGTGCAGGTGCTGGAGGCCACCCCGTGAGCATCGCCGCGTTCTCGGTGCGCCGCCGGGTCACGATCGGCATGGCCACCTTCACCATGGTGCTGTTCGGCCTGATCGCGCTGGGCGAACTCAAGGTCAACCTGCTGCCGGACCTGAGCTATCCCACCCTCACGGTGCGCACCGAGTACGTCGGCGCGGCCCCGGCCGAGATCGAGACCCTGCTCACCGAGCCGGTCGAGGAAGCGGTCGGCGTGGTCAAGAACCTGCGCAAGCTGCGTTCGGTCTCGCGCACCGGCCAGAGCGACGTGGTGCTGGAGTTCGCCTGGGGCACCGACATGGACCGCGCCTCGCTCGAGGTGCGCGACAAGCTGGAAGTGCTGCGCCTGCCGCTGGAGGCCACGCCGCCCGTGCTGCTGCGCTTCAACCCCAGCAACGAGCCGATCATGCGCCTGGTGCTGACCGTGCCGCAGGAACTCGCGGGCAGCGAGCAGGGCGAACTCACCCGCCTGCGCCGGTATGCCGACGACGAGTTGAAGAAGCGCCTCGAGCCGGTCGATGGCGTGGCCGCGGTCAAGGTCAGCGGTGGCCTCGAGGACGAGGTGCAGGTGCTGATCGACGAGGCGCGGCTGGCGCAGCTGAACCTGCCGATCGGCACCGTCATCGAACGCCTGCGGCAGGAGAACGTGAACATCTCCGGCGGCCGCCTTGAAGAGGGCACCCAGCGCTACCTCGTGCGCACGGTGAACCAGTTCGCCGACCTCGAGCAGATGCGCGAGATGCTGATCAGCACCCAGGCCGGGGTGCCGGTGAAGCTGCGCGACGTGGCCGAGGTGCGGCAGAGCTTCAAGGAACGCCAGGCCATCATCCGCCTCGCCGGCCGCGAGGCGGTCGAGATGGCGATCTACAAGGAAGGCGATGCCAACACGGTGGCCGTCGCCACCGCCGTGCGCCAGGCCCTGCAGCGGCTGCAGCAGCGCGGCATCGACGCGACCGCGCGGCCGGGCGAGACCGCGGCGCCGGTACAGCGCCCGCGCGGCGAGTACCTGATCGACGGCATCCCGGTGCGCACGGTCGAGGACGCCTCGATCTTCATCGAGAACGCCCTGTCCGAGGTGCGCAAGGAAGCGCTGATGGGCGGCGTATTCGCCATCCTGCTGATCTTCTTCTTCCTGCGCGACGGCTGGAGCACCTTCGTCATCTCGCTCTCGCTGCCGGTGTCGATCATCGCCACCTTCTTCTTCATGGGCCAGTTCGGGCTCAGCCTCAACGTGATGTCGCTGGCCGGGCTGGCGCTCGCCACCGGCATGGTGGTCGACGACTCGATCGTGGTGCTGGAGAGCATCGCCAAGGCGCGCGAGCGCGGCCTCGGGGTGATCGAGGCCGCGGTGGAGGGCACGCGCGAGGTGAGCATGGCGGTGGTTGCGTCCACCCTGACCACGATCGCGGTGTTCTTCCCGCTGGTGTTCGTGCAGGGCGTGGCCGGCCAGTTGTTCAAGGACCAGGCGCTGACGGTGTCGATCGCGCTGGCGATCTCGCTGGTGGTGTCGCTGACCTTGATCCCGATGCTGTCGGCGATCAAGGCGCGCGCGCCGCTGGCCTTCCCGGAGGAGCCGCCGCATCCGGACTGGCAGCCGGCATCGCGGGGCGGACGCGTGGCGATCGCGCTCGTGCGCGCGCCGTGGCGCGCGCTGCGGACCGTGCTGGGCGGCCTGGTCTGGCTCGGCACCGTGGCGGGTCGGCTCGCCAATCGCACGATCGGCGCGGCCCTGCGCCGGATCGGCATGGTCGTGCTGGTGCCCTACGAGTGGTCGGCGCGCCGCTACCACGCCATGCTGCCCGGTGCGCTGCAGCGGCCCGGTCTGGTGCTGGGCACCTCGGCGGCCCTGTTCGTCGCCACCATGGCCCTGGTGCCGACGCTCGGCACCGACCTGATCCCGCAGCTGGCGCAGGACCGCTTCGAGGCCACCGCGCGCCTGTCGCCGGGCGCGCAGTTGCGCGAGACCGATGCCATCGTGCGCGCCGTGCAGCAGGCGCATGCCGAGGACAAGGACATCCAGGCCCTCTACGGCGTGAGCGGCACCGGCTCGCGGCTGGATGCGAATCCGACCGAGTCGGGCGACAACATCGCGCAGTTGACGGTGGTGCTGGGCGGCAACTACAGCCGCGACACCGAGGCGGCGGTGATGGAGCGCATGCGCCGCACGCTCGCCCAGTTCCCCGACGTGCAGGTGAAGTTCGGCCGCCCCGAGCTGTTTTCCTTCTCCACCCCGCTGGAAATCGAGCTCTCCGGCGGCGACCTCGCCGCCCTGGAGCGCGCGGGGCGCCAGTTGGCCGAGCTGCTCGAAGGCCAGCCGGAGTTCGCCGACGTGAAGTCCACCGTGCAGCAGGGCTACCCCGAGGTGCAGATCCGCTTCGACCAGGAACGCGCCGCCGCGCTCGGCCTGACCTCGCGGCAGATCGCCGACCAGGTCGTGCGCCAGGTGCGCGGCGAGGTGGCCACGCGCTACTCGTTCCGCGACCGCAAGATCGACGTGCTGGTGCGCGCGCGCGAAGAGGACCGTGCCTCGGTGGCCGACATCCGCAAGATCATCGTCAACCCGGCGAGCGAGCGCCCGGTGACGCTGGACGCGGTGGCCGACGTGGTGGAGACCATTGGGCCCAGCGAGATCCATCGCGCCGACCAGACCCGGGTCGCGGTGATCTCGGCGAACCTGCGCGACGTCGACCTCGGCACCGCGGTCCGGCGCGTGCAGGCGCTGCTCGCCGAGCAGCCGCTGGGCGCCGAGGTGCGGGTGCGTTTCGCCGGGCAGAGCGAGGAGCTCGATGCCTCGCGGCAGTCGCTGGTGTTCGCGCTGCTGCTGTCGATCTTCCTGGTCTACCTGGTGATGGCCTCGCAGTTCGAGTCGCTGCTGCACCCGTTCGTGATCATGTTCACCGTGCCGCTGGCGATGGTCGGCGCGGTGCTCGCGCTGTGGCTGTCGGGCTCGCCGGTGTCGGTGGTGGTGTTCATCGGCCTGATCCTGCTGGTCGGCATCGTGGTCAAGAACGCGATCGTGCTAATCGACAAGGTCAACCAGTTGCGCGAAGCAGGGGTGGCCAAGCGGCAGGCGATCTGCGACGCCGCGGAATCCCGGCTGCGCCCGATCATCATGACCACGCTCACCACGCTGTTCGGCTTCGCGCCGCTGGCCCTGTTCGGCGGCGAAGGCGCCGAGGTGCGGGCGCCGATGGCGATCACCGTGATCGGCGGCCTGACCGTGTCGACCCTGCTCACCCTGGTGGTGATCCCGGTGGTCTACGACCTGCTCGACCGGCGCCCGGATGCGGACTACCGCGCGCGCGCGCGGCTGGCCAGCGAAGAGCGCATCCTCGGAGGCGAAACGACGTGATGAGCCCGGCCTACCTGAGCCTCAAGCGGCCGGTCACGGCCGTGATGTTCTACGTTTCGCTGATGGTGGTCGGCCTGATCGCGGCCTTCCGCCTGCCGCTGGAGCAGTTCCCGGACGTCAACCTGCCGTTCCTGGTCGTCGACCTGCCGTACCCCGGCAGCACGCCGCAGGAGGTCGAACGCACGATCGCCCGCCCGGCGGAGGAAGCGCTGGCGACCTTGCCCGGCATCCAGCGCCTCAATTCGGTGAGCCGCGACAATGGTGCGAGCGTGTTCGTGCAGTTCTCGGACCTCGACCGCGACATCGAGATCACCGCGTCCGAGGCGCGCGACAAGCTGGACGCGATCCGCTCCGAACTGCCGAGCGATTTCCAGCGCTACTTCGTGCTCAAGTTCTCGCCCAGCGACCAGCCGCTGATGCGGGTGCGCTTCGCCTCGGACCGCGACCTGCGCGGCGAGTACTTCCTGATCCAGCGCGTGTTCCAGCGCCGCCTCGAGCGCCTGCCGGGCGTGGCGCGGGTGGACATCACCGGCGCGCCCCCGCCCGAGGTGGAGATCGCGATCGATCCCTCGCGCATCGCGGCGCACAACATCAGCCTCAACGAACTGGCGCTGAAGCTGCAGGCGGTGAACTTCTCGGTCTCGGCCGGCTCGATCGACACCGGCGAGCGTCGCCTGCGCGTGCAGCCGGTGGGCGAACTGCGCGACCTCGACGAATTGCGCCGCCTGGTGCTGGACGACCGCGGGCTGCGGCTGGGCGACATCGCCGACGTGCGCCTGAAACTGCAGCGGCAGGACGTGGCGCGGCGCCTCGAGGGCCGGCCGGCGGTCGGCATCGACGTCTACCGCGAGACCAACGCCAACCTGATCGAGGTCTCGCGCGCGATCAGCGCCGAGTTGGAGCAGATCAAGCAGGACCCCGACCTCGCCGGCATCGAGATCCTGATCTTCGGCGACCAGGCCGAGAGCGTGAGCAGTTCGATCGACGAGCTGATCGAGGCCGGCGTGCTGGGTGCGCTGCTGTCGCTGCTGATCCTGTACTACTTCCTGCGCCACTGGCCGAGCACCCTGATGGTGACGCTGGCGATCCCGATCTGCATCGTGATGACGCTGGGCGTGATGTACTTCGGCGGGATGTCGCTCAACGTGCTGACCATGATGGGCCTGCTGCTCGGCATCGGCATGCTGGTCGACAACGCGGTGGTGGTGGTCGAGAGCATCTACCAGTACCGCGAGAAGTATCCGAACGACCCCATGCGCTGCGCGCTGGAGGGTACGCGCAGCGTGCAACTGGCGATCAGCGCCGGCACCCTGACCAGCATCATCGTCTTCATCCCCAACCTGTTCGGCGCGAAGAACCTGGTCAGCATCTACCTCGGCCAGGTGGCGATCACGATCACCATCGCGCTGCTGGCGTCGTGGCTGGTGGCGGTGAGCCTGATCCCGATGATCTCGGCGCGCCTGCGCACGCCGCCGGCGATGGTGGCCGAGCACGGCTTCTTGCCGGCGCTGAGCCGCGCCTACGGGCGCCTGCTGCGCTGGTCGCTGGCGCACCGCGGCAAGTCGCTGCTGGCGATCATCCTGATCGTGGCCGTGAGCCTGGTGCCGTTCAAGTTCATGACGTTCGACATGTTCCCCGACGGCGGCGGCCGCGAGATCGAGATGTCGCTGGAGTGGCGCGGCGCCTACAGCCTGGAGCAGATGTCGGACGAGGTCGCGCGCGTCGAGCGCTTCCTCGACGAGAACCGCGAGAAGTACCAGATCACCCAGATCTATTCGTACTACGGCGAGCGCGGCT
Source organism: Lysobacteraceae bacterium (assembly GCA_021299185.1). GTDB lineage: Bacteria > Pseudomonadota > Gammaproteobacteria > Xanthomonadales > Ahniellaceae > UBA4656. Next base: position 155,905 of record JAJTHZ010000067.1, on the reverse strand, counting down.
TCGGTGGGGTCAACCTCGAACTCGAGGATGAGGGCAAGACCTGCGGCAGTCTGCTGGGCACGGTGCAGTCCTGGTTCGGCCGCGACGGCAAGGGTTGCCTGATCCCGTCCCAGCAAGTGGTCGAGGCGCTGCGCAAGGACCTGCCGAAACTGGCGCGGGCCGAAATCCGCTTCCAGGGCGGCGGTGGCCCGCCGGGCGGGGGCGGCGGAACCACCGGCGGCATGCAGGTCTTCCTCACCGGGGATTCGAACGAGGTGCTGGAGGCGCTGGCGCTCGACGTGCTGCCGCGCTTCAAGGGCCGCGACGTCCTGCGCGACGTGCGGATCGACGTCGGCGACCAGAGCAGCGAGGTGCGGGTGTCGGTCAACCGCGATCGCGCGGCGGCGCTCGGCTTCTCGGCCCGCGAGGTCGCCGACTACATCGGCATCGCCCTGCGCGGCTCGCCGCTGCGCGAGTTCCGCACCGACGACGGCGAGATCCCGGTGTGGGTGCGCTTCGCCGGCGCGGAGTCGATCGGCATCGAGAACCTCTCGGGCCTGACCCTGCGTCGCGCCGACGGTACCTCGGTGCCGCTGCTGTCGCTGGTCGACGTGGACATCGAGCGCGGGGCTTCGCAGATCTCGCGGCAGAACCGGCGCACCTCGCTGGCGATCGCCGCCAACGTCGCGCCGGGCAGTACGCTGGAGGACGCGCGCAAGACGTTCCAGGAGGTGATGCGCGACGTCAGCCTGCCGCCGGGCTACGCCTGGAGCTTCGGGCAGTCCTTCGACACCAGCGACGAGGCGGGCCAGCAGATGGGGTTCAACACCCTGATCGCGCTGCTGATGATCTTCATCGTGATGGCCGCGCTCTTCGAGTCGATGCTGTTCCCGGTCGCGATCATGAGCGGCGTGCTGTTCTCCGCGCTCGGCGTGTTCTGGCTGTTCGCGCTGACCGGCACAACCTTCAGCATCATGGCCTCGATCGGCATCCTGGTGCTGATGGGCGTGGTGGTGAACAACGGCATCGTGATGATCGAGCACATCAACAATCGCCGGCGCGAGGGTCTCGACCGCACCGAGGCGCTGGTCGAAGGCGCGCGCGAGCGCCTGCGGCCGATCCTGATGACCATGGGCACCACGGTGCTGGGCATGCTGCCGTTGTGCTTCGGCGGCACCCAGATCGGCGGCGGCGGCCCGCCGTACTACCCGATGGCGCGCGCGATCGTCGGCGGGCTGGTGTTCTCCACCGTGGTCAGCCTGCTGTTCCTGCCGACCATCTACGCCCTGCTGGACGACATGCGCACGGCGACCGCCGCGTGGCTGGTGCGGGTGCGGTCTTCCGCGCCGCTCGGTGGGCGGGCGCGCGAGGGCGCCTGAGCCGGCTGTTCAGGCGAGGGCGCGCAGTTGCTTGGCGACCGTGAAGCCAGCGACCCAAAAGCCGATCGCGGTGCCGAGATTTGTGAGAAAGAACACGAGGAAGATCCGGGACACACGGTTGCGCCACCACCCGCCCGCTGTTTGCAGGTCATCACGCAGCCGTTCGAAATCGCCGACGCGCGGCTTGCGTGTCCACAGCTCGACGGCCCCGCTGACCATGCCCGAGGCGAGCGCGGGATGCAGCGGGGTGATGGGCGAGGCAACGAACGCTGCGGCGATGGACAGCGGGTGGGCGCCCGCAACCGTAGCTCCGATCGCGCCGAGCACCCCGGTGATCGCGACCCAGGTGAAGATCGCTTCGACGCCGACTTGCGCGCCTTTGGAGAAGGCAAGGACCAGCCCGGCGACGACGATCGCCACCAACGCGATCCCGAACCATTTGCCGAACGACGACGGCGGCGGTTCGGCGCGCAGCGGCGGCAGCACGGTCGCCGGCGCGGCCTGTTCGCCGTCCAGTGCCCGCGCCATGCCGTCGAGGTGGCCCGCGCCGATCACCACCAGCACGCGGCGCGCCCCGGAGCGCGCCAGTTCCTCGCGCACGCGCGCGGCCATGTAGCGGTCGCGTTCGGCGATCAGCGCTTCGAACAGCGGCGGCGAGCCGCTGGCGAACTCCGTGAACGCGCCTTCCAGCACGTCGCCGGACTTCAGGCGTTCGATCTGCGCCTCGTCGACCTCGCTGTCGTCGAGCAGGCTGGCGAACAGGCCCGCGCTGAGCTTGGCCCGCTCCCACCAGCCGACCGCGGCGCGCGAGCGGCGCAGGGTGACGCCGACGTCGCGATCGACCAGCCAGCAAGGCAGGCCGCGCGCGGCGGCCAGTTCCATCGCCGCCTTCATCTCCGCGCCCGGCTCGATGCCGAACTGCTTCGCCAGGCGCCGCTGGTAGGCGCCGAGCGCGAGCCCGGCGGCCACCACGCCGGCGCGGCCGTCGCGCAGCACGCGGAACAGGTCGAGGTCGCGGATCGCGCCCGGGTTGCGGATCGCGTCGGCGCGCGGCGGGCACAGCTCGACCGCGATCGCGTCGAACGGCTCGGCGTCGGCCAGCGCGAGCACGGCATCCACGCTGGCGCGCGAGACGTGGGCGGTGCCGAGCAGCACCACCCCCGCGCCGTCGCGCAGCACGCGGCGCACGGGCTGGCCCTGGAACTCTTCTGTGGTGATCGTCATGGGGACTCGCGGCAGGCCGCCGCGCGGGTCAGTCGCGGAACCGCCGCAGCAGGTCGCCGTAGGCGTCGATGCGCCGGTCGCGCAGGAAGGGCCAGATGCGCCGCACGGCATCGCTGCGCGCAAGGTCGACGTCGCACAGCAGCAGTTCCGGTTCGGCCTCGCCGGCGCGGGCAAGGAACTCGCCCTGTGGTCCGGCGACGAAGCTGGTGCCCCAGAACTGGATGCCGCGCCCCGACGCATCGCGCGCGGCCTCGAAGCCGACCCGGTTGACCGCCAGCAGCGGCAGGCCATTGGCCACCGCGTGGCCGCGCTGCACGGTGATCCAGGCCTCACGCTGGCGGTCCTTCTCGGCGTGCGCATCGGCCGGGTCCCAGCCGATCGCCGTGGGGTAGAGCAGCAGGTCGGCGCCGGCCAGCGCCATCAGGCGCGCGGCCTCGGGATACCACTGGTCCCAGCACACCAGCACGCCGAGCCGCCCGACCGAGGTGTCGATCGGCGTGAAGCCGAGGTCGCCGGGGGTGAAATAGAACTTCTCGAGGTAGCCCGGGTCGTCCGGGATGTGCATCTTGCGGTAGGTGCCGCGGTGGCTGCCGTCGGCGTCGAACACCACCGCGGTGTTGTGGTACAGGCCGGCGGCGCGGCGCTCGAACAGCGAGCCCACCAGCACCACGCGCTGCGCGCGCGCCAGCGCCGACAGGCGCGCCGTGCTGTCGCCGGGGATCGGCTCGGCGCGGTCGAACTCGTCGACGCTCTCGTGCTGGCAGAAGTAGGGGCCGTTGTGCAGCTCCTGCAGCAGGACCAGCTTCGCGCCGGCGCCCGCGGCGCGCGCCACGGCCTGCTCGATCGCCGCGTGGTTGGCCTCGCGGCTGCCGCGCTCACGCTCCTGGACCAGCGCGACGCGCAACGTCTTCGACGTCATTCAGGACTCCGCGCGGCAGCTGCATGGTGATGCAGTGCAGGCTGCCGTTCTGTTCGATGAGGGGCCGGCAGGGTACCGCAAGCGCCTGTCGTCCCGGAAACGCCGCGGCCAGCACCGCCAGCGCGCGCGCGTCGGATGGATCGCCGTAGGCCGGCATCAGGAGCGCGCCGTCGGTGACCAGAAAGTTGGCGTAGGACGCCGCCAGGCGGCGGCCGTCGGCGTCGTGGATCGGCCGTGCCCAGGGCAGGGCATCGAGCGCGTACGGCCGGCCGTCGGACGTGCGCAGGGTCGCCAGTTCGGCGCCCATCGCGCGCAGTTCGGCGTGGTGCACGTCCGAGGCCATGTCGCAGTCCTGCCAGACGATGCGGTCGCCCGGGGCGAAGCGGGCGAGGGTGTCGATGTGGGCGTCGGTGTCGTCGCCCTGCAGCCAGCCGCGTTCGAGCATCAGCACGCGCCGGGCGTGCAGGTGCTGCGACAGCACGTCGGCCAGTTCGCCGCGCGACAGCCGCGGGTGGCGCTGGTGCAGGCATTGCCAGGTGGTGAGCAGGGTGCCGTCGCCGTCGCTGTCGATCGCGCCGCCTTCCAGCGCCCAGTCGATGCGCTGCCGGGGGTGGCGGCCGAACCAGCCGCCGGCGCACAGGCGCTCGACCAGCCGGTCGTCGCGCGAGGCTTCGAACTTGCCGCCCCAGCCGGTGAAGCGGAAATCGAGCAGGCGGCGCTGCGCGTCGTCGACCAGGGTGATCGGCCCGGAATCGCGCAGCCAGGTGTCGTCGTAGGGGGCGCGCAGGAAGCGCACCCGGTCGAGCCGGGCGCCCGCCGCCTCGAGCAGGCGCCGCGCCCGCGCCTCGAGACCGGCGTCCGCGGTGATCACCAGCGCGCGGGTGAAGCGCGCGATCGCGCCGGCCAGTGCGACGTAGGTCTGCTCGACCTCGGCGAGGATCGGCGCCCAGTCGGTGCCTTCGTGGGGCCAGGCCAGCAGGACGCCGTCCTGCGGCTCCCACTCGGCCGGCAGGCGCCAGCGACCCATCGTGTTGGCCTCAGTCCGCCGGGGTGGCGGCGACCGGCCGGTTGGCGACCGAGGTGATCACCAGTTCGCGCTCGAAGTAGACCGTGAAGCCGGGATAGACCCAGCGGCTGATCGGCGGGTGCTGCGGCAGGTTGCCGCCGACCGCGGCCACGCGCTGCTGCGGCTCGCCCCAGCGGCGCAGCACCGTCTCCTGGTGCATGCCCCGGGTGGGGGCGTCGGCCGGCAGGGCGGGGGCCGAGCGGGTCGTGACCTGGAGTTCATCGGCCATCGCGCCGCCGGCGGCGGCGAGGGCGAGCAACAGGCCCAGGGACAGGATCTTGCGCATGGCGACCTCCCGGTGGGTGCGGCGGGGACGGCGGAATTCTGGCAGATCGGGCCCCCGCGATCCACGCGCCGCGTCACGTCCTGGGGGCGATCGTGTCAACCGGCAACGAGCCCGTGCGTTGGTCGCAGCAGGCCTGCGCCGGGGCTCCGGCGGGCGTAGACTCCACGCACACCAGTAGGGGGGCCACCGACCATGGAAACCGCCACCCGCGCCGGCTTCGGCGCCCTGCTCGGCGGCGAGCCGCTCGCCGCCGGGAAAAGCGACGACGCATCGCTGCCGCCACCCGATCCGGTCGGCCTGCTGCTCTCGCGCACCAGCTTCGGCGTGCGCGAGGAGGAACTGCAGGCCGCGCGCCGCGCCGGCTACGACGCCTGGCTCGAGGCCCAGCTGGCGCCGGAACGGATCGACACGAGCGCGCTCGAATCGCAGATCGCGGCCAACCTGCCGACGGTGGCGATGAGCAACGGCCAGATCATCGCGCTGGCGCGCGAGAGCAACCGCCAGTTCCAGGCCGCCGACGAACTGCGCGCGGCGACCATCCTGCGCCAGGCCTACAGCCCGGCCCAGTTGTTCGAGGTGATGGTCGAGTTCTGGACCAACCACTTCAACGTCAACATCGGCGACGGCGCCGTGCGCTTCTACAAGAGCGTCGACGATCGGGAGATCCGTCGCCACGCCATGGGCCGCTTCGCCGACCTGCTGAAGGCCAATGCGCGCAGTCCGGCGATGCTGTTCTACCTCGACAACTACCTCAACGTCGCCACCGGGCCCAACGAGAACTACGCCCGCGAGCTGATGGAACTGCACACGCTGGGCGTCGACGGCGGCTACACCGAGGACGACGTCAAGGCCGTCGCGCGTGCCTTCACCGGCTGGACGTTCACCCCCTACAACCCGGCCGCCGGCGTCACCGACGTGCAGTTTGTGTTCGTGCGCTCGCGCCACGACACCCGCGCCAAGCGCGTGCTCGGCGTCGACCTGCCGGCCGGCCGCGGCATCGAGGACGGCGACGCCGTGCTCGACATGCTGGCCAACCATCCGTCCACCGCCCGCTTCATCGCCCGCAAGCTGCTGCGCCGCTTCGTCGCCGACGCGCCGGCCGAGGCGCTGGTCGAGCGCATCGCGCTGGTGTTCCGCCAGACCGGCGGCGACATCCGCGCACTGCTGCGCGCGATCCTGTCGTCCGACGAATTCAAGGCCTCCGGCGACGACAAGTTGAAGCGGCCGGTCGAGTACGCGATCTCGGCGCTGCGCGCGACCAACGCGCAGCTGACGGGCAACTGGATCCGCGCCCTGGCCGAGACCCTGAACACGCTGGGCCAGCTGCACTTCGCCTGGCCGGCGCCGAACGGGTATCCGGACGTCGGCGGCTACTGGGTCAATTCCTCGTCGCTGCTGACCCGCTTCAACTACGCGCTGGCGCTGGGCGAGGGCACGATCGGCAACGGCATCCGCGTCGACATCGCCGCGCTCCTCGGCGCGGCACCCCGGACCCCGGAGCAGATCGTCGACCGCCTCACCGAGCGCGTGCTGCGCCGCGCGCTGCTGCCGCTGGACCGCGCGGTGCTGGTCAACTACGCCGCCGCCGGCGGGCCGCCGAACGCGGCGATCGCCGACGCCGCGCTGCGCCAACGGCGCGCGCGCGAGGTGCTGGGCGTGATGCTCGGCTCGACCTACTTCATGTACCGCTGAGGGGCCCGCCATGAACTGCACGCGTCGCGATTTCTTCAAGACCGCGGGACTGGCCGGCCTGCCGCTGCTCGCCCCGCGCTTCGTGTTCGCCGCCGACGGCGCGCCGAAGGGCGGCCAGGACGTGCTGGTGGCGGTGTTCCAGCGCGGCGGCATGGACGGCCTGCAGGCCGTGGTCCCGCATGCGGATGCCGACTACTACCGGTTGCGCCCGGCGATCGGCATCCCGCGGCCGGGCGCGCAGAACGGCGCGATCGACCTCGACGGCTTCTTCGGCCTCAACCCGGCCGCGCAGGCGCTCAAGCCGCTGTACGACGCCGGCCGGCTGGCCGTGGTGCACGCGGCGGGCCTGCGCACCGCCAACCGATCGCACTTCGACTGCCAGGACATGTACGAGCGCGGCAGCACCGACACGCTGTCGGTGTTCGACGGCTGGCTCAACCGGTATCTCCAGTCCAACGCCGGCGGCGAGGACACCTTCGAAGCACTCGGCGTCGGTCGCGCGGTGCAGGGCTCGCTGCGCGGCGCCGCCCCGGTGATCGGCCTGTCCAGCATCGCCAACTTCCGCCTCAGCACCAACAGCGGGCGCGCGACGTCGGTGGCCGACACCCTGTCGCTGCTGTTCGACGCGCAGAGCCTGCTCTCGCGCACGGCGCGCTCCGCGTTGTCCGCGCTGGAGGAGATGGCGTCGGCGAACCCGGCGCAGCGCGCGCCGGCCAACGGCGCGACCTACCCGAACACGGCCTTCGGCAACCAGATGAAGGAGATCGCGCAGATGATCAAGGCCGGGGTCGGCCTGCGCGTCGCCGCGGTCGACATCGGCGGCTGGGACCACCACGAGAACATCAACAACGTCCTGCCGGGGCTGCTGACCGAGTTGTCGAACACGCTGGCCGCCTTCGACACCGACCTCGGCACCGCGATGGCCAACGTCAGCGTGGTCACCATGACCGAGTTCGGCCGCCGCGCGTTCCAGAACGCGTCCAACGGCACCGACCACGGCGCGGCGACGGCGATGTTCGTGCTCGGCGGCGGCGTGGTCGGGCGCCAGGTCGCGGCGCGCTGGCCGGGCCTGAAGGACGCCAACCTGTTCAACGGCGACCTCGACGTCACCACCGACTACCGCGCGGTGCTGTCGGAACTGATCGATCGCCGGCTCGGCGGCGCGGACCTCGGGCGCGTGTTCCCGGGGTATGCGCCGGGGCCTGCTCCGGGGCTGTTCCTGCCCCGCGCCTGAACCTGCGCGGCCCGGATCGGCGGGTCGCGCGGACCGGAGGGCCGGCGAACCGCCGGCCCTTCGCCTTTCCGGGGACCGCGGAAAACGAAAGGGCCGGCGCAAGCCGGCCCTTCGTCGTTGCGGCGAACCACGGGCGCCGGGCGGCGCCCGGGCGCTCAGCGCTGGCGCGCCTTGAAGCGCGGGTTCGACTTGCAGATCACGAACAGCTTGCCGCGGCGGCGAACCACCTTGCAGTCGCGGTGACGGCTCTTCGCGGACTTCAGCGAGGACAGGACTTTCATGACGCGACCTTCCGAATGGGGGCTGGGCGAAAAACGAGCCGCGCATTCTACCCACGTCCGCGGCGAAAGGCAAAGCCGGATCAGGCACTTGGCTCCAGGCCCGGGGCCGGTGGCTCAGGCCACGGGCCGCAGCAGGTCCGGCCCTTCGTGGCGGGCGTTGCCGACCGCCTTGGAGACCGGCCAGGCGCGCCAGGCCATCGCCGGGGTGCGCAGCAGGTCGGCCACGCTGGCCGGGCGCGCGGCCAGCCATACGGGCCAGTCGGACGGGTCGAGCACCAGGGGCTGGCGCTCGTGCAGGGACGCGATGGCCGCGGCGGCGGGCACGGTGAGGATGGTGCAGGACTGCAGCACCTCGCCGTCCGGCGCGCGCCAGCGGTCCCACAGGCCGGCGAAGCCCAGTGGGTTGGCCTCGTCGGCCGCGGCGATGTGCCAGGGCTGCTTGCCTTCCGCGCCCGCCTGCCACTCGTACCAGCCGCTGGCCGGCACGATGCAGCGCTGGCCGGCGCGCCAGGCGGAGCGGAACGCGGGTTTCTCCGCCACGGTCTCGCTGCGCGCGTTGATCGTCGAGTAGCCGATCTTCGCGTCCTTCGCCCACCCGGGCACCAGGCCCCAGCGCAGCATGCGCGCCGCAGGCTCGCCATCCACGGACACGAACACCGGCACGTCGGTGCCGGGCGCGATGTTGTAGCGCGCCTCGCCGCCGGTCACCGACACCAGTTGCTCCATCCAGCGCGCGACCCAGTCCGGGTCGCGGCGGTTGAACGGGCCATGCAGGGCGTAGCGTCCGCACATGCGCCAACGATAGCGCGCTTGCGCGCGGCGCCGTGCCGGCACACAGTGGCGCCATGCACACGCCCGCCGCCGCCGACCCGCGCCTGATGGTGCCCGAGGGCACGGCGCTGGACTTCGAGATCGCCTGGCGCGGCGGCGCCCTGCGGCACCGGTTGCGCGAGTCGGGCGCGATCGGCTGGCAGCCGCTGGAGGCGCCCGCGCTGTGGTTCAACCGCCGTCGCGCGGTGGTCGAGGGCAGCGTGCAGCGACTGTCGCTGCGCCTGCGTTCGCGCGGCTGGTTCACCCGCAGCCCCGGCAGCCACGCGGCGCTGGCGCTGCGCGCGGCGGTGACCTTGCCGCCCGACCGTCCCGCGCCGGGCAGCCTGGAAGGCCTCGGGCTCGCGATCGGCAACGTCAGCGGCGCGCCGCAGGGCTGCCCGCAGCCGCCGGCCGCGCAGGTCGAGAGCTTCTGGTACGGCGGCAACCGGCTGGTGCCGGACTCCTGGAGCCCGTCGCTGCGGGAGGAACGCTGGTACGCGCTCGACCTGTCGGTCGATGCCGCGTCACGATTGCAGGTCCGGATCACGGATGTCGCCGACGGCGCGCCGCTGGCCGCGCTCGCCTACGCCGACCCGGATGCCGCGCGGCGCCCGGCCAACCTGGCCGGCTGGTTCCTCGCCGTCGCCTTCGCCGAGGGCTCCAGCGGCGACTGGACGCTCGACGTCGCGGGTTTCCGCGAATCCTGGCAGCGGCCGGCGGCGGGCTGAGCGCTCAGCGCAGATGAAAAAACCCACGTCCTGCGGGTTTTTCCAGTCGCGCGTCCGGCACATGTCCGCACGCGCTCCCGCGGATCATGCACTTGCGTGCATGGCCCGCCCAAGAGGCTGTTTTTCACAGCCTCTCAGCGCCCGGCGCGCGGCAGCACGCGGAACTCGCGCAGCACGACCTGGTCGGTGAGGTGGTCCGGCTGCGCCGGCTCGTGGCGCATCAGGTCGGTCGACAGGTACTTCTTGTTGTCGTCGCAGAAGATCGTCGCCACCACCGGATCGTCGCCCAGCGGCTCGGCGGCGAGCAGGGCGCCGAGCAGGTTGGCGCCGCTGGAGATGCCGACCGGCAGGCCCAGTTCCGCCGACAGGCGCTGCGCCATGCGGATCGCATCGCCGTCGTCGACCGCGATGACGTCGTCGAGCTCGCCCAGCCGGCAGATCGCCGGGATGAACTCGTCGGAGATGCCCTGGATGCGGTGCCGGCCGACCTTGCAGCCGGTGGACAGGGTGGGCGAGTTCGCCGGCTCCAGCGGGTGGATGCGGATGCCCGGGCAGTGCTCGCGCAGGAAACCGCCCGCGCCCATGATGGTGCCGCCGGTGCCCACGCCCGCGACGAAGGCCTGCGGCACGCGGCCGATCGCGGCCAGTTGCGCGAGGATCTCCGGCCCGGTGCCCGCGCGGTGCGCGGCGCTGTTGTCGTCGTTGTCGAACTGGCGCGGCAGGAAGGTGCCGGCGTGGCGCTGCGCGAACTGCTCGGCCAGCGCGATGCTGCCGAGGAAGCCGCCTTCGTCGCGGCTGACCAGGCGCACGGTGGCGCCGAGGCTGCGGATCAGGTCCTTGCGCTCCTGGCTCATCCAGTCCGGCATGAAGATCGTCACCGGGTGGCCCAGCGCGCGGCCGATCGCGGCGAAGGCGATGCCGGTGTTGCCGCTGGTGGCCTCGGCGATCGGCGCGCCGGGCGCGAGTGCCATCCGCGCGTGCGCGCAGGCGAGGATGTGCAGCGCCATGCGGTCCTTGATGCTGCCGGTGTAGTTCAGGTACTCGGCCTTGGCGTAGACCGTGCGCGCGCGGCCGCGGAAGGCGACGTCGACGGCGATTATCGGGGTGTCGCCGACCAGGTGCGAGAGCGCTTCGAGGCGGCGGCGGGTCGCGGCGTGGACGATGGGGCAGGGGGTGGGGGTCGGCATGGGCGGCCTGGCGCGGCGGAAACCGCCGATTATGCGCCGCCCGCCGGAACGGCGTGGGCGTCGCCGCTGGCGCCCTTGCGGGGCGCCGGCGACCACTGTATAAAAACACAGTATGCCGCCGACCGATGAACTGACCATTCGCCAGCGCGAGATCCTCGCCCTCATCGAGCGCGAGGTCGCCGCGCGCGGCTATCCGCCGACCCGCGCCGAGATCGCCAGCGCCTTCGGCTTCCGCTCCGCCAATGCGGCGGAGGAACACCTGCGCGCGCTGGCGCGCAAGGGCGCGATCGCGCTGGAGGCCGGGCATCGCGGGATCCGCGTGCTGCGCGGCAAGGGCCGCGCGCGCAGCGCGTCCGCGGCGCGCGAGGACGCGGGCGCGGCCGCCACGCTGCCGCTGGTCGGCCGCGTCGCCGCGGGCGCGCCGATCCTCGCCGAGCAGCACGTCGAGCGCCAGGTGGCGATCGATCCTTCGCTGTTCGCCGGCCGCGCCGACTACCTGCTGCGCGTGCGCGGCGAGAGCATGCGCGACGCCGGCATCCTCGACGGCGACCTGGTCGCCGTGCGCCGCACGCCGGAGGCGCGCGACGGCGAGATGGTGGTGGCGCGGATCGGCGACGAGGCGACGGTCAAGCGCCTGCAGCGCCGCGGCGGCCAGGTGCGCCTGCTGCCGGCCAACCCGGATTTCCAGCCGATCGACGTCGATCCCGCCGGCGAACCGCTGGCGCTGGAAGGCGTGGTGGTGGGCGTGCTGCGCACCACGGTGGGAACCCGATGAACAAGTCCGGCCTCGATCCGCTGCTCGAACGTCCCGACGTCTGGCGTGGCCCGCGCCGGTCGCGCGCGCAGCCGGCGATCGCCAGCGGGCACGCCGCGCTGGACGCGCTGCTGCCCGGCGGTGGCTGGCCGCTGGGCGTGCTGACCGAGGTCTGCTGCGCACAGCCCGGCATGGGCGAGATCGGCCTGCTGCTGCCGGCGCTGGCCCAACTGCGCGAATCCGCGCGCTGGCTGGCTTGGGTCGCGCCGCCGCATCCGCTGTACGCGCCGGCGCTGGCCTCCGCCGGCGTCGACATCGAACGCTGTCTGGTGGTCGAACCGCCGCAGCCCGGCCTGCGCCACGCGCCGGCGCGCGCGCAGCAGGCGCTGTGGGCGGCCGAACAACTCCTGCGCGGCGGCGCCTGCGGCGCGGTGCTGCTGTGGTGGGACGGCGAGGACGCCAACGCGCTGCGCCGCCTGCAGCTCGCCGCCGAAAGCGGCCAGGCGCTGGCCGTGCTGTTCCGGCCCGAAACGGCGGCGCAGCGCCTGTCGCCGGCCGCGCTGCGCTTGCGCATCGACGCCGACGGCACCTTCGAGATCGTCAAATGCCGCGGCGGCGACTGGCGTGCCGAGCGTGGCCAGCGCCTGCGCCTGCTGGCGAAGCAACCGCGCTGGCGCGCGGCGCAGGCCGCGCAGCGCGCCGGCGCGCCGGCGGGCGAGGGTGGGGTGGCGCCCGCGCCGGTCGCAGCGACGGCATCGGCGCTTCCGAACGGCGCGCCATCGAACGGCATTGCCGCGAAGCACGCGCCGGCGAAGGCCGCGGGGTCGAAGTCCGGCGTCGCCACCCTCGGCGCCGCGGCGACGCCCCCGCTGCGCGCGCTGCCGTCGCCGGCCCGCGGCCCGGTCCAGCCGGGACTGGGGATCGACGGCCGTGAGGAGGGCAATCCGTCCGACTGGCGCGCGGTGGCGCGCCGCGAACGCCTGCGTCGATCGTGAGCGGGCCGACGCCGCCATGCTCTGGCTCGCCCTCCGCTTCCCGCGTTTGCCGCTGGACCGACTCGGTCCCGCCGCGCAGGACGGCCCCTTCGCGCTGACCGCGGTCGAGGGCAACACGCCGCGCATCGCGGTGCCCAACGACGCCGCGCGCGCCGCCGGCGTGCGCGAGGGCCACACGGTGGCCGCCGCGCTCGCGCTGTGCGACAACCTGCGCCTGTTGCCCCGTTCGCCGGCCGGCGAACGCGAGGCGCTGTGCGCGCTGGCGCTGGTCGCGCTCGGCTTTTCCTCCCATGTCGGCTTCATGGGCGACCACAGCCTGCTGCTGGAGGTCGAGGCCAGCCAGCGATTGTTCGGCGGGCTGGTGCCGCTGTCGCGCGCGTTGCTCGCCGCCTGTGAAGCGCAAGGCTACGCCACCACCGCCGCGATCGGTCCCACGCCGGCCGCGGCGCGCCTGCTGGCGCGGCGCGGTGAGCGCCGCATCGTGCGTCGCGTCGACACCCTGCAGGGACTGATCGCCGACTGGCCGCTCGAACTCGCCGAGATACCCGCCGCGGCGCGCGCCGGGCTCGACGGCATCGGCGTGCGTCGGCTCGACGCCCTGCTGCGCCTGCCGCGCGCCGAACTCGCGCGGCGCTTCGGCCGCGAGGTGGTCGACTGGATGGACCGTCTGTTCGGCCGCCGGCCCGAACCGGTGGAGCCCTTCCGCCCACCGGAGCGCTTCGCCGCGGGACTCGAACTGCCGTACGCGGTCGAGCACGGCGAGGCACTGGCTTTCCCGGTCGGCCGGTTGCTGCGCGAACTCGGGGCCTGGCTCACGGTGCGCCAGTTGCGCCTGCAGCGCGCGGTGTTCGCGCTGCGCCACGAGGGGCATCCGCCCACCCTCGTCACGCTCGGCCTGGTGCGGCCCAGCTCGGATGTCGAACACCTGCGCGCGCTGGCGCGCGCGCAGATCGAGCGCCTCGCGCTGCCGGCGCCGGTGCTGTCGATCGGCCTGGAGGCGCCGGAGTGCGCGGCCGAGGACGGCGCCGCGCGTGATCTCTTCGCCGCGGCCACCGAGCGCGAGGACATCGGCCGCGTGTTGGAACGCCTGTCGAGCCGGCTGGGCGCGCAGGCCGTGCGCCGGCTCGCCCTGCACGACGACCATCGCCCCGAGTGCGCGGGCGCTCGCCCTCCGGCGAGCGAGCGGCCGCTGCCGGTCGAACGCGCGGGCCCCACCGCGAAGCCCGACGCCGTGCGCGAACCGCCGCCGCCGGCCGCTGGCGCCGAACGCCCGCTGTTCCTGCTCGAACCCGCGCAGCCGCTGGACTGGTGGCTGCGCCAGGCTGGTGGCGCGATCGGCTTCGAGGGCCCCGAGCGCATCGAGTCCGGCTGGTGGGACGGCGCGCCGGTGTCGCGCGACTACTTCCGCATCGCCACCGCGCAGGGCCTGCGCCTGTGGGCCTATCGCGAACGGCCGCCGCGCGACGGCTGGTTCGTGCACGGCCTGTTCGCCTGATCCGCGACCGCCATGGCCCGCCGGCCCGTGGCATCGCGCGGCACGCATCCGAAATCGCGGACACCGCGAGCCCGCGACGCAGGCTCGCGGTCGGGCGAGGCCGTGCCCGCTCGCGGATCGGACGCGACAGCGACCGAAGAAACCCGCAGGAAGCGGGTTTCCTCGCAGGTTCTGAGACCGCGCGCGGCGAGCGTGGGCGCTTCCCGCCGCGGAAGCCATGCCGTGTCGCCCAGCCGTCCGAAGGCCGTCGAAGCGCCGCCCTACGCCGAACTGCACTGCGTCTCCAACTTCAGTTTCCAGCGCGGCGCATCCACCGCGCGCGAACTGTTCGAGCGCGCGCGGAAACTCGGCTACACCGCGCTCGCCATCACCGACGAATGCAGTCTCGCCGGCATCGTGCGCGCCCACGAGGCCGCGCAGGAGACCGGCCTCAGGCTCATCGTGGGTGCCGAGTTCGCGCTCGTCGACGGACCGCGCTGCGTGCTGCTGGTCGAGGACCTCGCCGGCTACGCGAACCTCTGCCGCATCATCACCCACGCGCGACGCTCGGCGGAGAAGGGCAGCTACCGCCTGCTGTGCGATGACCTCGAGGCGCTGCCGCGGGCGGGACTGCGGGCGATCTTCCTGACGCATGAAAACCGGAGTCAGAGCACCTTTTCTCCACCAGAGGAAACGGCAAAGGGCCGATATCGTTCTGCGGCAAAAAGGTCCTCTGACTCCGATTTTCTTGCCTGGATGTGCGACCTCTTCCCCGATCGCTGCCATCTCGCGGTCGAACTGCACCGCGCCGCCGACGACGCGGAGCGCCTCGCGGCGCTGATCGAACTCGCGCACGCCCACGGCGTGCCGGCGGTGGCCTGCGGCGACGTCCACATGCACGTGCGCCGACGCAAGGCGCTGCAGGACGTGCTCACCGCGATCCGCCACAACACCACGGTGGCCGAGGCCGGCGGCCGGCTGTTCCCCAACGGCGAGCGCCACCTGCGCAAGCGCGAGGCGCTGGCCGCGATCTACCCGCGCGAACTGATGGCGGAATCCGCGCGCATCGCCGAGGCCTGCACGTTCAACCTGCGCGAACTGCGCTACGAATATCCGCACGAACTGGTGCCGCCGGGCCTCACCGCCGCCACCCACTTGCGCCAGTTGACCGAGGACGGCCTGCGCTGGCGTTTCCCGGCCGGCGTGCCGGCCAAGGTACGCGCCCAGGTCGAGCACGAACTGGCCCTGATCGCCGAACTGCGCTACGAGTCGTACTTCCTCACCGTGCACGACATCGTGCGCTACGCGCGACAGCAGGGGATCCTCTGCCAGGGCCGCGGCTCGGCGGCCAATTCAGCCGTGTGCTTCGCGCTCGGCATCACCGAGGTCGATCCCGCGCGCGGCAACCTGCTGTTCGAGCGCTTCATCTCGAAGGAGCGCAACGAGCCGCCCGACATCGACGTCGACTTCGAGCACGAGCGGCGCGAGGAGGTGATCCAGTACATCTACCGCAAGTACGGCCGCGAGCGCGCCGCACTCGCCGCCACCGTGATCTGCTACCGCCCCAAGAGCGCGGTGCGCGACGTCGGCAAGGCGCTGGGCATGTCGGCCGACCAGTTGGAGCAGCTCGCCGGCGCGCTGTCGTGGTGGGACGACATCAGCGACATCGAGGCCCGCCTGGCCGAGCGCGGCTTCGATCCCGCCTCGCGCACCCTGCGCCAGCTGCTCGCCCTGTCGCGCGAGCTGCAGGACTTCCCGCAGCACCTGTCGCAGCACGTCGGCGGCTTCGTGATCTCGCACCATCCGCTGCACGAGCTGGTGCCGGTGGAGAACGCGGCGATGCCGGACCGCACCGTGATCCAGTGGGACAAGGACGACCTCGACACGCTGGGCCTGCTGAAGGTCGACTGCCTCGCGCTCGGCATGCTCACCTGCCTGCACCGCGCCTTCGACCTGCTGCGCCAGCACCGCGGCCTCGACCTCGCGCCGGCCACCGTGCCGCCGGAGGATGCCGCGACCTACGCCATGATCCAGCGCGCCGACACGCTCGGTGTGTTCCAGATCGAATCGCGCGCGCAGATGGCGATGCTGCCGCGCCTGAAGCCCGCCACGTTCTACGACCTCGTGGTCGAGGTGGCCATCGTCCGCCCCGGTCCCATCCAGGGCAAGATGGTGCACCCGTACCTGCGCCGCCGGCAGGGCCTCGAGCCCGTCACCTATCCCTCGGAAGCGCTGCGCGAGGTGTTCGGCCGCACGCTGGGCGTGCCGATCTTCCAGGAGCAGGTGATGCAGCTCGCCATCGTCGCCGCCGGCTTCACGCCGGGCGAGGCCGACAAGCTGCGCCGCTCGATGGCGGCCTGGAAGCGCCGCGGCGGGCTCGATCCCTTCCAGCAGCGCATCGTCGCCGGCATGACCGAGCGCGGCTACGACGAGGCCTTCGCGCTGCAGGTGTTCGAGCAGATCAAGGGCTTCGGCTCCTACGGCTTCCCCGAGTCGCACGCGGCGAGCTTCGCGCTGATCGTCTACGTCTCGTGCTGGCTGAAGTGCCACCACCCCGAGGTGTTCGCCTGCGCGCTGCTCAATTCGCAGCCGATGGGCTTCTACCAGCCGCCGCAGATCCTCGCCGACCTGCAGCGCCACGGCGTGGAGGTGC
This sequence comes from Lysobacteraceae bacterium, assembly GCA_021299185.1. Taxonomy (GTDB): domain Bacteria; phylum Pseudomonadota; class Gammaproteobacteria; order Xanthomonadales; family Ahniellaceae; genus UBA4656. The sequence goes on along the minus strand of JAJTHZ010000067.1, from coordinate 139,244 downwards.
GGCCGGCGGACGTGTCGTGGAGCGGCTGGGATTGTTCGCTGGAGGAACCACGGGTGCGCTCCGCGCAGCGAATGGATCGCGCGCCTGCGGCGCGCTCGACGGCGAATGGCGAATGGGAAGTGAAGGGGGGCGAGGAAGCAGCGCAGGCTGATTGCCATTCGCCATTCGCCATTCGCCATTCGCCGCTTTCACTGCGCCTCGGCCTGCGCATGGTCCGCGGCCTGTCGCCCGATGCCGCCGGGCGCATCGCCGCCGCGCGCCAGGAACAGCCGTTCCGCGACGTGCAGCACCTGGTCGAGCGCGCCGCGCTGAATCGCTTCGAACGCCAGCGCCTGGCCGAGGCCGGCGCGCTGCGCAGCCTCGCCGGCCACCGCCACCGCGCGCACTGGGCCGTGGCTGGCGCCGAGGCGATGCCCGACGTGCTCGACGGCGCACGGATCGCCGAACAAAGCGTGTCGCTCGCGCCACCGACCGCGGCGCAGGACACCTTCAGCGACTACGCGCACCTCGGCTACACGCTGGGCAAGCACCCGATGGCCCTGATCCGCGCCGCGCTGGCGAAACGCCGCGCGCGCAGCGCCGCACAACTCGGCGAACTCGGCCATGGCGCGCCCGTGCGCACCGCGGGCCTGGTCACCGTGCGCCAGCGACCGGGTACGGCCAGCGGCGTCACCTTCGTCACCCTGGAGGACGAGACCGGCACGGTCAACGTGGTGGTCTGGCTCAAACTCGCCGCCAGGCAGCGTCGCGAACTGGTCGAATCCACCTTGCTCGCGGTCGACGGCGAACTGCAGGTCGCCGATGGCGTGCGCCACCTCGTCGCGCATCGCCTGCACGACTGGACACCGCTGCTGTCCGGGCTTGACGCGCGTTCGCGAGACTTCCACTGACCCGGGCGCCGCGCGCGGCGCTCAGTCCGCGACCGGCGCCAGCTCGACGAGGTTGAAACTGCGCGGCGGGAAACGCGCGCCGTTCGACAGATCGACCGCCGCGCCGGTCATCACGTCGGTGCCCCGCGTCGCGCCTTGCAGTCCTTCCGCGAATCGCGCGCGATCGAACGCGAATGGCGCATCGCCGCGATTGACCACCACCATCACCGCCTGTTCCGGCGCACGACGGAAGTAGACGTAGGCGCCCTGGCGCGGCTGGTAGTGCAGGAAGCGACCCGCCGCGATCGCCGGCGATCCGGCGCGCCAGCGCAGCAGGCGGCGCATCCAGTCCTGCAGGTCGCGTTGCGCCTTGCTGAGCCCCTTGCCGGTGAAGGCGGATACCGGATCGCCCGGCCAGCCACCCGGGAAGTCGCGGCGGGCGGCAAGATCGTCGCGCTCGACCGTGCTCGTCATCAGCACCTCGGTGCCGTAGTAGAACTGCGCGATGCGCGGCAGCGTCGCCACCAGCCCCAGCGCGATGCGCAGCGCCGCGGGATCCTCGCCCAGCACGCTGAAGATGCGCGGCTTGTCGTGGTTGCCTTCGAACACGACCAGGCGCGACGGATCGGCGTACAGGCGATCGTTGCCCAGCATCTCGTGGATGCGGCCCATGCCGGTGGTGAAACCCTCCGGCTCGGTGAGCGCCTTGCGGATCGCCTCGCTGAGCGGGAAGTCCATCAGGCTCGGCGTGCCGCGCGTGCTGCCCGACCAGTCGCGCCCGGGTGCCTGCCAGTGGGCGACGACGGCGGGGTTCGCGCTCCATTCCTCGCCGACGATGGTGAAGCGCGGGTACTCGGCGAGGATCGCGCGCACCCAGCCCTGCAGGAACGCCGTGTCCGAGTAGCCGTACGTGTCCACGCGCAGGCCGGAGAGGTCGGCGTATTCGATCCACCAGATCGCGTTCTGTTCCAGGTACCGCGCCAGCACCGGATCGCGCTGGTCGAGGTCGGGCATCGTCGGGTGGAACCAGCCGTGCTGGAAGTTCTCACGGTCGACGGCCGGTGCGTACGGGTCGGTGACCGCGGTGCGGCCGTGGTGGGTCTCGACGAAACGGTTGCCGTTGCTGATCCAGCCCGGCGTCGGCGGGTCGGCGGCCCACGGATGGTGGTGGCCGATGTGGTTGGGCACGATGTCCTGGATCACGCCGATACCGGCGGCGCGGGCCCGGGCGACGAAGGCGCGGTAGTCCTCGTTGCTGCCGAAGCGCGGGTCCACCCGATACAGGTCGGTGATCGCGTAGCCGTGGTACGAGAAGGCCGGCTGGTCGTTCTCCAGCACCGGCGTCGGCCAGACCATGGTGAAGCCCATGCCGGCGATGTAGTCGAGCGCGGCGGACATCCCGGCGAGATCGCCGCCGTGCCGTGCACCCGGGTTCTTGCGGTCGGCCGCTTCGCGCATCCCGGGCACGCGGTCGTTGCCGGGATCGCCGTTGGCGAACCGGTCGGGCATCAGGTTCAGGATGGTATCGCGCGGTCCGAAGCCCTCGCGCGCGGCGCTGCCGGGGCGTCGTGCCGCGAGCGGCACCACGACCACCCGTTCGGCGGTCGATCCCCGCAGGCGCAGCACGATGTCGCCGGGCGTCGCCGCCGCGTCGATGCGCAGGTCGACCACGCGATGGTTCGGGCTGGCCAGCGTGCGATCGCCGACCCGGACGACGCCCTGCGGCAGGTCGAGGGCCAGGCTGTCCGAGCCGATCCCCGGCCCGGACAGCAGCACCTGCAGCCGGGGATCGTTCATGCCGATCCACCACGAAGGCGGGAAGGCGCGGATCGCGGCCTCCGAGGCCGCGGCCGTGGTGCTGCCGATCAGCAGCACGAGGAGGCAGGGCAGGCGGAGGGCGAGGCTCATCGGGGGGCTTCCGGTCGGTGGTGGGGCGGGTGCTCGGCGACGAACATCCAGAACACGAAGGACAGCAGGAGACTGGCGGCGAACAGCAGGAACACGTCGTGCTGCAGGCCCAGCGCTTCGGCGAGCTTGACCAGGCCGGGGACCGCCAGCGCCGGCAGCACCAGGCTGGAATTGAACACGCCCATGCTCACGCCCATGTGCCGGCCGTCCACCGACTCCGAGAAGATCGCGAACACGATCGAGATCAATGACGACCAGCCGATGCCGACCAGCAGCATGCCGACGTAGTAGAAGGCTTCCGTCGGCGGCGCCAGCGCGACGGACGCGAACGCGAGCGCCATCGCGCCCATGGCGGCGCGATGCACGGCGACCTTGCCCCAGCGCTCGCACAGCGGTTTGAGCACCAGCACCGGCAGCAGGGCGCCGACGACGTTCATCAGCAGGAAGCCGACGGACAGCACCCGCCCCGCGCTGTCTGCCGCGGTCGGCTCGGTGTCGCTCCACAGCCGGTAGAAGGCGTCGGCCATCAAGGGGCCGTCGGCGCCGGCGACGACGACGTCGCGCACGTAGAAGAACCCCATGACGAACAGGCCATGCACGCCCAGCCACGCCATGCCGTGCGCGAACAGCAGCGTGCCCATTCGATCCGGTGCCGACGGCCGCCGGCGACCGCGCCAGGCCCGCCCGGTACCCCAGGCGACGCCGAGCACCAGCACCACGATGAACAGCGGCAGGGACGCCGCGGCGAGGGCGCCCTCGAACACCGTGCGATCGAAGGCGACATACGCGCCGAAGGCCGCGAAGCCGGCCATCGGCCACAGCGCGCCGAACGGTGCGCGGCCGCGATGCGCCGCCTCGCCTTCGACAGCCTCGCCGTGCGATGCGGGGTGCGGCTCCGAGACGAGGAACGCCGGCACCACGGTCAACAGCAAGGTCACGGCGACCGTGGTGAGCAACAGCACCTCGTTGCCGAACATGATGGAGACCAGGTAGGCGCTGATGCCGAGCACCCCGGAGACGCCCTGCATCCACGCATATCCCCGCACGCGGTGCGGGCCGTCGGGGGTCACGTCGGCCACCAGCGAGCGTGCCGGGTTGAAGGTGACGTTGGTCGCGAGGTCGTTCACCAGCACCACGACCACGGCCACCGTCAGCAGGCCGAATCCGGTGGCGGTGGCGAGGGTGTCGAGTTCGAGCAGGGCGAACGTGGCCAGCGCGCCGGTCACGCCGCCGGCGACCAGATAGGGCCGGCGCCGACCGCCGAGCCACCACGTGCGATCGCTGAGCCAGCCCACCAGCGGCTGCACGAGCAGGCCGCTGAGCGGGCCCATCAACCAGATCAGCGCGATGTTCTCCAGGTGCAGGTCATAGCGCGTGCTCAGCAGCCAGCTGGTCGATGCCACGGCCGACGACAGGCAGAAACCGATCGCCGCGGTCGGCAGCGCCAGCAGCACGAGGAAGCCGTTGGACAGGCGTCGCTGGGACTCACGCATGGCGTCGGCCCATCGTGCGGCGGTCGCGGCACGGCAGGGGCTGCCCGTCGTGCGACCGCGGAATCGGGAAGGGCACGCGCTCGGCTCTCATCAGTCGATCGCCGCGAGTTCGTGCAGGAAGCGCAGGACTTCCTCGCGATAGGCCTCCGGCTGCGCCTGCAGGCCAGCGCCGTGGCCACCGTGCGCGAAGATGCGCAAACGCTTGGGCGCGGTGGCGGCGTCGTGCAGGGCGGTGGTCATCGCCGGGCGGATGTAGTCGTCCCCAGCCGTGGTCACGAACAGCACCGGCGCGCGGATGCCCGCGACGTGGCGCCGCGGTTCGGCCTGCGCGAGGTCGACGCCGAAACGCCACTGCACCAGTTGCAGCGTGGTGGCGAGCATCGGTCCGTGCAGGGGTCGAGGCAGGTAGCCGTGCTCCGCCTGCAGGCGGTCGAGCAACTGGTCCGGAAACGAACTGAACGCGCAATCGACGACCAGGAAATCCGCGCTGCCGCCCTGGCCGGCGTACATCACCGCCGTGGCGGCACCCCCGGAGCGACCGTAGACGCCGGCCCGCGCGCCGGCCGGCATGCGGCGCCGTGCTTCGGCGACGACCGCGCCGAGGTCGGTGCTCTCGTGCAGGCCGGCCGACAGGAAATCGCCGTCGCTTGCACCGCTGCCGCGCTGGTCGTAAAGGAACACATCGAAGCCGAGCGCGTGCCAGAACCGGTGCTGGGTCTCGTACTCCCGCAGGTTGCCGCCGTACCCGTGCAGCATCACCACGAAGCGATCGTTGTCGGCGCTCGCGGGCAGGTGCAGGCCGCGCAGCGTGAGGCCATCGGTGGTGCGCACGCTGAAGGTCGTGCCCCCCGCCGACTGGCGCAGGGTCTCGATCGCCTGCGCGTGCGCTGCGGGATCAGGCCGTCGCCACGCGGGCTGCGCGACGAGCGTCGAGAAGAACCATGCGGCCGCACCCCAGGCCAGAGCGAGTACACCGAGCAGGGCGAGCAGGAAACGCGTGGTCGTGCGCAACCGGCGCGCCGTGGCAGGTCGGGCGGTCGCGGCGCGATTCACGGCGCGAGGTTCCGGTACGGCAGCACGACCTGGCGCGCGTGGCGCAGCCGGGCGTCCGGCACGCCGGTGCGTGGCACGGCCTGGCCGTCGATGCGCGGGCCGTCGACCGGCGCCGCGAGCACGTCGAGGGTCTGGCCGGCGGGACCCGCCGCGAGGCGCGCGCGCGGCACCAGCGGCGCGCCGAGCGTCCACTCGGCGTGGCCGGGGCGGCTCGGGTAAAGGCCCAGGGTCGCGAGCACGTACCAGGCGCTCATCTGGCCAGCGTCGTCGTTGCCGACGATGCCGTCAGGCGCGTCGCGATAGAAGCGTCGCGCGATGTCGGCGACGTGCCGTTCGCCCTTGCGCGGCGCATCGGTCCAGGCGTACAGCCAGGCGATGTGGTGGCTGGGCTCGTTGCCATGCGCGTACTGGCCGATCAACGCTTCCTGGCCGAGGTGCTTGTCCGGGTCCGGCAGCGGCAGCGAGAAGAACGTGTCCAGCCACGCCTCCAGTCCGGCGCGACCGCCGAGCTGGTCGCGGAAGCCCGCCGGGTCGTGCAGCGCGGGCGTGGCGGTGTACTGCCACGCGTTGGCCTCGGTGTAGTCGCCCGGATTGTTCATCGGGCTGGTCGCTGCGGTGGGATCGAACGGCGTGCGCCAGGCGCCCTTGCGGTCGCGCCCGCGCAGGGTGCGCGTTTCGGGATCGAACAGCGCCTTCCACGCGCCGGCCCGGCGCTGGAAGCGTTCCGCATCCGCCAGGCGACCGAGGTGGCGCGCGACCTCGGCCACCGCGGCGTCCCCGTAGCCGTACTCCGCGGTCTTGCTCACCGATTCGCCGGGCACCGCGTCGAAGGGCAGGTAGCCGTGCTGGTCGAGCAGTGCCCAGCCGCGCTGCGCCCACGCGGGGGCGTGCGGGCGCTCCGCGGTGCTGGTGCGGACCATGGCCGCCAGCGCGGCCTCGGCATCGATCCCGTCGAAGCCTTTGGCGATCGCGTCGCTGATCACCGGCAGCGCCGGATTGCCGATCATGGTGTGGGTCTCGCGGCCCCACGCCGTCCACAAGGGCAGGTAACCCATCTGCGCTTCGTGCGCGAGCAGGGTGTTGACGAAGCCCGGCACGCGCTCGGGCACCACCAGGGTGAACAGCGGATGTGAGGCGCGGAACGTGTCCCACAGGCTCAGCGTCGAGTAGTACACGCCGCCCGGCGCCTCGATCACCTCGCCCTTCGGGCCGCGCACGCGACCGTCGACGTCGGCGATCTGCGAGGGATGCATCAGGGTGCGGTAGAGCGCGGAGTAGAAGATCCGGCGCTGCGAGGGCGGCGCGTCGATCGCGATCCGCGACAGCAGGACCTGCCATGCGTCGCGCGCGGCGCGGCGCGCGGCGTCGAAATCGAGTGCGTCGGCGCTCGCGAGGTTGGACGCGGCACCCGCCTCGTCGACCGTGGACAGTGCGACGCGCGCCTGCAGCGTGCGGCTGTCGCCGAGGTCGAACGTGAACAGGATGCGCGGCGCCCGGTCGCCTTCGCGTGCGGGCAGCGCGCGCCACTCGGCGACCGGATGGTCGAAGCGCAACGCCACGCTGGCCTGGCGGTCGACCCAGTTCGACGAATGCACGGTAGCGCGCAGGCCGTCGCGGCCGACGTCGTGCTGCGAACGGGTCACGCGTGGCGCGGTCTTGAAGCGCAATCCATGCTGCAGGTCGACCAGCACCTGCACCCGGCCGGCGCGGTCGAAGGTGTAGCGATGCAGCGCGACGCGCTCGGTCGCGGTGAGTTCGACCTGCACCGCGCGCGCCGCGAGGCGCACGGCGTAGTAGCCGGGCTGCGCGACTTCGGTGTCCTTGCGGTAGTCGCTGTCGAAAGTGCGCGTCGCCGCGGTCCAGCGCGGTCCGCCGTTCGGCAGCAGCAGCACGTCGCCCAGTTCGGGGATCCCGGCGCCGCTGATGTGGGTGTTTGAGAAGCCGAGGATGCGTGGCGCGTCGTACTGGTAGCCGCTGCTGAAGCTCCAGCCCTGGTCGGCGTTGTCGGGGCCTGGCTGCACCATGCCGAACGGGACCAGGGCGCCAGGGAACACATGCCCGGTGCCCCGCGTGCCGATCCGCGGATCGACGTCGTCGACGTGGCCCGCGCGCTGCGCCAGCACCGGTGGGGCGAGGGCCAGCAGGATCGCGCACAGCATCCGGAGGGTCTTCATCGTGCGGATTCAGTCGAAGGTGGGCGGGTTGCTGGCGCAGTGCTCCGCCAGTTCGAACAGGTGCAGCGCCTCGGCGAAACGATCGGTGGTCTCCTGGATGCCCAGCGGCTCGGTATCGCGGCGGCGCACCGGCGCATAGCCGATCCATCGCGGCGGGGAGCCGATGACGTGGGGGAGCAGTTCGGGGCAGAACGCGATCGGCTCCAGCGGCGCTTCGGCCCTGCGCAGGGCGAACGCGCGCGCCCACAAGGTCGCGGCCTGCGCACGCCACGGCCCGGGATCGTCGACGCCGACCTGGATCGCGCCGCCGCTGGCGATGCGTCCCTGCACGAGCGGGCTGCGGCGCAGGACGGGGTCGAGCAAGGGCAGGCGTGCGTCGAAGCCGCCGCCGTAGTCGAGTTCGCCCGCCACTACCCAATGCGAGGCATCGAGCGCGAACCGCAGCGTGGGGAAGCGTTCGACCCAGCGCAGCGTGCGCCAGGCATCCTGGGTCGCCGTCGCGCGATGGGTTTCGACCAGCACCGGGTGGCGATGGCGGTCGGCGGCGGACAGCACAGCATCGGCGTACCGGTCGAGCCGGTCATCGTCGTCGAAGGCCGTGCCCACGTGCAGGGTGGTGCTCGCCGCGCCTTCGCCCGCGTGGCGGGCGACCAGCGCGTCGGCGTCGGCCGGCGCATCGAGGCGCGCCATCGCGTGCAGCGCGAGCCCCGCGGCGTGGATCGCGGGTGCGTGGTCCCAGGCCAGCACGCCGGTGACGCCGTGCGCCGGCAGCATCGCCAGTTGCGCGTCCAGCGTGGCGCGCGCGCCGCTGGAGTCGCGCGGCAGGCCCTGCACGGTGGCCAGCGCCAGCAGGCGGAGCGGCTTCACGCGGCCGACCACACCACGGGGTTCTTCGGCGAATCGACCCGCGCACCTGCGGCGACGCCAGGACACCACTGGGCGCGGTCGTTTTCCTGCACCGGGTTGAGCCGATCGAGCAGGCGCATGTCGTCGGCCATGTAGATCACCGTCATCACCGAGCGCGGCCGGCCGGAGGTGTTCGGTTCCGCGCGGTGGAAAGTCCAGCCGAGGTGGAAACTCACGTCGCCCAGCGCGAACGGCGTGCACGCGTACGGGTGCCCCAGCGCGGCCATTCGCGCCGGGATGTCGTCCTCGCTGGCGTCGGAGATGCCGAGGTCGCGCCCTTCCGCGACGCGCTGGCTGCCGCTGTAGAAGCCCAGCGGCCCCATCGCCATCGGCACGTCCTGCAGCGGGATCCAGGCTGTCACCGTGCGGTCGCTGGCCAGCGGCCAGTAGAACTGGTCCGCGTGCGCGGGCGTCAGTCCGCCGCCAGGTTCCTTGTAGAGCGACTGGTCGTGGTACAGGCGCACGCCGCTCACGCCGAGCAGTTCGGCCGCCACGCGCGCGAGGCGCTGGCCCATCACGAAGCGTCCCGCGAGCGGGCTCTTCTCCCACAGGTTCATCACCTGCAGGAACGCGCGGCCATAGGTATCGCGTTCGTCCAGCGCGCGCTGTTCCGTGTTCAATTGCAGCGTGAGCCGCGTGATCTCGCGGCCGACCCGGTCCAGGTCGCGCGCCGGCAGCAGGCCGCGCAGGGTGAGGTGGCCGTCGCGTGCGAAGGCCGCGCGCTCGGCGGCGGTGGTCGATGCGGGTTCGTCGAGCCAGTGCATCAGGGTTCTCCGAGGCCATACCAGGCGGCGCCCGGCGGCAGGTCGAGGTGGGTGGACGAGGGCAGGGCGCCGCCGGACCAGAGCGTGCGCGGGCCGGCCGCGTCGATGGCGATGCGGCGCGCTGTCGTGCCGAGGTTGAAGGCCGCCTGCACCACCGATGTGCCGGCGCGCCGCACCAGGTGCAGCAGGCCGTCGTCCGCGGCGGCGACCGCGAGTTCGCCGTGGCGCAGCGCATCGTGGGCGCGGCGCAGGTGCAGCAGGCGGCGCGTGGTCGACAGCATCGAGTGTGGATCGGCCGCCTGGCGGTCGACCGCACGCGCGCGATGGCCGTCGGCGACCGGCAGCCAGGGTTCCACTGCGCTGAAGCCCGCGTACGGTGCATCGGCCTGCCACGGCATCGGCGTGCGGCACCCGTCGCGGCCGCGCAGCAACGGCCAGTGGGCGAGGCCGAAGGGATCGCGCATCCGCTCCGGTGGGACCTGCGCCTCCTCGAGGCCAAGTTCTTCGCCCTGGTAGAGGAAGATCGTGCCGCGCAGCGCCAGCAACAGGGCCATCCAGGTCTCCGGCGGCACGGCGCCACGCGCAGTGTCGGCGCCGCCGCCGCCGCCGCCGAAGTCGAACCCGTCGGCGTCGGCGCCCGACCAGCGCGTGGCGACCCGCGGCACGTCGTGGTTGGAGAAGGCCCAGCTCGGCCAGCCGCTGCGGTTCGACCAGGCGTCGAGCCGGGCTGCGATTTCCGCCGGACTCGGGCGCGCGCCGAGGAACGCGAAGGAGTACGCCGTGTGCAGGCGCCCGGTGCCTTCCGTGTACTCGGCCATGCGGGCGTCCCAGTCGGCGCCGCCGATCTCGCCGACCGCCATCCGCGCGCCGTGCGCGTCCAGGCGCCGGCGCAACGCTTCGAGGAAGGGCAGGGTCTCGGGCTGGTCCGCGTTGTAGCGGTGCTCCTGCATCAGCACCGGGCTGCGGCCGCGGCGCTCCGGCGGCAGCGCGGGGTTGTCGCGCAGTTGGCGGTCGTGGAAGTACAGGTTCGCGGTGTCGAGGCGGAATCCATCGACGCCGCGCGCCAGCCAGAAATCGGCGATCGCGAGCAGCGCCTCCTGCACCGGCGGATGGTGCAGGTTGAGGTCGGGCATGGTGGGCAGGAAGTTGTGCAGGTGGTACTGGCCGCGGCGCGGCTCCCAGCGCCAGGCGCTGCCGCCCATCCAGCTCTGCCAGTTGTTGGGCGGGCTGCCGTCGGGGCGTGGATCGGCCCACACGTACCAGTCGGCCTTCGGGTTGTCGCGCGAGGCGCGGCTTTCGATGAACCACGGGTGCTCGGCGGCGGTATGGCTCCACACCTGGTCGATGATGAGCCGCAGCCCGCGGTCGTGTGCGTCGCGCAACAGGCGATGGAACGCATCGAGCGTGCCGAAGCGGCGATCGACACCGAGTTGGTCGCTGACGTCGTAGCCGAAGTCGCGGTCCGGTGTCGGATAGAACGGACCGAGCCACAGGCCGTCGACGCCGAGCGCGGCGATGTGGTCGAGGCGGGCGCGCAGGCCCTCGAGATCGCCCAGCCCGTCGCCGTCCGCATCGGCGAAGCTGCGCAGGTAGACCTGGTAGATCACGGCGCCGCGCCACCATGGGGGCGCGGAGGGCAGGGGCGGATCGGCCTGGGACATGGTCAGCGCGGAGCGGCGGCGCACGCACGATGCCGCACGTCGGGGCGCCCCGCAGGCTCCCGGATGGCGCATACTGTGCCGATTCTGGCAGTGCGGGACCCCGATGAAGCCCCTGCGGGAACCGATCGCGCACGACGTGGCCACGGTGCACCTGCTGACCGTGGAGCGGGCGCGCTTCGACGGGCCCTACCACCACCACGAGGCGCTGGAACTGACGCTGATCCGCGCCGGCAGCGGCGTGCGCGTGATCGGTGGCGAGGCGGCCTCGTTCGCCACCGGCGACCTGGTGCTGGTGCCGCCGAGGGTCCCGCACGTGTGGTGGAGCCGCGGCGCACCGGGTGCCGCTTCGGCGCTGGTGCTGCACCTGTCGCTGCCGCCGGCGCTGCGGGCCTTGCCGGAACTGCGCGGACTGTCCGGCCTGTTCGATGCGCAGGCGCGGCCGGCGGCGCTGCACGGGCGACTGCATGCCATCGTGGCGACGGAACTGCAGGCACTGGCCGCGTGCCAGGGCCTGGAACGACTGGGGCGTGCGCTGGCGCTGCTCGGCCGGATCGTCGGCGCGGCGTCGGGCGTCACCTGGCTCGCGGCGGCCTCGCGCGGCGGCGTGGTCGACGCCGACGACACGCGGCTCGGCCGCCTGCTGGGCTGGATCCATCGCGCCCATGCCCAGCCGCTGACGGTCGCCGAGGCGGCGCGCCGCCTCAGTGTGTCGCCCGCGTCGTTCAGCCGTGCCTTCCACCGGCGTGTCGGACGCCCGTTCACGGTCTACGTCAACGACGTGCGCATCGCGCAGGCCTGCCTGCTGCTGCGCGAGGCGCGGCGGCCGATCGCGGAGATCGCGCGGCGCTGCGGGTTTCCGACGCTCGGCCATTTCCATCGGCAGTTGGCCCGCCGCACCGGACTCGGGCCGCGCGCCTACCAGCGGCAGTTCGCGCGTCGGCCGTGAGTCGGGCCGGCCCGGCGCCCAAGTCGGGGCGCTTGATCCCAAGCGAGGCCTGCGCGAGCCTGCACCGATGCGCGCCATCGTCCGCCAGCCCGCCGCCACGCTCGCCACGCACTGCGAGGTGACGCACATCGAACGCACGCCGATCGACTTGGACCGCATCGTCGCCCAGCATGCGGACTACGTGGCCGCGCTGCGAGCCGCCGGCTGCGCGGTCGAGGTGCTGCCGTCATTGCCGGCGCACCCGGACAGCGTGTTCGTCGAGGACGCCGTGGTGGTGGTCGAGGACCTCGCGATCCTGACCCGGCCCGGCGCCGCCAGCCGGTTGGACGAGCCGGCGTACCTGCGGCCGGCACTGGCGTCGTTCGGCCTGCGCATCGCCGCGCTCTCCGCGCCCGCGGTGCTCGACGGGGGCGACGTGTTGCGCATCGGCAATCGCCTGTACGTGGGGCAGGGGACGCGCACCAACGCCGAGGGCATCCGCCAGATCGGCGCCCTGCTGGCCCCGCGAGGCTGCGAGGTGCTAGCGGTGCCGTTGGGCCCGAGCCTGCACCTGAAGACCGCCGTGACGGCGCTGGATGCGGAGACCGTGCTGTGCAATCGCGCCTGGATCGATCCATGGTGTTTCGGGTCGATGCGCGTGCTGGAGGTCGATCCGGCCGAGCCGTTCGCGGCCGACGTGTTGCGGCTGCGTGATCGGCTGATCGTGAACGATGCGTTCCCGGCGACGCGGCGCCGGGTCGAGGCCCATGCCCGGGCCCGCGGCATCGACGTGCTGGGTGTCGATATCGGGGAGTTCGGCAAGGCCGAGGCGGGCCTGAGCTGTCTTTCCGTGCTGGTCGCGTGAGCGATGCGCAGCGTTCAGTCCGCGAGCACGCCTTTCGCCGCGAGGAAGCCGAGCACGCGGTCGCGATAGGCGGTCTCGAACCATGGGCAGTCGTTGTGCCCGCACTCGAGCCATTCGAGTTCGACGTTGGGCGCTCCGGCGATTGCGACGGCGTGCGATGGGCGGATGATCGTGTCGTGCCGGCCGTGGCTCACGAACACCGGTCCGCCGAACGAGCGCAGCGCCGCGGCATTGTCCCAACGGTCGCGGACGAGGAAGCCCGGCAGGCCGCGCTCATGCGCGAAGCGCGCGGTCGACGCGAACGGTGACTGCAGCACGACCGCGGCCAGCGGCCGGCGCGAGGACAGCATTGATGTCGGCCCGGATCCGAGGGAGCGGCCGAATCCGATGATCCGGCGCGGATCCACGTCGGACCGTGACGCCAACCAGTCGTAGGCCGTGATCCACAGGGCATCGATGCTGGCCTGGGTCGGCGCGCCGGCCGCGCCGTCGTAGCCCGGGTATTCCACCAGCAGCACGTGGAGCCCGGCGTCCGCCCAGGGCTGGAATGCCGCCGCATTCTGCGCGGCGAATTCCGCGTTGCCGTGGGCGAACAGGATCGCCGGTGAGCGACCGGTCGTGTCGGCGCGCAAGAGGATCGCGTGGCCCGGCATGCCGGACGACTGCAGCACGATGCGCTCGGCGGCCGGCGGCAAGGCGATCGCCGGGGCACGCAGGTTCGCGCCGGGATACATCAGCGCGCGCTGCGGGACGAACAACAGGGTGGCCCAGGCGAGCCAGGCGATGGCGCAGACGAGGATGATCCGGAGCAGCAGCCACATGGCGGGACTTTGCCATGCCGGCGGGCGGGACGAGGCCACGAATTCGAGGGCGTCGGTGTCGCTGGCCCGGGGGCGAGCCCGGGCTCCAATAATGCGCCTAATGTATATTATGTCAAGTCACCTCGGGCACCGAATCGTGGGTCCGCACCCGGACCAACCTTCGCGGCCGTGCCCTCGCTCCGGATCACCAATCGCTTGCGGCCCTTGCCGTGGCGCAGACGACCCCGGCACCCACCAGCGACCCCAATGCGAGCTCGAATCCGCTCCGCGCCTCGGTTCCGATCGCGCCGGCCCCGGATGCTGTGGCTCAAGCCCGTAACCGCGCCATCGACATGCGATGCGAGTCCTTCCGAACGCCGATCTCCGCATGACCGCATCGCCCACCTGGCTTCATCCGGGACGCTCGCACATCGGTCCGATGACGCAGTGATGACAAGGACGCGTGCAGTTCGTCCCCGCTCCGTGGTCACCCCTTCGCAATCACGTGTGTGCCACGTCATGCCACCCGGCGATGTCGCTAGGATGGTGCAAACGGCCATGCGCACGCGTGGGTCGTCACGACCGGCTTTCTCGTGTGTGCTTTCCTCCGGCCGGCAACGCGACGCTTGAAGAAGGACCTCGCTTGAACGGCACCCTGACCCTGCTTCCCGACGAGATCGACATCGACCTCGGCGCCAATGAAACCCTGCTCGCCGCCGCCCTGCGCGCCGGCATCGGCCATGCGCACGCCTGCGGCGGGCGCGCGCGCTGCTCCACCTGCCGCGTACGGGTGGTCTCCGGCATCGACGACTGCCTGCCGCGCAACCGCGACGAGGCCGCGATGGCGGATCGATTCGGTTTCGATCCGGCCGTGCGGCTGGCGTGCCAGACGCGGGTCGGCGGCGACGTGGTGGTGCGGCGCCTCGTGCTGGACAGCGAGGACCTCGAGCTCGCGCTGGCGCAGAATCGTGCCGACGACCCGTCCCGCGCGGTCGGCGCCGAGCAGCGCCTGACCGTGATGTTCGCCGACCTTCGCGGCTTCACGCATTTCGCCGAGCACCTTCCGCCGTACGACGTGATCCACGTGCTCAACCGCTACTTCGCGGCGATGTCGCGGGCGGTCGAGCGCCATGGCGGGCGGATCAACAACACGATGGGCGATGGCCTGATGGCGCTGTTTCCCGGCGATGTCGCGTCACGGCGCGACGGCGCGCTGGAAGCGGTGGCCGCCGCGCTGGCGATGGTCGCCGCGATGGACGAGGTCAAGACCTATGTCGAGACCACCTACGGCCACGTGCTCGACATCGGGATCGGCCTGCATCTCGGCGAGGTCGTGCTGGGCGCCCTCGCCCGTGCCGGCGAGGGTCGCCTGACGGCGATCGGCGACACGATCAACCTCGCCTCGCGCATCGAGCAGGCGAACAAGCAGTTCGGCACGTGCGTCCTCGCCAGCGACGCCGTGGTGGAGGCGCTCGGCGACCATGTCGTGGTGGCCCGCAGCGTGCGCGCGCGGCTGCCCGGGCGCAGCGAGGAATCGACCCTGCACGAAATCGCCAGCCTGTCCTGAACGCCGCCGGGGTGGGAACGTGTTGATCATCAACGTCGAGATCCCCGTGGCCGACCTCGAACGTGCGATCGGCTTCTACGAACGCGTGTTCGGGGAAACGCTGGAGCGGGTGGCCGCCGACGGCTATGCAATGGCGTTGTTCCCGGTCGATGCGGGAGCTCCCGGAGCCAGTTGCGCGCTGGTGGTCGGCGACGTCTACGTACCGGCCAAGGCCGGTCCGCTGATCTACGTGGCGGTGGCGGACCTCGAAGCGACGCTGGCGCGCGCCGAAGCGGCGGGCGCGCGGATCCTCTACCCGCCCAAGGCGGTCGGCGCGTGGGGACGGGTCGCTGAGTTCGAGGACTGCGAGGGCAACCGGATCGGCCTGCACCAGGCCCCGTGAGCCGGCGTACCGCGGCGCGGGCGTTCGGCGCCGGCATGCGTCGCGCCGATCGGGAGCGCGCGGGCGCGGTGCGGATGGTTCAGATCAGGCGCGATCCCGGCAGTGCGTCGTGGTAGGGCGAAGACAGGACGACCTCATGTGCCGTCGCGCTCGAACGCGCGCTCGCGTTCCAGCACGGCATTGCCGCAGGACAGTCGCTTGGCGATCGGGCTGCCGGGCTCGATCACGCGCCAGAACGGCGGGACCGCATCGCGGTCGGCGCCGCCTGCAAGGTCCTCCCACCCGGCCTCGGCGACCGCGCGCAGGTAGATCGCGGTGGTGACCGGACAGGTCGCGTCGGCGCGGTGCCGGCGTGCCAGTTCGTTGCGCAGGCGCTGGATGGTGCGGGTCTCACCGGACGGAATCTGCATCAGGTAGCGCACCAGGATGTCCGGACTCGCGATCAGCAGGCGGCTGCCGGCGCGAATGCCGGCGAAATCGGACTCGGTGACCACCACGTGGGCGGCCTTGGCCTTCGCCACGCGGGTCTTCCACGTCGATGCCGGCTTTGCGGTGGCCTTGCGGCGTGCGGAGGGGCGACTCATGGCGGCGCGCTCGTGCCGGACGTGCGATGCGCGCCACCGCGGGCGTGCAGGACCATGGTGAAGGTCTCCGTCGATGCGGGACGGCAACCGTCGCAAGTCGGCTGGCGTCACGCAATAATCTACCGGAAAAATCACGCGCATCAGCGCGTTGCATGGTTCCGGCCGGTGCGGCTCGCGGTGATGCCGCGCGAATCATGGTGCCCGGGGCCGGACTCGAACCGGCATGGCCCTTGCGGGCCGGAGGATCTTAAGTTGGGCTAGGCAGTTATTGCGGGGTGTTGATAGCCAATGTATTCAATGGCGTAGAGTGCGCCGGTTGTTGGCTGTTGCTGTCCCGAGGCGGGTTCACTGTCCCAAATTTGTCCCAAGCGCCCTGCCCGTCTCGTGCCCGGCGAGGTGCCGCGGTCACCGCGCTCAGCCCCATGTCGGCAAGCGTGGAAAACGTCGCATCTTTCGACGTTTTCCACGCTTGCCGATCGGGGACAACTCCCCAGGTCGGACAGCTTCAAAGTCGCATCGTGCGACTTTGATGTCCGGCGCGTGGTGTTCGGCATCCCTCGCGGAGCGAAGGTGTCGAATCGTGCGACACCATCGTGCCGCCGCGCCTCCCAGGAAGCCAGCGGCGAGCGCAGCGTCAGCGTCAGCGTGTAGGGCAAGCGCTAGGGGGCGTGTAGGAAACCGCTTACACGGGATTCGGCGGCGGGCTCGATGCCTCGCCGAATAACGGATCAACCCGCCGGCCCGCCGATCCCATTGCCAGGATCGGCGGGCCGCCGCTCGCCGCTGATTTCCACGCCGCGGCTCACGCTCCGGACTATCAACAGCGTGCCGGCCACGCCCCGCGCTGCATGCACCCCGTGAGCGGCGGGGTGCAACCCGGCGCGGCCGGGGAGGTCCTATTGGTGCCGCGCGCGCGGCCGCGCGTTACGCCTAGGCGCGGGCCGCCCTCGCGGAACGGCGGCGAGGGGTTGCGAATGCGCGCGCCAGGTCAAGGCGCACAAGCCGCGCCAGCAGCCGGCGACAGTAGACCAATCGCCACCGCGGCGCGTGGTTGTCGCCGATCAAGCATGGCCGCACGATGACGCCGACCGCCTCGGGGCCGATGATTTCGAGTTGCCCGCAGGCGATGCCTGCGAGCGCGCTCTCGACCGGCATCCGCGCCACATCGCCAGGCGCGACGGTTCGGCCGTCAGTATGCAGCGCGCGCCGCGCGCGGATCAGAACCGTTGCCGGTGCCATTACGTCGTCGCCGTCGCGAGGCAAAAACTGCCGGTCTGCCGGAAGCCGACATCGGCATCCAGAAACGCGCGATAGCCGACGACCCCGGCCGGGAAATTCGCGGTCGGATTCACTTCGATTCGCAAAACGCCCCAGGATGCGACTAGGCACTGGCTCCAATCGCCGAATGCAACCACGCCCGCCGGCACGCCGGTGCTGGTGACAGCCAGCGCACCGGCTGCGGTGCCCTCGGCGAGGTTGCCTTGCCAAGCGCTCACGTCCGAACTGGCGACAACAGCGCGGTTGGCCAGTATTTCGGCAACCTGCGGCGTGGTCGCGTAGCCGATGGTCGCCGCGTTGGTGATCCCGTTCGCAGCGGCCACGCGGCGCTGAAGTTCGAGCAACCCCCCGCGATTCAGCGTGCCGCCGGAAATCGCGGTCACGCCCGCGGTGTTGGCCAGTCCCAACGGTTGACCGGACGCGCCGGAGCCAGCGAACACCGCCACATCCACGAGCGAGCCAACCGCACGCATCAAATCCAGTGCGATCATGCGCTCGCCGGCTTGGCCGCTCTGGATGCGCAATTGCCGGGACGATTCGACGTAGGTCGCAGCGGTTTTCGGCGACAACGCAATCTGTCCGAGCACGGGCTGGCTCTCGGGTGCGGGTGTCGTTTCGCTGCCGAGCCACGCCCCCGTGGTAGTGGTGTTGATTCGCGGCACGCCCACCTGCCCGCCGGTCAGCGGCACCGAAGTTGCGCCCAGTCGGTAGGCCGCCGAAAACGGCCGAAGCGCGTCCGCGATTTCGTCGTGCAACTGCGTGGTGACGAGCGCGCCACCGGCAGACGTGGGCGTGGTGCCGAGGTCACGGCGGCCGCGGGGCAGGATGCCATCGCCCAGGCACGCGGCGATCCCGCGCCACGAAAAGTACATCGAGTGCGCGCCGAGCGGCGGAAGATTGTGTGCATATTGCAGCGACTCGGAGTAGTCGCGCTCACGCGACGCCAGGTCGGGCTTCCCATGGCGCAGGGCATCAAGCGCGTTGCCGAGCGAGATCCGATCCTTTTCGCGTGCGCCGAGCGCGCGCTCGACTTCGGCCAGCTCGCGTACTTTTCGTTCGTAGTGCATTTCGAGCGCGTGGCTCATTGGGGTTTCCTTTCATGTTTGGATTTCTGAGCGTGCCAGCGAATCGCCGAAGCCGCTTTCGGTTTCCGTTTCGGTGCGGCGCAGGATGTTGCGCAGTTGTTTCGTCGTAGTCGGCAGTTCGGCAAATTGCTCGGCTTCAAACAGCAGGCCGATCACCAGCCCACGCGCCCACTGCCCGGCGCGCCCCCTTCGCATCGCAGCGCGATGGTGGCCGCTTTCAGCGATCACGGCCGCCAGGGCGCCCGCGCGCTGGTACGGCCCAAGGCTTGCGGACAACTCCGCCGCGGCTTCGGCTATCAGCGCGTCGCGGCGAGCCAGCCGGCCGGCGCGAATACTGCCCGGCAGCTCCAGGCATCGATGGAGCGGGACAGCACCACCCGTCGCCAGCCATGCGCGCAGGCCATCCCGAATCCACGCGGCGGCAGCGCCATCGATGGCGCCCTCCCCCCGTGCAAGATCGGCTGCGGTGGCGAACGGGGCGCGCATCGGTCATGCGTCGTCGTCGAAAGTAGGTCGATCATTTGATCGACCTACTTTCCCGAGCGCGTCCGCCAGGCCATACAGCCCGCAGCGCGCGGCCTCGCGGTTGATCAGCCACGCCAGGGCGCCCGATGCCACCGCACGCCGCAGGCGGCCCGCCGTGTGGCGCTCCGCGAGCGCGGCGCAGCCGTCGGCCAGGTCATCCGCCAGGCGCGCGACTGCGCCGGCTGCCGCGTCCTGCAGTCCGTACGAAACGGCGCGTGCCCGCTCGCGTTCGGACGCCAGCGCAGCGCGCAGCGCTGTGCCGGGCAGCCCGAGCGCGTGCCCCAGCTTGTCGGCTTCGCCGCGCAGCAGCGCCGACAGTGCGCCACCCAGCCACCGCGCCACGGCCTCGGGCTCGCGGCCCTCGATCGCGCAGCGCAACAGCTCGGCGGCGCGCGCTTCGGTCATTCGGCGCCGCCCTCCCCGCTCCCGTTCGGCGGCGAGGCGTGCAGGGGATCGCCTGGGATCGGCTCGCCGTTCGGGTTCAGGCGCGCCAGAGCGCGGGCGAGCTCCCACTGCCAGGCGTGGGTCGTTTCGTGCACCAGGTTGTGCGCGAGCTGCGCGGCATCGCCTTCGAGGCTCAGCGCGTAGGCGATGCGCCCCGGGAGATCCATGATGGCGCCGCGCATGATGGCGGCGAAGTGCGCCAGGGCTTCATCGACCTCGGCGACGCGAATCCATTCGCGCCGCTCGCGCTCCGCGAGGAACCGCGCCCGTTCGAGCTGCACCCGCACCAGGTCGGCCCGCGCGGCGGCGAGGCTGCCAGGCGCCGCGCCATCGTCGCCGAGCATCTCGCCCAAGTCCTCGGCGAGCCGGCGCTCGATCGCCTCAAGGCGCTGGATCAGCGCCGGGTCGGTTGCGCTAGGGCGGCGGGCGTTGAAGCGTGCGCGCGTGCGGCTCGGATCGACGTTCCGGCGCCAGTCAGCCAGGGCGCGACGCGCTGGCATCAATCCATCGGGATCGACGCGCAAGGCGCCGCGCTTCACCTGCTTGCCGACGGCTTGCCGGCTCACGCCGAGCAGGTCGCCGAGCTGCGCCTGCGTGAGTCGCACGTCGTCAAGCGCGGTGGGAAACAGCCCGTCCGGCCGATCGGTTGACAGCGCATCGTCCTCGGGCTCGAAGTCGGGTTTTTCAGGGGTGTGTGTCATCGCGCAACCTCAACGGGGCAACCTTCGCAGCAGGGGCGCTACCTACGCGGCTCCTGCGCCTGTTCCACCCGCACCAGGCGAAGCCCAGGAAGTACCTAAGCAGCCGCCCGGCCCGTCGGGTCAGGGGTCGGGTCAGGGGTAGGTCAGGGGTCGAGACACCCCGCAAACCCTTGTGCGGCGCGGGCTGGTCAGGGTGGTCAGGGGTCCGATGGCAAACCTTGAAAGAAACAGCAGAGCCCACCGGAAAGCGGCGCATGGGGTACGCAGGAAGTAGTGCCGATCCACCCTGACCACCCTGACCACCCTGACCGTGAAGGCGAAAACGGGCGGTTCTGGCCGGCGTCCCCCTGACCACGCCCTGACCCGACCCCTGACCGCGGCCGGCGGTCACGGGCCGGGCTCCAGCGCAAGGCGGATGCCGTTGAAGCGCTGGTAGCGCTTGCCGTTTTCATCGCGGCCACGGGTCGCTGAAATGCCGGGCGCTGCCGCGTGAAGCGCGCGGGCGAACGCTGCAAGCTCTCCAGGGTTGCGCCCTTCCTCGCGGCACCAGTCGCACCAAGCGTTGAAGATCGAAGCCTTGGCGATCCACTCATCGGGCCGCAGCTCGCAGCGCTCGCGCACGAATGCGCCGATCGGGCTGCTGGCATCGCGCAGCTCATCGAGCAGCGCCTGCCCGTCGGCGGGCTGAACGAACCGCCCGCATCCCTCAAGGTCCGCGAGCCCCGCGGCACACCAGTTGAAGATGCCAGGCAATTCCGCCGCGAGTTCATCCTCGAGGTCTAGCGACTCGGTGCCGACGTGCGACGCGCCACTGCGGATCAGCAGCAGCCGCGCCGTCGCCGCCGAGCTGGCGTCACGGAACACGGGCACATCATTGCTTGCGATCAACAAGCGCACGGGCAGCCGCATGGTCTGCGGCGGGCCGTACTTCATCTCGACCTGCACGTGATCCTCGCCAGTGAGTGCGAGGAACTTCTGCAGCGCGCCGCGCCCTTGATCGCCGGGCACAATGCGAGCGTCGGTGATGGTGGCAACCGTTTTGCCGATCAGCCCGCTCAGGCCGAATCGGCCGCCGAGTTCATCGAACGTCGGCGCGGCCACGGCATCGCGGCCAACAAGCGCGGTGATCGTGCGCTGAATCACGCCCTTTCCGCTTCGCGGCGGTCCGATCATCGTGAGCGCGCGCTGATACTTCGTCGTTCGGCTGCACACCAGCACGCCCATGAACTGTTGCAGCGCGCGCCGGCTGTCCGCGTCCGGGATCGCCTCGCCCACGAACCGCTCCCACCGCGGGCATGTCGCGTCGGGGTCGAACGAAACCGGCGCCGCGCTGACGTTGAACAGCGCCGGCGTGTGGGGATAGAGCTTCTTCGCTGCGGGGTGGTAGAGCCCGTTCCGCAGCGGCACCAGGTCAAGCGGGTCCGGGCCTTCGGCGCCCGGCATCCAGAACGGCGGCGCGCCAGGAACGAACGACAGCGCCGCGAGCGCATGCACTACGTCGCCGACGGATCGACGATGCGCCGGCGCGGCCGCCTGTTCAAGCATTGCGTAGATGCGCGCATCTAGCCGGGGCTGCGGCAGCGGGCGCCAGCACTCGCCGTCCCATTCGTAGAACCCACCCGCCACGTTGGCGATGCCGTGCCAGCCGCCAACCTTCGCCCGCTCGCGCAACAGCCGCGCCGCATCGAGCGGCCGCTTCACATCGAGGCCCTCCGCCTGCCGTTGCTCGGCGCGCTCGGCCAATGACACCACGCGGGCAGGTCCGTCGGTCATGCGGCAGCCCTCGGCCGGCGCGCGTGCGCGGCGCGCAGGCGCAGCAGCACGTCGCCGATGCGGCGATGTGCGAGCGTCAGGCGCTCGCGATCCGGTCCGGCGAGCGGACGGCCGTCGGCGATTTGCTCGGCCGCGACTTCGAGCACCACCGCTTCGAGGTCGAGCGCCGCGGCAGCAGCGCGCACGTCGGCGAGCTCCAGCTCGACGCGGCGCAGTCGCCGCTCGGCGGGGCTCGCGTCGGCCGCGGCTGTCGGCCGGTCGAACAGGTCCGCGACCGCCAACCCGACCGCAGCCAGGACGGCAGCCGGCGCGCAGCCGGCAAAGCAGTGAAGCAGCACGCGTCCATCGTCGCCCTCGGTGACGGCGAGCTTTTCCGACTTCGAGTCCGGCCCGCAGTTCGGGCACGGCGCTCGCCAGCCCGCGCCGGCCTTCTTGGCGCGCGGCAGCCGCGACAACACGAGGTCGATCGGTCGCGCCATCAGGCGGCCCGCCGGCTGCGCGCGGGCGGCTCGCCGGGCGTCGGTGGCAGCGGATCGCCGCGCAGCATCCGCGCAGCGCGCAGCGCTGCCATTGTTGCGCCACGGCTGGTTGCGAGAAACGCATCGAGCGACTCGCGCGACGGCTGGTTGCGGAATTGCTCGGCAAGCGCCGCAGCCTGCCGCGCGTGGTCCGCCAGGGCGGCAGCGGTTGCCGGCAGCGCCGGCAAGCTGCTCGCGGTCGTCATGCGGCGCTCCGGCGACCGGCCGCCGCGCCGGAATCGACCCAATGCCAGAACCGATCGGCGTCGATGTAAACGCGGCGCTGGATTCGCACGATGGCGCCAGCGCGCGCGAGGCCGTTCCCTTCGGCGTTGTGGATCCACCACCGGAGCTGCGCCTCGGTAAAGCCGGCCGTGGCGGCAAAACCCGCCACGTCCTTCAAGGTTCGCTGTTGCATGCCGTGCTCCCAACCCGGCCGCGGATGGCCGACGTTGGGCAATAGTGCTAAGCGCGCGCCGCTTGGTGCGCGGGTGAGGTCGGAGAAAATCGGAATTACGTGGGCGCGTTACTGACCTTGCCGAAGATCGGTTCCAACGCGGCGACCACGCGGTCGACCGGCCAGCGGACGGCAAAGGCGATCTCGGCCACGGTGCGGCCGGCACGGTAAAGGCGCTTGACTTCCATGTAGGCGCGCTCGTCGTCGTCGACGACGTGGAGCCAATACTCGTACTGGCCTTGTGCAGCGGCCAACGCATCCTGTTGCGCGATGGCGCGCGACGGTCGGCGACCACGGCCACCAGGTGCGCCGAACAACGCCAGCACGCGCTCGCCGATCGCGCGTGCAGTGCCGCCCGCGGCGATAGCGTCCAGCACCTCGACCAGCGGGACGGTGTAGCTGTCGCTGAAAGTGAAGTCGGCGTACAGGCGGTCGCGCAGGCCCCGCAGGTCACTTGCCGTTTTGGCAAGTGACCTGCGGGGCCTGCGCGCGCGCGGGATGCCCACGGCGGCCAGCATGCCGGCGCCGGCGGCCTCGGCCGACTTGGCGGTCAGGATCGCGTCGAGGACCCGGTCGAGGCGCTCCAGGTCCTCGGCGCTTAGGCTGCATGGCGCATCGCCAACCGGCATCCGCCAGCCGCTGATGCCCACGCGCAGCCGCGCGACCGCGTCACGCCAGCGCGGGTTGGCCCGCTTCACGCGGCCCGGTCGAGGCGGTTGTCGACCAGGACCTGCAGGTCGTTGCAGAACTCGGCGCGCTGCGCCAAATCCCGCAAGCACCAGGCGATCGCCTCGACCTCGTGTGCGTCCAGCTCACCACGCGCGTGCACCAGCGCGTGCGCCAGCGCGGCCGACTGCCGGGCGAGGTCGCGGCGATCCTCGCACAGCCGCCGCGCCAGGTCGCGCGCGCCGGCATCCGGCAGCTCGGCCACCATCGCTTCGGGCGTGCGGCCAGCCACCGCGACGATGAAGCGCTCAAACTCGCTACGATTCCCGTTGACCATGATCGAAACCTCCAGCGTTTCGGTTGTGGAAGGCGCCGGCCCGGGTCACGTCCGGGTCGGCGCCGCTTCGCCGGTGCCGCCGGCGTCGGTTTGTAGGTCGCCTAGCCGGTCGGCCAGGCGGTTGAACGTCTCGCGCGCAAAGGCGGGCGATTGGTGCGCGTAGCGCTGCGCCATTGCCAGCGTCTTGTGCCCGAGTGCCGCGGCAATCTCGATCGTGCTCGCTCCGGCCTCGAGGAGGTAGGTAGCGGTCGTGTGGCGCAGGTCGTGCCAGCGGAAGGTCGCGAGCGTGGGCTCCACCTTCGCGGCTGCGGTGCGGACCTTGCGCCAGGCCTTGTCCAGGTCTGCGGGCGAATCGTTGCGCCAGCCCGGGAATAGCCAGCCCTCGCCGGTCGGGTGTCGCTCCAGGTGCGCCGCCAGTTGCGCACGCGCGGCAGGAATCAGCGGCACCCATCGCCCCTGCCCGTTCTTGGTCGTCGTGAATCGCAGCGCCGTGCGGTCGATCGCCACGTCGTCGACCGTGAGACCGCGGACGTTCGCGTAACGCGCGCCGGTGGCGAGTGCGAGGATCAGCGCGGTGTAGATGTTGGGATCGTCGCTGGCGCGCGCAGCGGTCATCAGCGCGGCGCGCTCCGGCTCGGTGAGGAACCGGACCACGCCGGGCGACTCGCGGCCCTTGGCGATGTCTAGGACGGGATTCCGCGGCAGCCAGCGGCGTTCCTTCCATCCCCATTTGCAGGCGGCGCTGAGCGCGGCGAGGTAGCGGTTCACGGTCGCCGACTTGCGCTTGGTTCCATCGGCGTCGGGCCGCATCAGCTTCGCGCGCGCGTCGGCGATTGCGGCCGGCGTGAGTTTCTCGATTGCCAGCGCGCCGACCTGCGCGCGCCACCATTCCAATTGCCGCCGGTATGCCCTCGCGGTGCTCGTGCGCGGCAGCGCGTCGCGCAGGTATTCGTCGATCAGGTCGGACACCGTGCGGCGCCGGTCGGCGGTCGTGGGCACTACGAGCCCGCGCGCGAGGTCGGTTTCGATCGCCTTCGCCCAGGCGTCGGCGTCGGCTTTGCGGGCGAACGTGCGCGAGCGCGGCAGCTCGCCGAGCGGGCGAACCTTCGCCTGCCAGGTGACGCGCCCCGTGCGCCCTACTCGCCGCGTGATCGTCGCCATGCCGCGTCACTGTCCCGAGCTTGTCCCGAGGCCAGTTTGCGCGCGCCGCGGTGGCCGGTCAAATGCCGCCGCAACCCGTTGATTACATTGGTGCCCGGGGCCGGACTCGAACCGGCATGGCCCTTGCGGGCCGGAGGATTTTAAGTCCCCTGCGGCTACCGATTTCGCCACCCGGGCATGCGCGCCATCTTAGCGACGCGCAGGCGCCGACGCCCTGCCCCGCGCGCATCGCGATGGGCATGCCGACGACGCCTCGCGGCGCCGTCGGTCAGGGATTCGATGGAGGCCTGGGTCGGAATCGAACCGGCGTACACGGCTTTGCAGGCCGCTGCATGACCACTCTGCCACCAGGCCGTGATGGCGGCGGCGCCGAATGCACCGCCAGAAACGACAAGACCCCGGGGTCGCCGAGGTCCTGCGTGGAAGCCGAGGCTTCGAAACTGGAGCGGGAAACGAGACTCGAACTCGCGACCCCGACCTTGGCAAGGTCGTGCTCTACCAACTGAGCTATTCCCGCAGGGAACGCGCATCATACGGATGCTGCCCGGGCTGTCAACCCCTTGAAACAGGGCGCAACGGCCTCAGCGGCGACCGCGGATCACGGGCCAGGCCGCCGACAGGTACTGCGCGGCCGACCACAGGGTCAGCACGGCCGCCGCGATCAGCAGCCAGCGGCCGATCTCGTACAGCGGCAGCGGCAGCAGCGGGAACTTCGGGTGCTGGAACAGCAGCACGCTGATCGCGACCATCTGCACGATGGTCTTGACCTTTCCGATGGTCGCCACGCCGACCTTCACCCGCTGGCCGATCTCGGCCATCCATTCGCGCAGCGCCGAGATCGTGACCTCGCGCCCGACGATGATCGCCGCCACCACCGCCATCAGCGGCGTCGGATCGGCCTGCACGATCAGGAACAGCGCCACCACCACCGAGATCTTGTCCGCCACCGGGTCGAGGAAGGCGCCGAAGGCGGAGGTCATG
The DNA here is from genome assembly GCA_021299185.1 of Lysobacteraceae bacterium. GTDB lineage: Bacteria > Pseudomonadota > Gammaproteobacteria > Xanthomonadales > Ahniellaceae > UBA4656. The sequence goes on along the minus strand of JAJTHZ010000067.1, from coordinate 113,367 downwards.
CCCCAGCGTCGCGCGATCCAGCCGTCGGCCCAGTCGGTCAGCGCGCCGGCCACGAACAGGCTGGCGGCGAGCAGGTTCATGCCGTCGTACGGCAGGTAGAACGCCACCACCATCAGCGGCACCAGCGCGATGCGGAACAGGGTCAGCAGGTTGGGCAGGTTCAGGGGCATCGCGTGCCGGGCGTTCTCGGTCGATTCCCTAGTCTGCCCGAAGCGCCGTCATCCGTGCAGCGCGTCGTAGATGCGCTGGGCCAGCGCGCGGTCGATGCCGGGCACCGCGGCCAGTTCCTCCACGCCGGCGCCCTGTACGCCGGACAGCCCGCCGAAGTGCTTGAGCAGCAGCGAGCGGCGCCGCGCGCCGACCCCGGCGATGCCCTCCAGCGTGCTGGTGTCGCGCGCCTTCTGGCGGCGCGCGCGGTGGCCCACGATGGCGAAGCGGTGTGCCTCGTCGCGCACCCACTGCACGAGGTGCAGGCCGGGCTCGTCGCCGCGCGGATGCAGCGCTCGCCCGCGGCTGCCGCCGAGGATCAGTTCCTCCAGCCCGGCCTTGCGATCCGCGCCCTTGGCCACGCCCAGCAGCGCCACGCCCTGCACCGCGAGTTCGGCCAGCACGGCCTCGGCCTGCGCCAACTGCCCTCGCCCGCCGTCGATCAGCAGCAGGTCGGGCAGCGGGCCGTCTTCCTTGATCGCCCGGCGGAAGCGCCGCTCCAGCGCCTGCCGCATCGCGCCGTAGTCGTCGCCCGGCGCCACGCCCTCGATGTTGTAGCGGCGGTACTGCGCCTTCACCGGGCCACCGCGGTCGAACACCACGCAGGAGGCGACCGTGGCCTCGCCGCGCGTGTGACTGATGTCGAAGCACTCGATCCGCGCCGGCGATGCCGGCAGGCCGAGCAGCGCGACCAGCGCGTTCCAGCGCGCCTCGACGGTGTCCTTGCTGACCTTCTCGCTGGCGATCGCCTGCCCGGCGTTGCGCAGCGCCATCTCGACCAGCCGCGCCCGCTCACCGCGCTGCGCGTGGCGCAGTTCGACCCGGCTGCCGCGACGCTCGGAGAAGGCGGTGGCGAGCAGGTCGTCGTCCTCGATCGCATGCGAGAGCAGCACCAGCGGCGGCGCCGGGTGGTCGACGTAGTACTGCGAGACGAACGCGCCGAGCACGCTGGCGGCGTCCGCATCGGCCGGCGCGCGCGGGAAGAACGAGCGTCCGCCGAGGCTGACCCCGTTGCGAAAGAACAGCGCGTGCACGCAGGCCATGCCCTCGCCCACCGCGCAGCCGAGCACGTCGGCGTCCTGTTCGGCGCCGCTGACGTACTGCTTGGCCTGGATCTGCTTCAGCGTCGCGACCTGGTCGCGCAGCAGCGCGGCTCGCTCGAAGTCGAGCGCGCGGCTGGCGGCATCCATGTCGGCGACCAGTTCGTCGGTGACCGCGGTGCTGCGGCCGTCGAGGAACATCGCCGCGTGGCGCACGTCTCGCGCGTAGTCCTCGGCGCTGATCAGGTCCACGCAGGGCGCGGTGCAGCGGCCGATCTGGTGCTGCAGGCAGGGTCGTGAGCGACCGCGGAAGTAGCTGTCCTCGCACTGCCGGACGCGGAACAGTTTCTGCATCAGGTCGAGGCTCTCGCGCACCGCGTGCGCGCTCGGGAACGGCCCGAAGTAGCGGCCCGACTTGCCGCGCGCGCCGCGATGGAAGCGCAGGCGCGGGAACGCATGCCCGGTCTCGAGGTGGATCCAGGGATAGCTCTTGTCGTCGCGCAGCAGGATGTTGTAGCGCGGCTTGAGCGACTTGATCAGTTCGTTCTCGAGCAGCAGCGCTTCCGCCTCGGTGCGGGTCACCGTGGTCTCGATGGCGGCGATGCGCGAGACCATCGCCATCAGTCGCGGGGCCATCTGCGGCCGGGCGAAGTAGCTGGCCACGCGCTTGCGCAGGCTGGATGCCTTGCCGACGTAGAGGACCGTGCGCTCCTCGTCGAGCATGCGGTACACGCCCGGCCCGGCGGCCAGGGTCGATGCGACCGCCTTGCCGTCGAACGCCTCGGACATTCGCTACTCGCCGATCGGGAGGCGCTTGATCTGCCCGCTGGCGGTGTCGATGCGCACCACCTCGTGGGCATTGGTGTTGGCTACCCACAGCGCGCGCGCGGCCACCGACAGCCCGGTCGGCTCGTGGAAGCGGAACGGCAGCGCCAGCGTGCGCACGCCGCCGCCGCGCAGCGACAGCGCCTTGATCTTGCTGTTGAGCGTGTCGGCCACCCACAGCAGCGCGCCGCCCGGATCGATCGCGATCGCGCCCGGCGCCTGCAGCCGGGCCTTCTCCGGCACGCCGTCGACGTCGCCCGGCTCCCAGGGCCCGGCCCCGGCGAGCGTGCGGACCTGCAGGTCGATCAGGCGGATCGAACGGATCGCGGAGCCGTCGGCATCGGCGACGTAGACCATCTGCCCGTGGCTGACCACGCCGCTGGGCCGCGCGAAGGCGGCGACGTCGAGCCCGCCGTCGTGGGAGGCGTTGGCGCCGGTGCCGGCGACCCGCCCGATGCGCTGCCGCGCGAGATCCAGCGCCCACACCTGGTTGGCGCCCGACATCGCGATGAAGATCCGTTCGCCCGCCGCGGCGAGGTCGCACGGTGCATTCAGGCCGGTCTCGCGCAGCGCTTCGCTGTCGTCGACCACGCCGAGGCCCTGCTGCCCGGTGCCGGCGATGGTATCCACCTCGCCGGTGTGCAGCCGCACGCGGCGGATCGCGTGGTTGCCCTGGTCGGCGACATAGAGCACGTCCTTGACGATCGCCATGCCCTGCGGGTTGGAGAAGCCGGCATCGGTCGCCTTGCCGTCCCAGAACCCGGGATTGCCGGAGCCGAACTGGCACAGGATGCGGCCGTCGTGGGTGGTCTCGAGGATCCGGTTGTGGCCGGAGTCGGCGACGTAGAGCGCGGTCTCGGTCGCGAGCACGCGGCCGGGGAAGCGCAGCGGCATCTTCGGTTCCGGGCGCGAGACCGGCACCGCGGACTCGTACACCCGCGCGTCGCGGCGCGCGGCGTCCTCGAGCAACTGGTGCACCAGGGCATCGAGCGTCGCACGATGGCCTTCGCCGACCAGCACCCGCGCGATGTTGCCCTCCGTATCGAGCACCACCACGGTCGGCCACGCGGGCACCTTGAACAACTGCCAGGCGCGGAAGTCCGGATCGGACGCCACCGCGTGGCGAATGAAGGCGCGGTTCACCGCCTTGAGCACGTTGGCGCCGACGCGCTCGGCCGGAAAGCGCGGGCAGTGGATCGAGACCACGCTGAGCCCGTCGTGGTACTTGTTCTCGAGGTGGCGCAGGTCCGGCAGGTTGTGCTGCGCGTTGACGCTGCTGTGGCACCAGAAGTGCAGCACGACGACCCGTCCGCGCAGCGCGCCGAGGCGGACCGGTTCGCGGGTATTCACCCACTCCAGTTCGTCCGGCAGTTCCGGCGCGGGTACGCGGATGTCCAAGATTGCTTCGCCTTCAGCCACGTTCGCCTCTTCGGGGCGGAGCATAAGCCCTTTGCGATCAAAGGGCTAGCGGTCTTTCCTCAGGGTGCTTGGCGGGCCGCGCCGAGGGCTGTCATGGCCGCTTCCGCCCGCGCAAGGTCGGCTTCCGTGTCGACCCCCGGTGGGAACGGCTCGGGGGCGATGCCGACCGCGATGCCGTGCCCGGCTTCGAGGACGCGCAGTTGCTCCAGGGCCTCGGCGTCCTCCAACAGGCCGCGCGGCAAGCGCGTGAACTGGCGCAGGAAGGCCGCGCGGTAGGCGTAGATGCCGATGTGGCGCAGGAACGGCACGCCGTCCGGCAGCGCGTCGCGGCGCGCGGCGAACACGTCGCGCGCCCAAGGCACCGGCGCGCGCGAGAAATACAGGGCGCGGCCCCGCGCGTCGCGCACTACCTTGACCGCATTCGCATCGAACAGCTGCTCCGCCGACGCCACCGGGGTGGCGAGCGTCGCCATCGGCACGCCGGGGTCGGCGGCCAGCGTGGCGGCGACGGCGACGATGCCACTGGCGGGCGCGAACGGCTCGTCGCCCTGCAGGTTTACCACCACGGTGTCGTCGGCCCAGCCGCGCTGCGTGGCGACTTCGGCCAGCCGGTCGGTCCCGGACGGATGGTCCGCGCGGGTCATCGCCAGTCCGACGCCGAGCGGCGCGACGACATCGGCGATCTCGGGCGAATCGGTGGCCACCACCACCTCCAGCGCGCCGGCGACGCGTGCGCGCTCGACGACGTGCACCACCAGCGGACGGCCAGCGAGCAGGCGCAGCGGCTTGCGCGGCAGGCGGGTCGAGCCGAGGCGCGCGGGAATGGCGACCACGAAGGGAACGGTCATGCGGGGCTCCTGCGCAGCGCGTGGAGGTCGGCGTGGATGCGGTCGACGAAGGATGCCGGCAGTTCGGCTTCGACCGGCACCACGAAGGTGCGCGCATCGGCGAAGCACGCGCACTTCACGGCGTCCTTCTCGGTCACCAGCACCAGGTCGTCGTCGGCGAAAGCCAGCTCGCTGCCGTCGAAGGCATGGTGGTCGGCCAGCGGGTGGCGCGCCACCACGATGCCGAAGCGCTCCAGCATGGCGAAGAGCCGCTCCGGGTTGCCGATGCCCGCCACTGCGTGGACGCGGCGGCCGCGCAGGCCATCGAGCGCCAGCGCGCGCGCCGAGCCGTCCAGCGCCAGCGCGCGCTGGCCGACGATCCGCATCGTGACCTCGCCCTCGGCCGCCGTCGCGCCGTTGACCACCACGTGGTCCACGCGCGCTGCACGCTCCACCGGCTCGCGCAGCGGACCCGCGGGCAGCAGCCGGCCGTTGCCGAAGCGGCGCTCGCCGTCGATGACCAGGATCTCGATGTCGCGCGCCAGGGCCCAGTGCTGCAGGCCGTCGTCGCACAGCACCAGGTCGCAGCCGTGCCCGGCGAGCAGGCGCGCCGCATCGACCCGCGCGCGACCGGTGGCCACCGGCAGGCCGGTCGCGCGCGCCAGCAGCACCGCCTCGTCGCCGCGCCGCGCGGGATCGGCATCGGCGGGCAGCAGTCCGGCGCTGCGCTGCGACCCGCCATAGCCGCGCAGCGCGATGCCGGGCGACCAGCCGCGCTGGCGCAGTTCGGTGCCCAGCGTCGCGACCAGCGGTGTCTTGCCGGTGCCACCGACCGTCAGGTTGCCGACCACCACCACCGGCACGTCGACCCGCGTGCTGCGTCGGATACCGGCGGCATACAGCGCGCGCCGCACCCGAAGCAGGGCGGCATAAAGGTGCTCGAGCGCCGACGCCCACGCCGGCACCGGCGCGCCGCCATACCAGGCCGCCTCCAGCCGCGCGCGCAGGCCAGCGGCCGGCACCGGGCTCAGGCTCCCTGCAGTTCGAAGCCGGCCAGGCGCGCGTAGGGACCGCCGCGCGCCAGCAGTTCGGCATGCCGGCCACGCTCGACGATGCGGCCGTGGTCGAGCACCAGGATCTGGTCCGCATGTTCGACGGTCGACAGCCGGTGCGCGATGACCAGGGTCGTGCGGCCGCGCATGATGCGTTCGAGCGCCTCCTGGATCAGGCGTTCGGACTCGGTGTCGAGCGAGGACGTGGCCTCGTCGAGGATCAGGATCGGCGCGTCCTTGAGCAGGGCGCGCGCGATCGCCAGGCGCTGCCGCTGGCCACCCGACAGCAGCGCCCCGCCCTCGCCGATGCGGGTGTCGAAGCCCTGCGGCAGGCGCTCGATGAAGTCCAGCGCGTTGGCCGCGCGCGCGGCCTCGGCGAGTTGCTCGCGCGGCACCTCGCCGGGCAGGCCGTAGGCGATGTTGGCGGCGACCGTGTCGTCGAACAGCAGCACGTCCTGGCTGACCAGCGCGATCTGCCGGCGCAGGTCGACCAGCCGGTAGTCGGCGAGCGACACGCCGTCCAGCAGCACGGTGCCGGCGTCGGCCTCGTACAGGCGCGGCAGCAGGCGCGTCAGGGTGGACTTGCCGCTGCCGGAGCGGCCGACGATCGCGGTGACGCTGCCCGGCTCGGCGACGAAGCCGATCCCGTCCAGCGCCGGCGGCTTGTCGTCGGCGTAGCGCACCACCACGTCGCGGAACTCGAGATGCCCGGTGGCGCGCGTGATCGCGCGCGTGCCGCGGTCGGCCTCGGGTTCGGCATCGAGCACTTCGAACAGCCCGCCCGCCGCCGCAACGCCCTTCTGGATCATGCCCTGCACGTTGGTGATGCGCTTGAGCGAGGGCAGCATCGCCATCATCGCGGTCATCAGCGAGACGAAGGCGCCCGGTGTCAGCCGCCCGGCCATCGCCTCGCGCCCGGCGACATAGACGATCACCGCCAGCGCGATCGCGGCCAGCAGCTGCACCAGGGCGGAACTGGTCGCCTTGGTGGTCTCGACCTTGACCTGCAGGCGGCGGTTGCGCTCGGCGACCGCGGCGAAGCGCGCTTCCTCGCGCGCCTGGCCGCCGTAGACCTTGACCACGTGCTGCGCCCCGACCGCCTCCTCGGCGATGTGCGCCAGCTCGCCCACCGAGGCCTGGATGCGCGTGTTGATGCGCCGGTAGCGGCGTCCGACCACGGCGATGATGCCGGCGATCAGCGGGCCCATCACCAGCATGGTGATGGTCACGCGCACGCTCTGCATCAGCATCACCGTCAGCAGCGCGCACAGCGTCAACAGGTCGGTGATCGCGACCTTCACCGCGTCGCTGCTGGCCTGCGCGACCTGTTCGGTGTTGTAGGTCAGGCGGGCGACCAGCACCGCCGAGGGGCGCGCGTCGAACCAGCGTGCGGGCATGCGCAGGTACTTGGCCAGCACTTCCTGGCGCAGGGTCTGCACGACCCCGCGGCCGATGCGCGCCATGCCGTAGTCGGTGATGAAGGTGGCGATGCCGCGCGCGAGGAACAGGCCCACGATGGCGAACGGCAGCCACGCCGCGGCGGCCGGGTTCTTTTCGACGAAGGTCTGGTCGATCAGCGGGTTCATCAGCGCGGTGAATGCGCCGGCCGCCGCCGCCTCGATCATCATCCCGCACAGCGCCAGCGAGGCCAGCGGCCAATGCGCCGCCGCATAGCCGAGCAGCCTGCGATAGGTCGCCGCGCTGCTGGCGCGGCTCCCGGCGTCCGGCGCCGGCGCGTCCATCCGCCTAGTTCCCGGCCTCGGCCGGCACCGTGGCGATCTGCAGGTTGGCGAACCCGAGTTGCGCCAGCGCGTCCATCGCGGTGACCACCGCCTGGTGCGGCGTGCGGCCGTCGGCGCGCAGCACCACGCGCTGGCCGCGGTTGTTGCCGGCGGCCTGCGCCAGCGCTTCCTTCAGCGTCTCCAGCGACGGATTGAGCACCTCGTTGGGCCCGACGTAGAAGCGCGCGTCGCGGTCGATCATCACCACCAGTTCCTGCCCGTCGGTCGACGCCGCAGTGGCGCTGGCTTCCGGCAGGGTGATCTTGACCCGGGTGGTGTTGTGGAAGGTGGTGGTCAGCACGAGGAACATCAGCAGCACGAGCATCACGTCGATCAACGGGATGACGTTGATCTCGAACTCGTCCTCGCCGGCGTTCGGCGCGATCTTCATCGCGGCGCGCTCCGCGGCGCGGCGGGCGCTTCCATCGCATCGAGCAGGGCCAGCACCTCGCGCTCCATCGCGATCCCGTAGGACGCGATGCGCGAGCGGAAGTAGCGATGGAAGATGTAGGCCGGCACGGCCACGCAGAGTCCGGCCGCGGTGCACACCAGCGCCTCGCCGATGCCGCCCGCCATGTACTGCGCATCACCCACGCCGTGCACCATCGCGGCGAGGAACATACGGATCAGGCCGATCACGGTGCCGAGCAGGCCCAGCAGCGGCGAGATCAGCGCCAGCGTGCCGAGCGTGGTGAGAAAGCGGTTGAGGTCGTGCATCACCTGGCGGCCGACGTCCTCGACCCGCTCGCGCACCGCGTCTCGGCCGAGGTGGCGCACGCGCAGCACGCCGGCCAGCAGCTGGCCCAGCGGCGAGGTCTTCTCCAGGGCATCGATGTGGCTGCCCTCGAAGCGCCGCCCGACCGCCCATTCGCGGACCTCGGCGCCGAGGCCCTGCGGGGCCACCACCTTGCGGCGCAGCGTCCAGAAGCGCTCGACCACGATGGCGAGCACCAGCACCGAGCAGATCGCGATCGGGACCATGCCCCAACCGCCGGCCATCAGCAATTCCAGCACGCGTCGACCTCGAGGTGTGAACCGACCGGCGGATGATAGCAGCGCACCCCAGCGCGCCGGAGCGACGGGCGGGTGGTTCCGTGCGCGCCGTCACGGCTCCTGCCAGGGCCGCCGATCGCGGCGTCGATCCGGCCGCTGCGCGACCATGCCCCGTGCGTCGATCCGGTAGGTCCGCGCGCCGGCTTCGGCGCTGGCGTGCAGCGCGATGGCGGCGCTTTGCAGCCGCGCCACCACGTCCGCGGCCGGATGGCCGAAGCGGTTGCGGTGGCCGGCCGCCGCCACGGCGACCGAGGGCGCGACCGCGGCCAGGAAGGCCGGCGTGTTGCTGCCGCGGCTGCCGTGGTGCGGCAGCAGCAGGAGATCGGCGGCCAGCGGCGCGCGGGCGTGCACGAGGCGCGCTTCGATGAGGGCGCCGATGTCGCCCGGCAGGAGGGCCGCGTGCGGCCCCACGGACACGCGAAGCACGCAGGAACTTTCGTTGCGCAGCGCCGGGAAATACCGGCCCGGATGCAGGATCTCGAACGACACCCCGTCCCAGCGCCAGGCCATTCCCGCCTCGCAGGTCCGTCCAAGGCCGGTGCCCGGGCCGGAAAGCACGTCCGCCGTCGCGAAGCGGCGCAGCACGCTCGGCGCCCCGCCGGCGTGGTCGTTGTCCGCGTGGCTGATGATGACGCGCTCGAGCCGGCGGATGCCGAGTGCCCGCAGCGCGGGAAGCACGATCGCTTCACCGGCGTCGTGGCCCTCCCCGCGCGCCGGCCCGGCGTCGAACAGAAGCGCGTGGTTCGCCGTGCGCACCACCACCGACAGTCCCTGTCCGACGTCCAGCACCACGACGTCGAAGGCGTCCGGCGGTGGCTGCGCGATGCGCGGCAGGAGCAGCGGCAGACACAGCAGCGCGCCGAGGGCGCGGCCCGGCACCGCGCGTGGCAGCAGCAGCACGCCCGCCCCGGCCAGCGCGAGCAGCAGCGCCGGCGCGCCGGGTGGCGGCAGGTCGACCGCGGCCAGCGGCGCTCGCGCGGCGATCGCGAGCCCGTCGAGGTAGACGCGGGCGAGCAGGCCCGCGAACTGCAGCAGCGGTTCACCGAGCGATCCGAGCGCGACGCCGGCGAGCAGCACCGGCACCACGAGGAAACTGATCCACGGGATCGCCGGCAGGTTCACCAGCGGCCCGATCAGCGAGGCCTGCTGGAACCACGCCACGCCGAGCGGCAGCAGCGCCACGAACGCCACCCCCTGCGCCTTCGCGTAGCCGCGCCACCACGGCTGCGGGCTGCGGCCGTCCAGCGCATACAGCAGGCAGAACACGCCGCCGAACGACAGCCAGAACCCTGCGTTCAGCACCGCCAGCGGATCGAACAGCAGCACCGCCAGCACGGCCAGCCCCAGCGCGCCACCTGCCGGCAGGCGGCGCCGCCAGGCGATCGCGACGAGCACGGCGGCCAGCATGGCCAGCGTGCGCTGCACCGGCAGCGACAGGCCCGCGAGCCCCGAATAGGCGGCCGCCGCCAGCAGCGCGCAGCAGGCCGCGAACACGCGGCGCGGGACCGACCAGCCTGCGCGCGGCAGCATCCGGTGCGCGAGCCCGCCCAGCAGGCCGGCGAAGGCGCCGACCAGGCCGATATGGAAGCCGGAGATCGCCACCAGGTGGGTGGTGCCGGTGGCGCGGAACACGTCCCACAGCGGGTCGGGGATCGCCGCCTGGTCGCCGACCGCGAGGGCGCGCAGCAGGGCCGCGGCTTCGCGGTCGGCGACCGTCGCGGCGATCCGCGCCGACAGCGCCGCGCGGCGCGCATCGAGGCCGGTCCCGACGCTGCTGCGGGCGCGGATTTCGCGCACGTGGCCGATCGCGGCGATGCGCCGCTCGGCGGCCAGCCGCTCGAAGTCGAAGCCCCCGGGATTGCGCAGGCCGCGCGGCCGCCGCAGCACGACCAGCAACTCGAGCCGCTCGCCGGCGACGATCGGCACCGGGTCGCGCCAGCGCGACAGGCGCAGCTCGCCCTCGATCCGCAGTCGACGTTCGCCGAGCCAGGCGTCGCGGGCGACGAAGTCGAAACGCTGGCGGTCCGGGAACACCTCCGGCAGGCCGACCACCTGTCCGACCACGCGCAGCGGGCGATCCTCCCATGCGGCGTCGATGCGCATCGCCATGGCGGCATGCAGGTGCACGAGGCACCAGCCGAAGCCGAACAGTCCGGCGCCCAGCACGCGCCACGCATCGCCGCGGCGCCAGGCCACGCAGCCCGTGGCACAGGCCAGCAGCGCCACGCCGGCGGACGGCAGCCCCGGCAGTTGCACGCCGAGCAGACAGCCCGCGAGCAGCGCGATCGCGGCGGCGCGTCCGAACGGGGCGATGGGGGCGGCGTCCATGCCGGCGGGCGTTGCGTCAGTCGGGCGCGGGGTGCAGCCCGCCGCCGCCGAGTTCCAGCACGCGATCCATGCGCCGTGCGAGCGCGCGGTCGTGGGTCACCAGCACCAGGCTGGTGCGCGCCTCGCGGTTGAGTTCCAGCATCAGGTCGTAGATGTGCCGCGCATTGCGCTCGTCGAGGTTGCCGGTCGGCTCGTCGGCCAGCACGCAGGCCGGGCGCGTGACGAGCGCGCGGGCCACGGCCGCGCGTTGCCGCTCGCCGCCGGACAATTCGCCGGGCTTGTGGCGCAGGCGCGCGCCGAGGCCGACGCGTTCCAGCAGGTTCGACGCGCGCGCCGCTGCGTCGGCGACCGGCGCGCCCGCGACCAGCAGCGGCATCGCGACGTTCTCCAGCGCGGTGAACTCGGGCAGCAGGTGGTGGAACTGGTAGACGAAACCGAGCGCGCGGTTGCGCAATGCACCGCGCGCACGATCCGAGAGGTCGGACATCCGCTGGCCGGTGACCTCGACCTCGCCGGCGCTGGGCAGGTCCAGCCCGCCGAGGATGTGCAGCAGGGTGCTCTTGCCGGCGCCCGATGCGCCGACGATGGCGACCGTCTCGCCGGCCCGGACCTCGAGGTCCACGCCCTGCAGCACCTCGGTGCGCAGGTCGCCCTCGGCGTAGGTCTTGGCGATGCCGCGCGCGCGCAGCACGGGCGTGGCCTCACTCATAGCGCAGCGCCTCCGCCGGCTGCGTGCGCGCGGCGCGCCACGCGGGATACAGGGTCGCGACGAGGCAGAACAGGAAGGCCACCACGCCGATCCGCGCGACGTCGCCCCAGCGCAGTTCGGACGGCAGGTCGCTGATGTAGTACACGTCCGCCGGCATCAACTGGAAGCCGAACGCGCCTTCGATGGTGGACATCACGGCCTGCACGTTCTCGGCCAGCAGGATGCCGCCGACCAGGCCCAGCGCAATGCCGATCACGCCCGAGATCATGCCCTGCACCACGAAGATGCCCATGACGGTGCCCGGGCTCGCGCCGAGCGTGCGCAGGATCGCGATGTCGGCCTGCTTGTCGGTGACCAGCATGACCAGGGTGGACACCAGGTTGAACGCCGCCACGGCGACGATCAGCGACAGGATCACGAACATCACCACCCGCTCGGTCTTCACCGCGCGGAAGAAGTTGGCGTGCTCCTGCGTCCAGTCGCGCACGCGGAAGTAGCCGCCCAGGCGCTCGGCGAGGTCGCGTGCCACCGCCCAGGCGCGGAACATGTCGTCCAGCTTGAGGCGCACGCCGCTGACGTTGTCGCCCATCCGGAACAGGCGCGCGGCATCGTCGATGTGCACCACCGCGAGGTAGCGGTCGTATTCGGCCATGCCGGCCTCGAAGATGCCGGTCACGGTGAACCGCCGGGTCACGGGCATGGTGCCGACTGGCGTCGAGCGCGCCATTGGCGCGTAGACCATCACCGTGTCGCCGACGCCGGCCCCGAGCCACCGCGCGAGTTCGCGCCCGAGCACGATGTGGTACTCGCCCGCCACCAGCGAGGACCATTCGCCCTCCGCCATCCGGCGATCGATCTCGCTGACCTCGGGTTCCAGGTCGGGGCGCACGCCACGGATCGCGCCGCCGCTGACGCGCGCACCCTGCAGCATCACCTCGCGCTCGACGAAGGGCGCCGCGCCCAGCACGTGCGGCGTGCCCTTGGCGACCTCCACCGCGCGCGGCCAGTCGGCCATGCCCTCGCCCACGCCGGACACGGTGGCATGCGAGACCATGCCGAGGATGCGCGCGCGCAGCTCCTTCTCGAAGCCGTTCATCACCGAGATCACGGTGATCAGGGCCGCCACGCCGAGCGCGATGCCCAGCATCGAGACCAGCGAGATGAAGGAGATGAAGTGGTTGCGGCGCTTGGCGCGCAGGTAGCGCAGGCCGATGAACCACGGCAGGGGACGGAACATGCGGGAACCGGTCGGAAGACGACGCGCAGTCTAGCGCGCGTCAGGCGCGGTCGTTGTAGGAATCCGCCGACGGCCGGCGTGCGAGTGCGACCTGCAGGCGTCGCCAGGCGTCGGCATCGAGCATGTCGCGCCAGAGCGCGATGCGGCGCTGCTTGCCCGAGGGCTCGCGCACTTCGAGCGCCACCAGCGGCCCGACCCGCGCGGACGACGCCAGCCGGCCCTGCCCTTCCGCACCCGCCGCGTCGCGCCAGTCCAGCATGCCGTCGGCCGACAGGCGCAGGCGCAGCGCCGCGGCCCAGGCGTGGCTGCGCCAGGCCCGGAGCGTGGCCAGCGCGACGAACAGCGCCAAGGGCGGCGCGATGGCCAGCGGCAGGTCGGCCATCAGCACCGCGCCGAGGGCCGCCGCGGCGAGCGCGACGAGACCGAGCCGGAATCCGCGCGAGGCGCGCGTTTCAAGGACCAGCGGGGCTTCGGATCTGGCCAAGGATCGCCTGCCAGTCGGCACGTTCCGGCGCGCCGCGGCCCATGCACCAGGCCCAGAGGTCGCTGTCCTCGACGGCCAGCAGGGCCTCGAAGGCGTCGAGGGTGAACGGGTCGGCCGTGGCGCCATGTCGGTCCAGCCACCCGACGAACAATTGGTCCAGTTCGCGCATGCCGCGCCGGCACCGCCAGCGCAGGCGTGGCAGTCGGTCGGCGTTCACGGTCTGTCGCTGGACCAGACGAAAAGCCGCCACAGGGGCCTGGGCACCCGGCCCAGAATCGCAGCAGCACCGAAGACGATCGTCATGGCCAAGGTGATCGAGGCGATCCAGACCGAACCATAGAGCGACGAGGTCCAATCGCCCTTGACGATACCGTCGAACAGCGACTTCAGGTGGCCGGGCAGACCGACCAACGCCACCAGTCCACCCGCGATCCGATAAGGCCAGCGCAACTCCGGCAGGTGCCGACGCGAGCCCGGTGGCTCAGAGCCCACGCCGCTGCACCATCAGCTTCTTGATCTCCGCGATCGCCTTGGCGGGATTGAGTCCCTTGGGGCAGGTCTTCGCGCAGTTCATGATGGTGTGGCAGCGATAGAGGCGGAACGGATCCTCCAGGTCGTCGAGCCGCGCGCCGGTGTCCTCGTCGCGCGAATCCACGATCCAGCGGTAGGCCTGCAGCAGGATCGCAGGGCCCAGGTAGCGGTCGCCGTTCCACCAGTACGACGGGCACGAGGTGCTGCAGCAGGCGCACAGGATGCACTCGTACAGCCCGTCGAGCTTCTTGCGGTCGTCCGGCGACTGCAGGCGCTCGCGGTCGGCCGGGGTCGGGCTCTGCGTGCGCAGCCACGGCTTGATCGAGGCGTACTGCGCATAGAAGTGCGTGAGGTCCGGCACCAGGTCCTTGATCACCGGCATGTGCGGCAGCGGGTAGACGCGCACCTCGCCCGAGACATCGGCGCAGGCCTTGGTGCAGGCCAGCGTGTTGGTGCCGTCGATGTTCATCGCACAGGAGCCGCAGATGCCCTCGCGGCAGGAGCGGCGGAAGGTCAGCGTCGGGTCGATCTCGTTCTTGATCTTGATCAGGGCGTCCAGGACCATCGGCCCGCACGCGTCCATGTCGACCTCGTACGTGTCGGTGCGCGGGTTGGCGCCGTCGTCCGGGTTCCAGCGGTAGATCTTGAACACCTGCGTGCGCTTCGCGCCCTGGGCGGCGAAGTGCTTGCCCGGCTGGACCTTGGAGTTCTTCGGAAGGCTGAATTCGGCCATGGTCTGCGGCATCCGCTCAGTACGTGCGCGCCTTCGGCGGCACCGGATCGACGTCTTTCGTCAGCGTGTTCAGGTGCACCGGTCGGTAGTCGATGCGGGTCTTGCCCTGCTCGTCCACCCAGCACAAGGTGTGCTTCATCCAGTGCTCGTCGTCGCGGTCCTTGAAGTCCTCGCGTGCGTGCGCGCCGCGCGACTCCTTGCGGTTCTCCGCCGACACCAGGGTCGCCACGGCCTGCCCGAGCAGGTTCTGCAGTTCCAGCGTCTCGATCAGGTCGGAGTTCCAGACCAGGGACCGATCCGCCACCTTCACGTCCGCGAAGGACTCATGCACCGCGGTGATCTTCGCCACGCCGTCCTTGAGCGTCTCGCCGGTGCGGAACACGGCGGCGTTGTTCTGCATCACGCGCTGCATGTCGGCGCGGATCTTCGCGGTCGGCGTGCCACCGGAGGCATTGCGCAACCGGTCGAGGTTGGCCAGCGCCTTGTCGGTGGCCGAGGCCGGCAGCGCGGGATGCGGCTGGTTCGGGCGCATCGTCTCCGCGCAGCGGTTGGCCACCGCGCGGCCGAACACCACGAGGTCGAGCAGCGAGTTCGAGCCGAGGCGGTTCGCGCCGTGCACCGAGACGCAGGCCGCCTCGCCGATGGCGTACAGGCCCGGCACCACGGCGTCGGGATCGCCGTTGCGCAGCGTGACCACCTCGCCGTGGTAGTTGGTCTGCAGGCCGCCCATGTTGTAGTGCACGGTCGGCAGCACCGGGATCGGCTCCTTGGTGACGTCGACGCCGGCGAAGATCTTGGCCGTCTCGGAGATGCCCGGCAGGCGCTCGTGCAGCACGTCGGCGCCGAGGTGGTGCAGGTTGAGGTGGATGTGGTCGGCGTTGCCGCCCACGCCCCGCCCTTCCCGGATCTCCATCGTCATCGCGCGGCTGACCACGTCGCGCGAGGCGAGGTCCTTGGCGTTGGGCGCGTAGCGCTCCATGAAGCGCTCGCCCTTCGAGTTCGTGAGGTAGCCGCCCTCGCCGCGCGAGCCCTCGGTGATGAGGCAGCCGGAGCCGTAGATGCCGGTCGGGTGGAACTGCACGAACTCCATGTCCTGCAGCGGCAGGCCGGCGCGCAGCGCCATGCCGCCGCCGTCGCCGGTGCAGGTGTGGGCCGACGTGGCGCTGAAGTAGGCGCGGCCGTAGCCGCCGGTGGCCAGCACCACGCCGTGCGAGCGGAACAGGTGCAGCGTGCCTTCCGCCATGTCCAACGCCAGCACGCCGCGGCAGGCGCCCTCGGCGTCGAAGATCAGGTCGAGGGCGAAGTACTCGATGAAGAAGCGCGCATCGTGCGCCAGCGACTGCTGGTAGAGCGTGTGCAGGATCGCGTGTCCGGTGCGGTCGGCGGCCGCGCAGGTGCGCTGCGCCGTGCCCTTGCCGTAGTGCGTGGTCATGCCGCCGAAGGGGCGCTGGTAGATGCGTCCGTCCTCGGTGCGGCTGAACGGCACGCCGTAGTGCTCGAGTTCGATGATGGCCGGGATGGCCTCCTTGCACATGTACTCGATGGCGTCCTGGTCGCCCAGCCAGTCCGACCCCTTGATGGTGTCGTAGAAGTGGAAGCGCCAGTCGTCCTCGCCCATGTTGCCGAGCGCGGCCGAGATGCCGCCTTGCGCGGCCACGGTGTGCGAGCGGGTCGGGAAGACCTTGGTCAGGCAGGCGGTGGTCAGGCCCTTCTGCGCCAGCCCGAAGGTGGCGCGCAGGCCCGCGCCGCCGGCGCCGACCACGACGATGTCGTACTTGTGTTCGGTGATCTTGTAGGCGGACATGCTGGATCAGGTCCCGAGCACGATGCGCACGATGGCCAGCAGGCTGGCCAGCCCGGCGAGGAAGGCGGTGAACTTGACCACCACTTGCAGCACGATCTCCAGCCAGCGCAGGTGCACGTAGTCCTCGATCACCACCTGCAGGCCGAGCTGCGCGTGGTGGAAGATGCAGAATACGAGCGCCGCGGTGAGGACCGCGTTGAGCGGCTGGGCCAGAAACGCGCGCGCGTCGGCGTAGCTGCCGAGCCCGAACGCGCAGACCAGGAACCACACCGCCAGCGGCATCAGCGCGACCGCGGTGATGCGCTGCGCGACCCAGTGCCCGGTGCCTTCCTTCGCGGACCCGAGCCCGCGCACGCGGGCGAGCGGATGGCGCAGGCTCATGCCGCACCCCGCGTGGCGATCATCGCCCAGCCGATGCCCGCGGTGAGCACGCCCGACAGCGCCACCACCACCCAGCCGGTGGCGTAGGCACGCGGGATCTCGAGCCCCCAGCCGGCGTCCCACAGCAGGTGGCGCAGGCCGTTGAGCCAGTGGTAGACGAGCGAGAACACGACCAGCAGGAGCAGCACGGTGCCGGGCAGGCTGCGGATGAAGTTGTCGAACACCACGTGCTGGTGGGGCCCCGCCGCGGTGGCGAGCAGCCACCAGGCGAAGCCCAGCGCGCCCGCGCTCAGGGCAACGCCCGTGATGCGATGCAGGATGGACAGCGTGGAGGTCAGTTGCGGCCGGTAGTACGGCCCGATCATGAAGGGTGACAGGGGACGCTTGCTGCCGGATGGCGAGCTGCTCATTCCGTGGACCTCGTGCGGCGGGCGCCGGGCTCGACGCCGTCAGAAATCGATACAGCGGCCGTTCTTTTCCCAGTCGCCGTAGCGCGTCGGATCGGGACCGGGGCGGCCGCCCACTTCTTTCTCCGGTCGGACGCCGACCGAGTCGCCATCGGTCCGCGGCGCCTGGGGCGCGGGTGCGGGCTGCGTGTTCGACTCGCTTATCATCGGGTCCTCCAAAGCGGCGGAAGGTTATCGCGCCGGGCCGTGATGAAACAAGCAAGCGAAACGTCGAACACGCGAATTTCGCGCCTGCAGGGCGCCCTTCCGGGCGTGCTCGACGACCTGGCGGTGCTCGCCTTCGACGGGCCGGACGCGGTGCCCTTCGCGCAGGCGCAACTGGCCGCCGACGTCGCCACGCTGCCGGTGGCGCACTGGATGTGGGCGGCCCTGCTGTCCCCGCAGGGCCGCGTGCTGGGCTTCGGTCCCCTGCTGCGCCCGACCGACCAGCGCCTGCTGTGGATCGTGCCGGTGTCGCGGCGCGATGCGCTGCTGGCCGCGCTGCAGCGCTTCGTCCTGCGCCGCAAGGTCGCCTTGTCTGCCGCGCCCTTCACATTGGAAGGCCATGCCGGCGGTCCGCCCACGCCCGTGCCGCATGCCTCCGGCGCCCTCGCCGACCGGCCCGACGGCTGGCGGCTGGCCTTGGGCGGTGTCGGCGGACGCTGGCTCGATATCGCATCGGTCCCGGCGGGTGACGCAGCACCGATCGAC
Organism: Lysobacteraceae bacterium; assembly: GCA_021299185.1. Classification (GTDB taxonomy): domain Bacteria; phylum Pseudomonadota; class Gammaproteobacteria; order Xanthomonadales; family Ahniellaceae; genus UBA4656. The sequence goes on along the minus strand of JAJTHZ010000067.1, from coordinate 95,799 downwards.
CGCTCGGCCGCCGAGGCGTGGCGCGCGTTCGACGTGCTCGACGCGCTGCCGCGGATCGAGGACGCCGCGGTCGATGCCTTCACCGCGCACGCGCTCGCGTTGCAGCGGGTGGCGGCCTTCAGCACCGGCAAGGGGTGCTACCCGGGCCAGGAGATCGTCGCGCGCACCCATTTCCTGGGCCGCAACAAGCGCGGTCCCCGGGTCGGCTGGCTGCCTGCGGGCGGCGCCCTGCCGGCGCCTGGCTCGCGCTGGCTCGCCGATGACGCGGCGCCCGGCGGAGAGACGATGGCCGAAACCGTGCAGGCCGCCATGACGCCCGCCGGCGTCGCCCTGCTGCTGGTCGCGCGCGAGGACGCGCCGGCCCAGCTGCGCCAGGGCGAGGCCGTCGCCCGCTTCGATCCCCTGCCCGGCGCTGGCGCCGACGCGGCGAAAATGCTATAGCGGCAGCCTCAGGGGAGGCTACATGAAGAAGATCACGCGAGTCCTTGTCTGGCCACGGATTTTCGGCGCCTTGGCTGTCACACTCTTGGGCTGGGCGACGGTGGTCGCCCCGGCGCGCGCGGCCGACCTGAAGATGTTGGTCGAGCCCTTCTACACGCCGGAGCGCGCGGCGGAGGTCTACGCGCCGCTGATCAGTTACCTCGGCACCGCCACCGGCCACCGGATCGAACTGGTCACGCCGCGCAATTACCACTTCTTCTGGCGCGACGTGCGCCAGAACGCGGCCGTCGACCTGATGCTCGCCGAGCCGCCGATCACCGACTACCGCGTGCAGCGCTTCGGCGCCGAGCCGCTGGTCCGCACCGCGGAACCGACCAGCTACACCCTGCTGGCCGGCGACACCCTGGAGAACCCCACGCTGGAGTCGCTGTACGGCCGCAACATCGTGACCATGCCGAGCCCCAGCCTGGGCTTCGCCTTGCTGCTGGAATTCTTCCCCAACCCGGTGTCGCAGCCCAACATCCTGTCGTCGGCGTCGTCCTGGCGCGACGGCGTGGAAATCGTGTTCGCCGGCGAGGCGGACGCGACGATCGTGCCGACCTGGCTGCAGGCGCAGTACCCCAACCTGATCCCGCTGCGCACCTCGCGCGAGTTCCCGGGCATCGCGCTGTCCGCGTCGTCCGGCCTCGATCCGCAGATCAAGGCCGACATCAAGACCGCCCTGCTCAAGTTGCACGAAGACCCGTCGGTGTACGAAGTGCTGAACGAACTCGGCATCACGCGCTTCGAGGAAGCCAGCGCCGCCGAGTATCGCGGTGCCGAACAGATGCTGCGCGAGTTCTACGGCTACCAGTGAGCCGGGCCGGCGGCGCGGCGACGCCGGCAGCGCCGCGACCGCCCATGGCGTGAAACTCTGTAACGGTGGGTCGATCGGCGGTCCCGGGTGACCGGGCGGCGCCTTTTCCGCCTTGGCGCGCCGCGGTCGCGCCGTTAGCCTCTGTATCCGACGCGCTGCGTGCGGCGCGTGACCAGGGGAAATCCACTTGAAGCCCGTCCTGCTGGCCGAGTCCTCCCAGACCCGGCGGCGCGCCTTGTCCGCGCTGCTGGCGGAGCGTGGCTATGCGGTCACCGCGCTGGCGTCGCTCGATGACGCCTACGGCGTGCTCGCGCGCAGCGTGGACACGGCCGGTGGTTACAGCGCGGTCCTGGTCGGCTGGCCGGAACACGTGGACGGCGTGGTCGAGGACGTGTTCGGCCTGCTGCACGCCGACCGTTTCGAGCACCTGCCCGTGCTCGTGCTGTCCGATTCCGGCAGCGCGGGGGCGATGAACTGGCGCATGACGCGGCCGCGCACCTCGCTGCTGCCCTGGTCCGACTACATCGAGGCCCCGGAGGCGCTCGACCAGCTGCTGCGTCCGGCCAGCGTACCCGCGCCGCGGGTGGACGGCGGCGCCATGCGCATCCTGCTGGTCGACGATTCGGCGACCGTGCGCCTCGCGTTCTCGCGCCTGCTGCACAAGCACGGCTACCAGGTCCAGGTCGCCCCGAATGCCGACGCGGGGCTCGCCCTCGCGCGCCGCGAGCCGTTCGACATCGTGGTGGTCGACTATCTGATGCCCGGCATGCTCGGCACGGGCCTGATCGCCGCGCTGCGCGCCGATCCGTCCACCGCGCACATCCTGTGCGCGACCATCACCGGCACGTACTCGGATGCGGTGATCACCGAATCGCTCGCCGCCGGCGCGGTCGAGTGCCTGTTCAAGAGCGAGGCGCGCGAACTGTTCCTGGCGCGCGTGGCCTCGCTGTCGCGCACCATCGCCGACCGCAAGGCGATCGACGCCGAGCGGCGCCGGCTGGAGGGAATCCTGTCGTCGGTCGGCGACGGCGTATACGGCGTCGACACCGAAGGCCGGATCACCTTCGTCAACCCCGCCGCGCTCGACATCCTCGGCCTCGCGGCGCCGTGCGACCTGGTCGGCCGCGACGCCTTCGAGGCCTTCCACCATGCATTCGAGGATGGCACGGCGATGCCGCGCGCGGCCTCGTTCCTGGTCCAGGCCTACGCCAGCGGCAACGCGGTGCCGGCCTGGCAGACCACGTTCTGGACCGCCGGTCGCCGCGCGGTGCCGGTGGAGTGCACGGTCTACCCACTTTCGGTCGACGGCGAGCGCCGCGGGTCGGTGGTCGCCTTCCGCGACGTGTCCGCGCGGCGCCTGCTGGAAGAGGAGCTGCGCTGGCAGGCTGAGCACGACGCGCTGACCAAGCTGCACAACCGCGCGTGGTTCGAGGCCCAGCTCGAGCAGGAGATCGCGCGGCTCAAGCGCACCGACCAGTCCTCGCTGGTGCTGTTCGTCGACCTCGACCGCTTCAAGTACATCAACGACACCGCGGGCCACACCGCCGGCGACCAGCTGCTGGTCGAGGTGTCGATGCGCCTGAAGTCGCGCCTGCGCGGCAGCGACCACCTCGCGCGCATGGGCGGCGACGAGTACGCGCTGATCCTGCGCAACGTGCCGCGCGGCGAGGCGGCCACGCTGGCCGAAGGCTTCCGCCGCGCGCTCACCCGCGCGCCGTTCGTCTACGGCGGCAAGACCTACCGGGTCACGGTGTCGATCGGCGTGGCGGCGATCGACAGCGCCACCGCGTCGGCAGGCGACGCGATGGCGGCCGCCGACATCGCGCTGCACCTGGCCAAGAACGCCGGGCGCAACCAGGCACACGTCTACCGCGAGGACAGCGGCGGGCGCGCGGCGATGGACCTCGACCTCGGCTGGTCGGCGCGCCTCGAGGAGGCGCTGCGCACCGATCGCTTCGTGCTGTGCTTCCAGCCGATGGTGCCGCTGGCGGCGATCGAGGACGATCCGGCGCCGGGCGAACCGGGCCTGTGGGAGCGCCAACTGTCGCGCAACCCCGATCGCCCCGCCAAGTTCGAGGTCCTGCTGCGGTTGCGCGAACCGGGCGGCAGCCTGGTGCTGCCGGGGGCTTTCCTGCCGTCGGCCGAACGCTTCGGGCTGATGCCGGAGATCGACCGCTGGGTGCTGGATCGCGCCTTGCGCGCGCTGCGCGAGGCGCGCTCCGGGCGCCCGATCGTGCTGTCGATCAACCTGTCGGCGCAGGCGCTGGCGAGCCCCGGTTTCGTGGCCTTCGTGACCGATCGCCTGGTACAGCACAACGCGGAAGCCGCGTCGCTGGTGTTCGAACTCAGCGAGGCCGGCGCGCTGGCCGCCGAAGAGGCGCTGCGCGCGCCGCTGGCCGCGTTGCGCGCGCTGGGTTGCGGGCTCGCGGTCGACGACTTCGGCAGCGGCTTGTCGTCGCTGGGCAGCCTGCGCACGCTCGACGCCGACTATCTCAAGATCGACGGCTCCCTGGTGCAGGGCCTGCCGGGCGATCCGCTGGACCGGGCGATCATCTCCGGCCTCGCCGCGATCGCGCGCGCCGCCGGCAAGCGCACGGTCGCGGAGTGCGTCGAGAACCCGGCCGCGCTGCCGGCGCTGCTGGCCTGCGGCGTGGACGTCGCGCAAGGCCACGCGGTGGCGATGCCGATGCTGCACCTGCCCGGCAGCACGGCGCCGCCGACCTTGGGCGGCGGCACCCTGCGCGCGGCACGCTGATCCGTCGTCCCGCGCCCATTGGCGCGGGCGCCGCGCGCGGCGATACTGCGCGGATGACCGCGTCCGACGCGACCTTCCTCTGGCACGACTACGAAACCAGCGGCGCGGATCCGCGGCGCGACCGGCCGCTGCAGTTCGCCGCGTGGCGCACGGGCATGGACCTCGAGCCGGTGGCCGAGCCGGTGGTGCTCTGGTGCGCGCCGCCGCGCGATCGACTGCCCTCCCCCGAGGCGGGTCTCGTCACCGGCCTGGTGCCGCAGGAGCTCGCGGCCACCGGACTCGCCGAAGCGGCGTTCGCGGCAGCCGTGCACGTGCAACTGGCCGAGCCCGGCACCTGCGCTGCCGGCTGGAACTCGATCCGCTTCGACGACGAGTTCAGCCGCCACCTGCTTTACCGCAACTTCTTCGATCCCTACGCGCGCGAGTGGGAGCACGGCAACTCGCGCTGGGACCTGATCGACCTCGCGCGGCTGTGCTACGCGCTTCGCCCCGACGGCCTGCAGTGGCCGTCGCGCGAGGACGGCGCGCCGAGCTTCCGACTCGAAGACCTCGCGCGCGCCAACGGCCTCGCCCACCGCAAGGCGCACGACGCGCTCGGCGACGTCGAAGCGACGCTCGCCCTGGCGCGCCAGCTCAAGCAGCGCCAGCCGCGCCTGTTCGACTGGCACTTCGGCCTGCGCCAGAAGCGCCGCGCCATGGAGTTGCTGGACTGGGTCGGCATGACGCCGGTGCTGCACGCCTCGCAGCGTTACCCCGCGCAGCGCGGCTGCCTGGCGATGGTGGTGCCGTTGGCCGAGCATCCGGTCAACCGCAACGGCGTGATCGTCTACGACCTCGCGGTGCCGCCCGACGACCTGATCGCGCTCGACGCCGAGTCGCTGGCCGACCGCGTGTTCACCGCGCGCGAGGACCTGCCGGAGGACCTGGCGCGGGTGCCGCTGAAACTGGTGCAGGCCAACCGCAGCCCGGCGCTGGCGCCGCTGCGCACGCTGGCCGGCGTCGACACCGCCCGCATCGGCCTCGACGTCGCCACCTGCGAGCGCCACCTGGAGCGGATCCGCGCGGCCGAAGGGCTGCCCGCCAAGGTGCGCGCGGTGTTCGGCGCCGCGGGCCGCGATCGCGCCCCGGCCGCGGATCCGGAACTCGCGCTGTATGGCGGCTTCCTGCCCGATGGCGACCGACCGCTGCTGCGGCGCGTGCGGGCCACCCCGCCCGAACGGCTCGGCACGGAGGACTTCCCGTTCGCCGATCCGCGCTATCGCGAACTGCTGTTCCGCTACCGCGTCGCCAACTGGCCCGATACGCTGTCGCCGCCGGAGCGCGCGCGCTGGCGCGAGCAGCGGCGTCGCCGGCTGCTGGGCGGCGACCCGCTCGGCACGCTCGATCTTGCCAGCTATGAAGCCCGCATCGCCGCGCTGCGCGCCGGCGCCAGCGGCCCGCAACAGGCCCTGCTCGACCGCTACCTCGACTGGGGCCGCACCCTCACCGCCGAATTCGCCGCATGACGCCTGCCTGCTTCACGCCCGCCGCCTTCACCTTCCTGCGCGCACTCGCGCGCCACAACGACCGCGCCTGGTTCGCCGCCCACAAGGCGCGCTACGAGGACCACGTGCGGCAGCCCTTCCTGGCGGTGATCGCGGCGATGGACGCGCCGCTGTCGAAGATCAGCGCGCACTACCGCGCCGACCCCCGGTTGGTCGGTGGCTCGCTGTTCCGCATCCAGCGCGACACGCGCTTCTCCGGCGACAAGTCGCCATACAAGACGTGGTCGGGCGCGCGTTTCTTCCACGCGCGCGGTCGCGACATCGAGGCGCCGTCGTTCTACCTCCACCTGCAGCCCGGCAACTGCTTCGTCGGCGCGGGCCTGTGGCATCCGGAGCCGCCGACCCTGCGCCGCATCCGTGACTTCATCGTCGACAACCCGGCGGCGTGGACGGCGGCGACGCGCGCGCCGATGTTCGCGCGGCGCTACGCATTCGCGGGCGAAACGCTCAGCCGTGCACCGCGCGGCTACGACCCGGCACACCCGCTGATCGACGACCTCAAGCGCAAGGGCTTCAGCGTGGTGGCGCCGCTCGACGATGCCGAAATGTGCTCGCCGCGCCTGCCGAACCTGCTCGCCTCGCACTTCAAGGCGACCGCACCGCTGGTCGACTATCTGTGCGCCGCGCTGGACCTGCCGTTCTGACCGGCGCGACGGCGGCAGCGGGCTGATGGCGCCGGTCCCCACGCTGCGCCTGTCGGGGTTCTATTTCTTCTACCTCGCGGCGCTCGGGGCGTTCTCGCCCTACTTCCCGCTGTGGCTCGACCACCAGGGCCTGTCGGCGGTGGCGATCAGCGGGATGATGTCGTTGTGGTACGGCACGCGCGTGCTCTCGCCCAGCGCCTGGGGCCACCTGGTGCTGAGCTCGAAGCGGCCGATCCACTGGCTGCGGATCGGCGCGGCGCTCACCGTCCTGGCGTTCGCCGGCTTTCTGTGGCCGCAGGCGCCGCTGATCGCGCTGGTGGCGGTGATGGCGGCGTTCAGCTTCTTCTACAACGCGATCATGCCGCAGTTCGAGGCGGTCACGCTGTCGCACCTCACCGAGGCGCCGCATCGCTACGGACGCATCCGGCTGTGGGGTTCGGTGGGTTTCCTGCTGACCGCGACCGCGCTCGGGCCGCTGTTCGACCGCATCGGCATCGGCTGGCTGCCGTGGGTGATGCTGCCGATGTTCGGCCTGCTGCTGATCGCCGCGTTCGCCAACGACTACGGCCCCGCGCACCGCGACGACGGCCCGCGCGAGTCGCTGGCCAGCAGCCTGCGCCGCCCGGGCGTCGCCGCGCTGATCGGCGCCGGGTTCCTGATGCAGGTCGCGCACGGGCCATACTACGTGTTCTTCTCCCTGCACCTCGCCGAGGCCGGCTACAGCAAGGGCGCGCTGGGGCTGTTCTGGGCGATCGGCGTGCTGGCCGAGATCGTGATGTTCTGGTTCGCCGCGCGCCTGCTGGAGCGGCATGGCGCGGTGCGCTTGATGCGCTGGTGCATGGTGGCCGCGGTGCTGCGCTTCATCGCCACCGCGCTGGTGCCCGGTTCGGCGATCGCGCTGTCGATCGCGCAGCTCGGCCACGCGCTGACCTTCGGTTTGTTCCATTCCGCTGGCATGCAGCGCACGGCGCGCCTGTTCCCGGGTCGCCTGCTCGGGCAAGGCCAGGGACTGCTCTACGGGCTGTCGTCCGGCCTCGGCGGCGTCACCGGCGCGCTGCTGGCCGGCCAGTTCTGGGGCATCGGGGGCGGTCGTGCGGCCTTCCTGTTCGCCGCCGCGGCGGCGGCCGCGGGGCTGTGGCTCACCCTGCGCGGGATGCAGCCCGGTGATGCGGCAAGCCGGCCGCGCGACGTGCCGCTGGCGGGCGACGAGGCCTCTTGAACCACGCTGCCCCGGGGCCATGCCCGGGGCAGCGCGCGCTGCGCTTAGAACTTGAAGTCGGCGCGCAGGTACCACACGCGGCCGGGCACGTCGTAGGTCGACGCGTCGTAGCCGTTGAGCGTGCACGACAGGCAGATCGGGGCCGCCTTGTCGAAGGCGTTGTTGACGCCCGCGGTCAGCTTCATGTCGGCGATCCACTTCGTCTCCCACGCCACCTGCAGGTCGTGGTAGGTCGTGCTGCCGAGGCGGTTGCGGCCCGTGCGCGGGTCGTTGCGACAGACCGGGAACGTCGCCGCCGAACCGCACGACTCCTCGAGGTCGCTCACGTGGCGCATAGTCCAGCCGGCGTCGAAGTCACCGTAGGACCAGGCCAGCCCGAGGTTGGAGGTCCACTCCGGGATCGCGCTGTTCGACACCTCGATGCCCACGCCCTGCGGCTGGCGGGCGCCCGCGGCGCCGATCGCCTCGTAGTCGTCGACCCACGTGTTGCGCCAGGAGACGACGAAATCGCCCCAGTTCGACTCCGGCAGGGCCCAGCCGATGTTCAGGTCGTAGCCGTTGGTCTCGATCCGCCCGATGTTGGTCAGGAAGTTCTCGAAGCGGTCGATGGCGCCGAGGCTGTTGCGGCTGATGCCGTTGCAGAAGGCGTCGCTGAGGGTCTGCACGCACAGGTTCAGCTGGGTCTGCGCGTCGACCGCCTGGATGCCGCCGTCGATCTCGTGGTCGTAGTAGGTGACCTCGAAGTCGAGGCGCTTGGACCACGCGGCATCCGCGCCGAACGCCGGGCTGAACACGAAGCCCGCCGTGAAGCTGTCCGAGGTCTCGGGCTCGAGGGCGATGTTGCCGCCGGTGAGCACCGAGATCTGCGGGTTCGGCTGCACGTAGCTGGCCGGCACGCCGAGCTGGGTGCAGTTGGGCGCGCGGCCGCCAGGACGGTTCGCCGAGCACGGGTCGTTGAGCACCGCGTCAAAGCCGCTCAGGCCGCCGAAGAGCTCGCCCACGTTGGGCGCGCGCAGGCCCTCGGCGAAGGTGCCGCGCAGCAGCAGCTGGTCGTTCACCTGCCAGCGAAGCCCGGCCTTGCCGGTGGTCTCGCCGCCGAAGGTCGAGTAGTCCGAATAACGGGCGGCGATGCTGAGGTCCAGCGACTGCACGGCGGTGACGTCGGCCAGCAGCGGCACGTTGAACTCGACGAAGAACTCGTCGACGTCGAAGCTGCCCGCGGTCGGCCGCGAGACCACGCCGTTGTATTCACCGGCAATGGTCAGCCCGTCCGGCCGGTAGGAGCCCTCGACCTCGCGGTGTTCGTAGCCGGTGGCGAAGGACAGCGGGCCGGCCGGCAGCTCGAACAGGTCGCCACTGAGGTTCGCGGAGAACTGCGTGAGCTGGTTGTCGCTGCGGTCGGTCAGCACCGGCTGGATGTAGGCCAGCATCGCGGGCGTGATGCTGCCCTGGCCGAAGATGTTGAGCGGCGTGCAGCCCGGGTTGGCCGCGCAGACGGCGGGGTCGCCCAGCGCGATGAAGGCCCGGCGCGCGTTGTAGCTGCCGAAGTTGGTCTGCACCGCCTTGCTCTCGCTGAACACGGCGTTGAGGTCCCAGAACCAGCTGCGATCGGCGAAGCCGACCGTGCCCTCCAGTCCGGTGGCGAAGTACCAGGTGTCGACGTCCTGGAAGAACCGGCGCGGGCCGCCCTCCAGCGGGCGGCGCCCGCCGAGCTGGAAGTTGCCCCCTGCCCCGCCGTTCAGATCGAAGCCGAACGGGTTGAACGGGTGGTTGCGCGGGATGCGGACGTTGTCGGCCCAGAAGTTCGACGGCACCGCGGCGCCGAAGAAGAACGGCTCGGGCGCGGCCTGGTTCAGCGACTCGCGGTTGTTGTACAGGCCCTTGATCCACCACTGCATGTCTTCGCCGAGGTCGACCCGTGCCTGGCCGAACAGGCTGCGCCGTTCGCTCGGCGTCAGCAGCAGGTTGAACTGTGCGAAGTTGAAGCGATCGGCGCTGGTGAAGCAGCGGAAGCCGTCGGTGCGCGGCCCCGGGCAGGTCTGCGCCGGGTTGTAGACCGGGTTGAGGCCGTTCGGCACGATGTCCAGCGTGCGGCCGGTGTTGGGGTCGCGCACGATGAAGCGGCCGGCCGGGATCGACGAGCTGCCCAGTGCGACGCCGGTGCCGGGCACCGGGAAGCTGGAGAGCTCGCGGTCGCGCGAGAAGATCGCGTCGGTCTCGTGGTAGCTGGCGGCCAGGAAGAAGGTGTGCCGCTCGCCGCTGCCGCCGAAGCCGACCTCCGCGTCGGTGGTGGCGCCGTCGCCCTCTTCGTTCTCGCCGTAGCCGAGGTGCAGGTGCACGCCGTCGGCGCTGCGGCGGGTGATGATGTTGACCACGCCTGCGATCGCGTCGGAGCCGTAGATCGACGAGGCGCCGTCCTCGAGCACCTCGATGCGGTCGATCACCGCCAGCGGGATGGTGTTGAGGTCGACCACGCCGCCGACGCCGGAGCCGGAACTCTCGTTGACCCAGCGGATCCCGTCGACCAGCACCAGCACGCGCTTGGCGCCGAGGTGGCGCAGGTCCACCGTCGCCGCGCCGGCACCCACGCCGCCGCCGTCCGGCGGGAAGCCGAAGTTGCCGGAGGAGTTGAACTTGGTGTTGAGCGCCGAGCCCGACACCGTGAGCTGCTGCAGCAGGTCGGCCACCGAGCTCACGCCCGACTGGTCGATCTGCTCCCGCGTGATGACCTGGACCGGCGCCTGGCCTTCGATCTCGGCCTTCTTGATGCGCGATCCGGTGACCTCGATGCGCTCCAGCGTCTTTTCCTGCGCCGCCAGCGGCACGGCGATCGACAGCGCCACGGTGGTGGCGCCGAGGCAGAGCGCGGCGCGGATCGCGCGTGCGAGCGGTTGGCGTGTGTGCTTCATGGATGACTCCCCATTCTGTGGTTGGTCCGGGCGCGCGGATGCGCACCGGCTCCTGCGGAGGCGGCTCCCGATCGACCTTCCGGGTTTCGCCGGCACGGCGCCGCGGGGCCCCCTTCCCCGCCACGCCGCGACACAGTATTCACGAAACCGCAACGACATATCAACGCGTTCTTAACACCGTGCCCATCCGGCGCCGGGACGCCGGCTGCCGACGCAGCAGAAACGCGGGGGAAACGCACTCAGGCGCGGTCGAACGGGAACGCCAGCACCTTCGCGATGGCGACGGTGCCCTGCAGCACCATCAGCAGGCGATCGATCCCGAGGGCTACTCCGGCGCACGCGGGCAGTCCGTGGCCGAGCGCCGCCAGCAGGCGCTCGTCCGCCGGGGGCGGCACCGCGCCGCGCCCGCGACGGCGCGCGAGGTCGGCGTCGAAACGGGCGCGCTGCTCAGCGGCATCGACGAGCTCGTGGTAGCCGTTGGCGAGTTCGACGCCGTCGACGTAGCACTCGAAGCGCTCAGCCAGCGGCGGATCCCCTGCACGGATGCGCGACAGCGCGGCCTGGCTGGCGGGGAAGTCATGGACGAGTTCGATGTGCCCTGAAGCCGCCAGCGCGGGTTCGATGCGATGGGTCAGCAGCAGGTCCAGCCAGTCGTCGCGCGCGAGGCCCGTCCCGTCGATGCGCACGTCGCCCAGCGCGGCGCGCAGGGCGTCGTCGGTGGCGCGGTGCGGATCGACGCCGGCGTGGGCGAGGAAGACCTCGGCGTAGGTCCGCTTGCGGATCGGCAGCGCGCGCCCCACGAGCGCCAGCGCCTCGCCGACCAGTTCCGCGACCTCGTCCATCAGTCGATGGTGGTCCCAGCCGACGCGATACCACTCCAGCAGCGTGAACTCGGGGTTGTGGCGGACACCCGACTCGCCGTTGCGGAACACGCGGCCGAGTTCGTAGCAGTCGCCGATGCCGGCGGCGAGCAGGCGCTTGAGCGGATACTCGGGCGAGGTGCGCAGCCAGCGTTCGCGTGCGCCGGCCGACGTCGGCCCATCGAAGCGCGCGCGCAGGCTTTCGATGTTGGGGTCGGTGTTGCCGGCCTCGGACAGGATCGGCGTTTCCACTTCCAGCACGCCGCGCGCGTCGAAGAATCCGCGGATGCGGCGGTACAGCGCGGCGCGCAGCCGCAGCGCCTCGATCGAGGCCGTGGGACGCCAGTCGTCGCCGCTCATGGCGCAGCGCCGTGGCGGCGCAAGAGGTCGAGGAAGGCTTCTTCGTCGAGGACCGGGACGCCGAGTTCGTTCGCCTTGTCGAGCTTGGACCCGGCTTCAGCGCCGGCGACCACGAAGGTGGTCTTCTTCGACACGCTGCCTGCGGCCTTGGCGCCGAGGGCCTCCAGGCGCTCCTTCGCATCGTCGCGCCCCATCGACGACAGGGTGCCGGTGAGCACCACGGTCTGCCCGGCGAGCGGGCCCTCGGCCGTGCGCTGCGGCGCCTGGTCCGGCCAGCGCACGCCGCGTTCGCGCAGGCGTTCGACGACCTCGCGGTTGTGCGGTTCGGCGAAGAACGCCACCACGTGCGCGGCCACGATCGGTCCGATGTCGGGCACGGCCATCAGTGCTGCCTCGTCGGCGGCGGCCAGCGCCTCCAGCGAGCCGAACCAGCGCGCCAGCGCCTTGGCGGTGGACTCGCCCACGTCGCGGATGCCCAGCGCGAACAGCACGCGCTCGAGCGTGGTGGCGCGGCTGGCGTCGATCGCGCCGAGCAGGTTCTCGGCCCATTTGCTGGCCACCTTGCCCTTCTTCACGGTCTCCGGGGTGGTGCCGTCGCGCTCGTCGGCGCGGCGCTTCATCGCCAGCAGGTCGTCGAGCGTGAGCGCGTAGAGGTCGGCGGGCGTCTCCACGAAGCCGAACTCGACGAGATCCTCGATGAAGCGGTCGCCCAGTCCTTCGATGTCCATCGCGCGGCGGCTGGCGAAGTGGATGATGCGCTCGCGCACCTGGGCGGCGCAGAACAGGCCACCGGTGCAGGTGAGCACGGCGCTGTCCTCGTACTCGATGCCGGCCTTGGTCTGCCGCGCGACTTTCTTGCCGCGCTCCAGGCGCGAGCCGCACACCGGGCAGGTGGTCGGCATCGTCCACGGCGTCGCATCCGGCGGCCGGCGCTCGGCGACCACGCCGACCACCTCGGGGATCACGTCGCCGGCGCGCCGCACGACCACCGTGTCCCCGACCCGCACGTCGAGGCGCCGGATCTGATCCTCGTTGTGCAGGGTGGCGTTGGTGACCACCACGCCCGCGACCGGCACCGGCTTGAGCCGCGCCACCGGCGTGATCGCGCCGGTGCGGCCGACCTGCACGTCGATCGCCTCCAGCACGGTCATCTCCTCGCGCGCGGGATACTTGTGCGCGATCGCCCAGCGCGGCGCGCGCGACACGAAGCCCAGCGCCTGCTGCCAGTCGTAGCGGTCGACCTTGTAGACCACGCCGTCGATCTCGTACGGCAGCGTGTCGCGGCGCGCGCCGATGCGCCTGAAGTAGTCGAGGCAGCCGGCTGCGCCCACCGCGACGTCGGCCTCGGGGCAGACCGGCAGCCCCCAAGCGCGGAGATGGGCCAGGGTGGCGGTGTGGCGGTCGGGCAGCGCCCCGCCCTCGACCAGGCCCACCGAATAGGCGAAGAACGCCAGCGGACGCGAGGCCGCGATCTTCGGGTCGAGCTGGCGCAGGCTGCCGGCGGCCGCGTTGCGCGGGTTGGCGAACACCTTCTCGCCGCGCTCGCGGGCCTGCGCGTTCATCGCCTCGAAACCCGCGCGCGGCATGTAGACCTCGCCGCGCACCTCGAGCGTGCGCGGCCAGTCGTCGCCACGCAGGCGCAGCGGCACGCTGCGCACCGTGCGCACGCTGTGGGTCACGTCCTCGCCGGTCTCGCCGTCGCCGCGGGTCGCGCCGCGCACCAGCACGCCGTCCTCGTACAGCAGGCTGATGGCGAGGCCGTCGAGCTTGGGTTCGACCGAGAAGTCGACCTCCGCAGTGCCCACCTTCTCCGCGATGCGTGCGACGAAGGTCTCGACCTCGTCGTCGGCGAAGGCGTTGGACAGCGACAGCATCGGCACGCGGTGCCGGACCTCGGCGAACTCCGCCACCGGCGATGCGCCCACCCGCCGCGTCGGCGAGTCCGGCGACTGCAACTCGGGGTGCGCGGCCTCCAGCGCTTCCAGTTCGCGCACCAGGCGGTCGTACGCGATGTCCGGAATGGTCGGCGCATCGAGCACGTGGTAGCGGTGGTTGTGGCCCTCGATCTCGCGGCGCAGGGCCTCGATGCGGCGGGCGGCGTCGCTCATGGACGAAGCCTCAGCGGCGCGGCTTGATGACGTTGCGTTCCTGCGCCCGGTCGAAGCCGCGCAGTTCGTCGCGCAGGTGCTGGATCGTCTGCCGGCCGAGCGCGTTGTGGTCGGCATCCAGCAGCAGGGCATCGAGCAGTTCGGCCAGGCGCTGCGCGGCGGGCAGCATCGCGTCCCAGGCGTCGAGCGCGCGCACCGGGCCCGGCAGGGTCATGAACACCGTGAGCCCCGGCGTGCGCAGTTCGCCGATCCGCGCCATGTCGAAGGTGCCGGGCTTGACCATGCTGGCGACGCTGAACACCGGGCCCAGGTCGGCACGGCCCTCGACCAGCCGGTGGAAGATCCCCATGTCGCCGAATTCGAGACCGACCTTCTCGGCTGCCACCACCAGTTCCGGGCCGGCGATGCTGGCGCCCTCGCGGGCGGCAACGTGCAGGGTCACGATGCGCTCGATCCGCGCCTCGGCCGGGCGTCGGCCCAGCGGCGACGACGGCGGTTCTCGCGACGGCTCCGGCGTCGCGACCTCGTCGACGCCCACGCTCTGCAGTTCCATCTGCGCGGGTTCGAACGCCGGCTCGACGGCGCGCAGGGACGGCAGGTCGTCGTCGACGGGCGCCTCGCCGATCCGTGGCTCGACCCGTTCACCGGGTGCGGCACGGCGCGTTGGAGCCGGGCGTGGCCGTCCCTGCTCCGGCTTGCGCGGGCGGCCGAAGAAGTACAGCGCGCCGATCAGGATCGCGCCGGCGACGGCGATGATCAGGCGCAGGACGTTGGCGTCGCTCATGCGGGGCCGGTCGTTGCGGGTCGGTCGCGCCGATTATGGCACCGGCGCGTCACTCGGTCGTGCCCGGTGCGGTTCAGGCCGCGCCGGCCAGCTTGGCGGCCTCGGCGAGGTCGACCTGCACCAGCCGCGAGACGCCGGCTTCGCGCATCGTCACCCCGCACAGCTGGCGCGCCGCCTCCATGGTCACCTTGTTGTGGGTGACACAGATGAACTGCACCCGCTCGCTCATCTCGGCCACCATCTGGCAGAAACGGCCGACGTTGGCCTCGTCCAGCGGCGCGTCGACCTCGTCGAGCAGGCAGAACGGCGCCGGGTTGAGGCGGAAGATGGCGAACACCAGCGCCACCGCGGTCAGCGCCTTCTCGCCGCCGGACAGCAGCGAGATGTTGGTGACCCGCTTGCCGGGCGGGCGCGCCATGATCGCCACGCCGGTGTCGAGCAGGTCCTCGCCGGTGAGCTCGAGGTAGGCGTGGCCGCCGCCGAACAGGCGCGGGAAGAGTTCCTGCAGGCCCTGGTTGACCTTGTCGAAGGTCTCCTTGAAGCGCGTGCGCGTCTCGCGGTCGATCTTCCTGATCGCGTTCTCGAGCGTCTCCAGCGCGGTGTTGAGGTCGTTCAACTGCGCGTCGAGGTAGTTCTTGCGCTCGCTCTGCTCGGCGTGTTCGCTGATCGCGGCGAGGTTGACCGGCTCGAGGCGCTTGATCTTCGCCTCCAGGTCGACATGGCGCGACTGCCACGATTCGGCATCGGCCTCGGGCGGGAGTTCCGCGATCACCGCCTGCGCGTCGAAGCCGGCGGCAGCGATCGCCTCGGCCAGCTGGCCGGCGCGCAGGCGCGTGCCCTGCTCTTCCAGCCGCTGCGCCGACAGCCGCTCGCGCGCCTCGGCCAGCGCGCGTTCGATGCGGTGGCGCTCGGTGTCGTACTGGCGCGTCTCGGCGTCGAGCTCGTCCAGCGCCTTGCGCGCCTCGACCAGTTCCTTGTCGACCAGCAGGCGCTGGTCGAGGTAGGTGCGGCGCTCGGCGTCCAGGCGGTCCATCGGCTCGCCACCGGTGGCGAGCTGGTCGGCGATTTCCTGCGCGCGCGAGGACAGCGCGCGCTGCTGGGTGTCCATCCGCGCCACCGACTGCTCCAGCGCGCGCAGCGCGGCGCGGCGCGACTCGACCTGCAGCGACACCGCATGGGCCTGTTCGCGCGCCTCGCGGGCATCGATGCGCGCCTCCTCGCGGCGCTCCAGCAGGCTGCGCCGCTCGGCGTCGAGGCGCGTGCGGTCGGCCTCGAGGTCGCCCATGCGGCCGACCGAGGCGTCGAGCTGGCGCCGCGATTCGCGGGTCTGCTCCTCGACCTCGGCCAGGCGCGTGCGCAGTTCGCCGGTTTCCTGCTCGATGCGGGCGCTGCGCTGGCGCGCGGCCTCCAGGCGTCCCTGGTGGCTCTGCAGCTGGCCGGCGATCTCGGACAGGCGGCGGTGCGCGGCATACAGCTCGCGCTGGGCGTCGTCGCGCGAAATCTCGGCGTCGCCGGACTCGGACTTCAACTGGTCGAGGCGCTCCAGCAGCGCCTGCGAGCGGGCTTCCTGCGCGTCGCGCTCGGCGGTCGCGGCGTGGATCTCGCGCTCGCGCGCGATCACGCCCTGCTGCGCGGCGCTGCCGCGGCTGATCCGCGCCCAGTCGGCGCCGAGCCACTCGCCGGATGGGGTGATGACCGACTCGCCGGGTGCGAGGCGACGCGCGAGACCGCGCGCCTGGCCGAGGCTTTCGGCGGTGCGCACCTTCGACAGCAGGGCCAGCACGGCCGCCGGGCCGCGCACGTTGGCGGCCAGGGTGCCGACCGCGCCACTGCCCCCCGCTGCATCCGCGAAGAGACTGACGTTGGCCTGCCCGAGTTCGCCGAAGCGGTCGGCGAAGTCGTGCGGGCCGTCGACCAGTACACCGTCGAGCACGCCGCCGAGCACGGTCTCGACCGCGCGCTCCCAGCCGTCGGCCACTTCCAGCGCCTCGCCGAGCCGGCGCCGGCCGCCGAGGCCGATGCGTTCCAGCCACTCCTTCGCCTCGCCCTTCTCCTGCCCGAGTGCGGCGTGCTGCAGCGCCTCCAGCGAGGCGAGCCGGCCCTTCGCCGACTCCATCGCCTGGCGGCAGCGCGACAGCTCGGCCTGCGCGGCGTTGCGCTGTTCGGTCAGTTGCTCCAGATGGCGCTTGCGCTCGTCCAGCGACGTGGTCAGCGTCTCGACGCGCTCGCGCTGGGTGTCCTGCTCGGCATCGAGCAGGCCCGCGGCCTCGCCGATCTTCGCCACGTCGGCCTGCGCACGTTCGGCTTCCAGCTGCTCCAGGCGGCGGGCGATCTCCAGGGCCTGCCGATCGAGGTAGTCCAGCCGCGTGCGTTCGACCTCGGACAGGCGTGCGGCCTCGCCGCTGTCCTTGGCGTAGGCATCCCAGCGCACCTGCCAGTCGGCCAGCGACTGCTCGGCCAGCCGCAGCGCCTCGCTGCGCGATTCGGCCTCGGCCTCCAGTGCCTCGATGCGCGGCGTGGCCTCTTCCAGCGCCAGCGTCATCTCCTCGATCTGGCCGCGGTCGCCGAGCAGGTGGCCGGTGAGTTCGGCCAGTTGCGATTCGGTCTCGCGCGCGGCGTGCTGAAGACGCTCGGCGAGGTCCTTGTTGTGCTGGATCTGCTGCTCGACGCGGGCGATCTCGCCGCCGACCCGGTAGACCTCGGCCTGCACCGCGTTGAAGCGGTCGCTGGCGGCGATCTGGCGGTCGCGGAAGGTCTCGAGCTGGGCCTCGACGGCGCGCTGCTCGGCGGTGATGCGCTCGATTTCGCTCTCGCTCTCGCGCAGCGCGGCGCCGCGCGCATCGAGCTCCATCTCCTGCGCCTTGAGCGACAGTGCCTTCAGTTCGGCCTCGACCCGCGCCGACTCGGCCTTCAGCTTCTGCCAGCGCTCGGCGGCGCGGGCCTGGCGGTTGAGGTGGTCGAGGTTCTTCTCGACCTCCTGCCGCACGTCGTTCAGGCGCTCCAGGTTCTCGCGCGTCGACTTGATGCGCGATTCGGTCTCCTTGCGGCGCTCCTTGTACTTGGAGATGCCGGCGGCTTCCTCCAGGTGCGTGCGCAGTTCCTCCGGCCGGGCCTCGACGATCTGCGAGATCATGCCCTGCTCGATGATCGAATAGGACCGCGCGCCGAGACCGGTGCCGAGGAACACGTCGATGATGTCGCGCCGGCGGCAGCGGCCGCCGTTGAGGAAGTAGCTCGACTGGCCGTCGCGGCTGACCGTGCGCTTGACCGAGATCTCGGCGAAGCCAGCGTACTCGCCGCCGACCAGGCCGTCGCTGTTGTCGAAGATCAGTTCGACCGTGGCGGTGCCGACCGGCTTGCGGCTGCCGGAGCCGGAGAAGATCACGTCGGTGATTGCATCGCCACGCAGGCGGCTGGCCGCGCTCTCGCCCATCACCCAGCGGATGGCGTCGATGATGTTCGACTTGCCGCAGCCGTTCGGGCCGACGATGCCGGTGAGGTTGGTCGGCAGGTGGAGCGTGGTCGGGTCGACGAAGCTCTTGAAGCCGGACAGCTTGATGGAGGACAGGCGCATCGGGTCGGGAGAGGGGGTCGTCGGCGAAGGTCCGCCGGCGGGCCGCGAAGGCCCGGGCCCCGCCGGAGCGGGCGCGAAACGGCCATTGTCCGCGCCTCGGCCCCGACTCGCAACGTGCGCCGCCACGGCGCCCGGGCTGCGCCAGAAAGCCGTTCCGGATCAGTGGATTGCGGGCGTCACGAGGCGGCCTCACCCGGCGTCCGCGCGCGGATCGCCAGCGCATGGATGTCGGTGGCCATCAGTTCGCCGAGCGCGGCATAGACCATCCGATGGCGCGCCAGGGGCGCGCGCCCGTCGAAGGCGGACGACACGATGTCGACCGTGAAGTGGCCGCGCCCGTCGCGCGCGCCCTCGTGCCCGGCGTGCCGGTGGCTGTCGTCGGTCACGGACAGGCTCGACGGCGCAAGGGCCGCGGTGATGCGTTGGCGGATCAGTTCGACGCGTTCATCCGGTGCAGCCACGGGTCCGTCCTCGGAACACATGCCGGCACCCCGCCGGCGACTGTGCGGACCATAGCAAATCGACGCCGGGCCCCGCACGTCCGCGACCGGCCCGGCGGCCGGTCGCGGACGCTGGCCCCGGCGGCACCCGCCGCCGGGGCATGGGCCGGCATCAGGCCCCGCGATCGAGGTCCATCACCTTCGCCCACGCGGCGACGAAGTCCTGCACGAACTTCTCGCGCGCGTCATCGGCCCCATAGGCCTCGGCCACCGCACGCAGTTCGGAATGCGAGCCGAAGATCAGGTCGGCCGGCGTGGCGGTCCACTTCACCTTCCCGCTGGCGCGGTCGCGGCCTTCGTACAGGCCCGGCGTCGCCGACTTCGACCACTGGGTCGACATGTCGAGCAGGTTGACGAAGAAGTCGTTGCTCAGCGTGCCGGGCCGGTCGGTGAACACGCCGTGCTTCGCCCCGCCGCTGTTGGCGTCCAGCGCGCGCATGCCGCCCACCAGCACCGTCATCTCGGGAACGGTCAGGCGCAACTGGCTCGCGCGGTCGACCAGCAGTTCGGCCGGCGACAGGTCGCTGCCGCTGCCGTACCAGTTGCGGAAACCGTCGGCTGCCGGCTCCAGCACCGCGAACGAGGCCACGTCGGTCTGCTCCGGCGTGGCGTCCGCGCGTCCCGGCGTGAACGGCACGCTGATCGTGACCCCGGCGCGCCCGGCGGCCCGTTCCACCGCCGCCGCACCACCGAGCACGATCAGGTCGGCCAGCGAGACCTGCTTGCCGCCGCCCGCGCCGCGGTTGAAGTCGCGCTGGATGCGCTCCAGCGCCGCGAGCACCTTCGCCAGTTCCTGCGGATCGTTCACCGCCCAGTCCTTCTGCGGGGCCAGCCGCACGCGCGCGCCATTGGCGCCGCCGCGCATGTCGGAACCGCGGAAACTCGACGCCGATGCCCAGGCCGCGCGCACCAGCGCCGCCTCCGGCAGGCCGGCGTCGAGGATCTTCGCCTTCAGGCCGGCGATGTCCTGCGCGTCGACCAGCGCGTGGGTGACCGGCGGCAGCGGGTCCTGCCACAGCAGTTCCGCCTTCGGCGCATCGGGCCCGAGGTAGCGCGAACGCGGGCCGAGGTCGCGGTGGGTCAGCTTGAACCAGGCGCGTGCGAACGCGTCGGCGTATTCCTGTGGGTTCTTGCGGAAGCGGGTGGTGATCTCGCGGTAGATCGGGTCTTCGCGCAGCGCGAGGTCGGTGGTGAACATGATCGGCTGGTGGCGCTTGGACGGATCGTGCGCGTCGGGCACCAGGTTGGCGCCGGCGCCGCCCTTCGGCACCCACTGGATCGCGCCCGCCGGGCTGCGCGTCTGTTCCCACTCGAAGGCGTAGAGGTTGTCGAGGTACTGCGTGGTCCAGGCGATCGGGTTCGACGTCCACGCGCCCTCGAGGCCGCTGGTGATGGTGTCGGCGCCCTTGCCTTTGCCACACTTGCTGGTCCAGCCGAAGCCCTGTTCCTCGATCGCGGCCGCGGCGGGCTCGGCGCCCACGCAGTCGGCCGGCTTGCGCGCACCATGCGCCTTGCCGAAGGTGTGGCCGCCGGCGATCAGGGCCACGGTCTCCTCGTCGTTCATCGCCATCCGACCGAAGGTCTCGCGGATGTCCTTCGCCGCGGCCAGCGGGTCGGGCTTCCCGTTCGGGCCCTCCGGGTTCACGTAGATGAGGCCCATCTGCACCGCCGCCAGCGGCTTTTTCAACTGGCGCTCGCCGTGGTAGCGCTGATCGGCGCCGAACTTGTTCTCGGGGCCCCAGTACACGAGGTCGGCTTCCCAGTCGTCCGCGCGGCCACCGGCGAAGCCGAAGGTCTTGAAGCCCATCGATTCCAGCGCGACGTTGCCGGTGAGGATCATCAGGTCGGCCCAGGAGATCTTGCGGCCATACTTCTGCTTGATCGGCCACAGCAGGCGGCGCGCCTTGTCGAGGTTGGCGTTGTCCGGCCAGGAATTCAGCGGCTCGAAGCGCATCTGCCCGCCGTCGGAGCCGCCCCGGCCATCCAGCGTGCGGTAGGTGCCGGCGCTGTGCCACGCCATGCGGATGAAGAACGGCCCGTAGTGCCCGAAGTCGGCCGGCCACCAGTCCTGCGAGTCGGTCATCAGCGCGCGCAGGTCCTTCTTCACCGCCTCGAGGTCGAGACTGGCGAACTCCTTCGCGTAGTCGAACTCCTCGCCGTAGGGATTGGACGCCGGCGCATGCTGGCGCAGGGCCGTAAGGTCGAGGCGCTGCGGCCACCAGTCCTGGTTCGACATCGGCGCGCCGGCGGAATCGGCGGCGTGGACGCCGAAGGACGACACCAGGGCGGCGGCGAGAGCCAGCGCGAGCACGGAACGTTTCTGCACGGGATTTCTCCTGTTCGAGACCGGCGACTGCCGGGTCCAGCCACGGTAGGGACGTCCCGCTGCGACAGGAAATCGCTTGTTCCGATGCGAGCCATTGGCGCGGCGAATGGTTCCGCGCTGCATCAACGCCATGCACCGCACGCCACCCTTGAACTCCGGCGATCGTGCGCGCCCGCGGTCATGCACCGTGCTGCAAAGCGGCAAACGGCGCGACGAGAGGTGGCGGAGAGAGTGGGATTCGAACCCACGGGCGGCTTGCGCCGCCGCCGGATTTCAAGTCCGGTGCATTCGACCGCTCTGCCATCTCTCCGGAAGACCATATGATGCCCTAACGGGGCGATGGCAGCTCCAGTGCCTCGCGCCGTCCAAGCTCTCGGCGCTGCGCGCCGACGGCCATGCGCGTTTTCGACGCGCACCGTCAGGTCAGCTCCACTCTGCCGCGCTGCCTGCCTTGAGCCGCCGAGATGAGGCCGCAGACAAGGGACTGCGGCAGACGCGGCCGGTCTGGGCAAACACCCAAATGGCTCAGGGCGGTGGCGCCTCGAAGTCGTTGGCGAAAATGCTGAAGTCGCGAAGATAGAGAAAGCCCGCCTGTGGGATCGTGGTGCTGATCGTGTTGTCGAGCGGATTCACCACGCTGGGCAGTGGCGCAAACGGCGCGCTTCCGGTT
This sequence comes from Lysobacteraceae bacterium, assembly GCA_021299185.1. Classification (GTDB taxonomy): domain Bacteria; phylum Pseudomonadota; class Gammaproteobacteria; order Xanthomonadales; family Ahniellaceae; genus UBA4656. Next base: position 74,249 of record JAJTHZ010000067.1, on the reverse strand, counting down.
GGTGAGAAGACCAGTTCCAGCGAGCTTTCGTCAGTGACCGTCAGCTCACTGTCGAGGTAGCGCACCTTGACCTCGGCAGACGTCCAGCCTTGGCGGGTGGTCTGCAGCTGCCAGGACACGTTCGCCGCCGCCCCCGCGAAGCCTCCGTTGGACCGGGTGAGTGTCACGGTCTCGATCGAGGCCGCGGCGGCCGGGTCATCACCATCCGCGAAATCAACCCAGAACCGCGCATCGGGGGTGCTGTCGTTGCTGCCATCTCCAGTGATGCCGACGGCAGTCCGCGGCGGATTACCGTCGCGACTGCGTGCGCGGTAGGTGGCATCGAGCGGGGGCGCCGAGGCACTGAACACCACGTACGTCTGGCCGGCAAGGGCGTCTCCGCCGGGGGCGGCGCGATAAGCGCCGACGAGGAGGTCGGCCAGGCCATCGCCGTTGACATCGCCCGCGCCGGACACGCTGAAGCCCGAGTAATCCTGCACATCGTATCCATTGATGCGGAAACCACCGCTGCCGAGCGCGCTCAGATCGACCGCCGTGCTGCTGAACTTGCCGAACACGACGTAGCTCTCGCCGGCAGTGGCCACGCCGCCGGGGTCGCCGCGGTACGCCCCAACGATCAGGTCGGCCAGGCCATCGCCGTCGACGTCGCCCGCTCCGGAGACGCTGAAGCCCGAGTGGTCATATGGATCGATGCCGACAATGCGGAAGCCTCCGCTGCCAAGGTTGGCGAGATCGACCGCTCCGTTGCTCGCCTTGCCGAACACGACGTAGCTTTCCCCAGCCCTGAAGACGCGGTCCCGGTTCGCGCGATACGCGCCGAGGATCAGGTCGGCCAGGCCATCGCCGTTGACATCGCCCGCGCCGGCGACACTGCGGCCAGAACGGTCACCTGCAGCGATGCCTTCAATGCGGAAGCCTCCTGCGCCGAGGTTGCCGAGATCGACCGCCGTGTTGCTGGCCTTGCCGAACACGACGTAGCTCTCGCCGGCATAGCCGTCTCCGCCGGGGTCGGCGCCATACGCGCCGAGGATCAGGTCGGCGAGGCCGTCGCCATTGACATCGCCAGCGCCGGAGACGCTGCCGCCCGATGAGTCGCCGCCATCGATGCCTTCGATCCGGAAGCCGCCACTGCCGAGATTGGCCGGATCGACCACCGTGCTGCTGGTCTTGCCGAAGACGACGTAACTCTCGCCGACACCTCCGCCACTGCCCGAGTCGGCGCCGCCTGCGCCGACGATCAGGTCGGCGAGGCCGTCGCCATTGACATCGCCCGCGCCGGAGACGCTGCGGCCAGAGTTGTCGCGAGCATCGATACCGTCGATCCGGAAGCCTCCCGCGCCGAGATTGCCAAGATCGACCGTCCTGTTGTCGGTCTTGCCGAACACCACGTAACTCTCGCCGGCAAACAGGTTCTCGCCGGAGCCGGCAGTGAATGCGCCAATGATTATGTCCCCGAGGCCATCGCCATTGACATCGCCCGCGCCGGAGACGCTGACGCCCGATGAGTCGCCGGCATCGATGCCTTCGATCCGGAAGCCGCCACTGCCGAGATTGGCCAGATCGACCACCGTGCTGCCGGTCTTGCCGAACACCACGTAGGTCTCGCCTGCAGAGACGTCGCCGCCGGGGTCGGCGGACAACGCGCCGACGACCAGATCCGCAAGCCCATCGCCATTGACATCGCCGGCGCCGGAGACGCTGTAACCCGAGCGCTCACTGGCATCGATGCCGTCGATGCGGAACCCGCGGTCACCGAGGTTGCCGAGGTCAACGTCTTCGGCAGCGGCAGCATTCGGCAGCAGAATGACCGGCACGGCCGCCAGCGCCGTTGCGATGGCGCGAGCCAGGAGGCCTCGTGGAGCGACGATTCTTTTCATCCTTAAGCTCTATGGCCGTCGAACGCCCCAAAAGGTACCTGATTGGGCCGCGCTCGTACGAGATTCATCCGATCGCCCCGAATCTGCTGGCACCGGCGTGCCAGAGGACCTACGACTCGATCTGCCCGTCTCGCCCCGCCCGCGAACGTTCCAGCGCCGCCCGGCGAGCGAGGCCATCCCAAACACCGAGTGTGCGTCGATCGCTGGCACGGGCGGTCGGACGCTGACTGCGCCGATCCGCCGAATGCTCAGGGCGGTGGTGGCTCGAAGCCGTCGGCGAAGAAACGGACGTCACCGACGTAAAGAAAGCCCGCCTGCGAAATGGTTGCACTGACCGTGTTGTCGAGCGAGTTGACCACGCTGCTCAGCGCCGTGAATGGCCCGGAACCCGTCGCCGAAAAGAACAGTTGCAGCACGCTCTCGTCAGTGACGGTCAGCTCGCTATCGAGATAACGCACCTTGACCTCGGCAGAAGTCCAAGCTTGGCGTGTGGTCTGCAGCTGCCAGGACACATTCGCCGCCGAATCGACGAAGCCAGCGTCGGACCGGGTCAGTGTCACGGTCTCGATCGAGGCCGTGGCGGCCGGGTCATCACCATCCGCGAAATCAACCCAGAACCGCGCATCGGGGGTGCTGTCGTTGCTGCCATCGCCAGATATGCCGACGGCAGTCTGGGCCGGATTGCCGTCGCGACTGCGTGCGCGGTAGATGGCACTCGGCGGGGGCCCCGAGGCACTGAACACTACGTAGCTCTCGCCCGCATAGGCCTCGCCGCCCGGATCGGCGCCACCTGCGCCGACGATCAGGTCGGCCAGGCCATCGCCGTTGACATCACCCGCGCCGGACACGCTGCGGCCCTACGTATCGGCGGCATTGATGCCGTCGATGCGGAAGCCGCCGCCGGCACCCAGCGCGGAGAGATTGATTGGGGTACTTCCGCTCTTGCCGAACACCACGTAGCTCTCGCCGGCAGCACTGTCGCCGTCGGCGTCGGCAAGGAACGCGCCAACGATGAGGTCGGAAAGGCCATCGCCATTGACGTCGCCTGCGCCGGAGACGCTGTAGCCCGAAGAGTCATTAGCATTGATGCCGTCGATGCGGAAGCCCCCCGCGCCGAGATTGGCTAGATCGACCGGCGTGCCGTCGGCCTTGCCGAAGACCACGTAACTCTCGCCGGCCCTGAAGAGGCCGCCAGCATCAGCGCCGTATGCGCCGACAATCAGGTCGGCCAAGCCGTCGCCGTTGACATCGCCCGCGCCGGAGACGCTGCGGCCCGAGTGTTCGAAGGCGTCGATACCGTTGATGCGGAAGCCTCCGCTGCCAAGATTCGCAAGTTCGACCGGCGCGCTGCCGGCCTTGCCGAACACGACATAGCTCTCGCCGCCATAGCCGTCGCCGCCGGGGTCGGCGCCATCTGCACCGACGATCAGGTCGGCCAGACCATCGCCGTTGACGTCACCCGCGCCGGAAACACTGCGGCCCGAGAAGTCATAGGCATCGATGCCGTCGATTCGGAAGCCGCCCGCGCCAAGGTTGGCCAGATCAACCCGTCCGGTGGTGGCCTTGCCGAACACGACGTAGCTCTCGCCCGCACCGCCGTCGCCGCCGGGGTCGGCGCGGTATGCGCCAACGATCAGGTCAGCCAGGCCGTCGCCGTTGACATCGCCGGCGCCGGAAACGCTGCGGCCCGAGAAGTCATCGGCATCGATGCCGTCGATTCGAAAGCCTCCTCCACCAAGATTGACCAGATCAACCGGCGTGCTGTCGGACTTGCCAAACACCACGTAGCTTTCGCCGGCCGCGCTGTCGCCGAACGGATCGGCACCATACGCGCCGACGATCAGGTCGGCCAGGCCATCGCCATTGACGTCGCCCGCGCCGGAAACGCTGCGGCCGGAATTGTCGCCAGCATCGATGCCGTCAATCCGGAAGCCGCCGCTGCCGAGGTTGGCCAGATCGACCACCGTGTTGCTGGGCTTGCCAAACACCACGTAGCTCTCACCGGCGGAGCTGTCGCCACCGGGATCGGCAACGAAAGCGCCGACGATGAGGTCGGCGAGGCCATCGCCGTTGACGTCGCCTGCGCCAGAAACGCTGCGGCCCGAATAGTCCTGGACATCGATGCCGTCGATGCGGAAGCCGCGGTCGCCGAGATTGCCGAGGTCGACGTCCTGCGCAGCGGCCGAGGTCGGCAGCAGCGCGAACGGTGCAACTGCCATCGCTGTGGCGATGGCGCGCGCCAGGACGGCGCGCGGAGCATTGGGCTTTCCCATTCCTTGGCACTCCGCCGGACGATCGTCAAAAGGATAGCTGCGCGATCCCCCCGGCGCCAAACGGGAAAGCGCGCCCAGGACCTCCCGGCAGTGGCGCGCCGGACGCGTATCGCCTCTACGTCGCTGGCCTCTCACCGTCTCGCCTTCGTCTCTTCCACCTAGCGCGCGAGCCCGTCCTGCCCCACCGAACGCGCGTCAGGTCGCCGGCGCGAGCGGCGGCGCGCTGCCTACGTCAAGCCGCCGAACGCTCAGGGCGGTGGTTGCTCGAAGCCGTCGGCGAAAACACTCGCGTCACCGACATAGAGAAAGCCCGCCTGCGGGATGTCGGCGCTGATCGTGTTGCGGTGCGGGTTGGTCACGCTGTTCAGCAGCGTGAACGGCGCGCTGCCGGTTGGTGAGAACACCAGCATCAACGCGTTCTCGTCTGCGGCGGCCAGTTCGTCGTCGAGGTAGCGCACCTTGACCTCGGCAGAAGTCCAGTCCTGCCGCGTGGTTTCGATTCGCCACGACACATTGGCGCCGGTCGACGGGAAGGCGCCTGCCGAGCGGGTCAGCGTAACGATCTCGGTAGACGCGGGCGCGACGGGATCGGCGCCATCGGCGAAGTCGATCCAGAAGCGCCCGTCGGGGGTGCTGTCGTTGCTGCCGTCGCCCGTGATGCCGACAGCGGTCGGCGGAGGATCTCCGTTGCGACTTTGTACGCGATAGGTCGCGCTGGGTTGGGGCGGCGAGGCGCTGAATACGACGTAGCTTTCGCCGGCGGCGCGATCGCCGCCGGGGTCGGCGCGATGGGCGCCGATGAGCAAGTCCGCGAGCCCATCCCCGTTGACGTCGCCGGCCCCGGACACGCTGAAACCCGAAAAATCCTGGACATCGACACCGCGGATCCGGAAGCCCCCGGTGCCGAGGGCCGCAAGATCCACTGGCGTGCTGCTCGTCTTGCCGAACACCAGGTAACTCTCTCCGGCGCTGCCGTTGCCGCCGGGGTCGGCGTACCGCGCACCGACCAGCAGGTCGGCGAGGCCATCGCCATTGACGTCTCCGGCCCCGGACACGCTGCGGCCCGAATCGTCGCCGGAATAGATCCCGTCGATCCGGAAGCCGCCGTTTCCGAGGGCCGCCAGATCCACTGGCGTGCTGGCGGCCTTTCCGAACACCACGTAGCTCTCGCCGGCGTAGCCGTAGCCTCCGGGATCGGCGGCGTACGCGCCAACGATCAGGTCGCCCAGGCCATCTCCGTTGACGTCACCCGCGCCGGAGACGCTGAAGCCGGAGCGGTCGAAGCCATCGATGCCGTCGATCCGGAATCCGCCGGGCCCGAGGACCGCCAGATCCACCGGCGTGCTGCTGGTCTTTCCGAACACCACGTAGCTCTCGCCGGCGCCGAGGTCACTGCCCTCTCCCGCGCCAGGCGCGCCGACGATCAGGTCGGCCAGGCCGTCGCCGTTGACGTCCCCCGCACCGGAAACACTGATGCCAAAGCGATCGTCGGCATCGATTCCGTCGATCCGGAAACCACCCGACCCGAGATCCGCCAGATCCACTGGCGAACTGTCGGCCTTGCCGAACACGCCGTAGCTTTCGCCGGCGGATTCGTCGCCCATGGGGTCAGCCCGCCAAGCGCCGATGATCAGGTCTGCGAGGCCATCGCCATTGACGTCGCCCGCGCCGGCGACGCTCCAGCCCGATTCGTCACCCGCATCGATTCCGTCGATGCGGAACCCACCGGCGCCGAGATTCGAGAGATCCACCGATGTGTGGGTGGGCTTGCCGAACACGACATAGCTTTCGCCGGCGAAGCCGTCACCATCCGGGTCGGCGAAGGCTGCCCCGACGATCAAGTCGGCGAGGCCGTCGCCATTGACGTCGCCGGCACCGGAGACGCTGTAGCCGGAGAAGTCACCGGCATCGACTCCCTCGATGCGGAAGCCGCCTGCACCAAGGACCGCGATGTCCACCGGCGCGCTGCCGGCCTTGCCGAAGATCACGTAGCTCTGGCCGGCATTGGTTTCTTCGCCGGGCTCGGCGCCACGCGCGCCCACGATCAGATCGGCCAATCCATCGCCATTGACGTCACCCGCGCCCGAAACGCTGACGCCCGAGTAGTCATGGGCATCGGCGCCGTCGATGCGGAATCCGCGGTCGCCCAGGTTGCCCAGGTCGACGCCCTGCGCCGCGGCCAGCCGGGGCAGCAGTGCCAGCGGGGCGACCGCCAGTACGCCCGCGATGCCTTTCGCTAGTGTCTTTCCGTGTAACGCACCGGGTTTCATTGATCCGTCTCGTCCGATGAGGTGGCCCGATCCTACAAGGCCAATGCGACGCGCGGCTAGACTTGCCGCATGCCAAAGCACAAGGGCCTTGCATGAGCGTCACGCCTGACCTGCGCATCGACATCACCGCCTCGCGCCTGTTCACCGGCTGGCTCGCCTCGCAGGGCGCCAGCCTCGCCTTCACGACCTACCAGGCGGGCAAGCTGTTTTTCGTCGGCCTTAACGACAGGGGCCAACTCGCGTTGTTCAACCGTACGCTGGCGCGGGTGATGGGGCTGGCCGCGCATGGCGACACCCTGTGGGTGGCCACACTGTGGCAACTGTGGCGCTTCGAGAACGCGCTGCCGCCCGGCCAGCGCAAGGACGCGCATGATCGCTGGTACGTGCCGCAGATGGCGTACACCACCGGCGACATCGACGTGCACGACGTGGCGGTCGATGGCGACGGCGAACCCATGTTCGTGTCCACGTTGTTCTCCTGCATCGCGCTTCCCGATCCGAGGCACAGCTTCCGGCCGGTCTGGAAGCCGCCGTTCGTGAGCCGCTACGCCGCCGAGGACCGCTGCCACCTGAACGGGCTCGCGATGCGCGACGGCCGTCCGGCGTTCGCCACCTGCGTGGCCCGCAGCGACGCCAACGAGGGATGGCGGGAACACCGCACGCACGGCGGCCTCCTGCTCGATGTCGCCTCCGATGAAATCGCGTGCGCGGGCCTGTCCATGCCGCACTCGCCGCGCTGGTATCGCGACCGCCTCTGGCTGGTCAATGCCGGCACCGGCGAGTTCGGCTGGGTCGATCTCGCCGCCGGGCGGTTCGAGCCGATCGCGTTCTGCCCGGGTTTCCTGCGGGGGCTCGCCTTCATCGGCGACTTCGCCGTGGTCGGGCTGTCGATGCAGCGCGAGAACCGAACCTTCAGCGGCCTGGCCCTCGACCAGCGGCTCGCCGACAAGGGGGTGTCCGCGCGCTGCGCCCTGCAGGTGATCGACCTCGCGCGCGGAGACGTGGTTCACGAGGTGCGCATCGAGGGCGTGGTCAGCGAACTGTTCGACGTGGCGGTGTTGCCGGGCGTGCGGAACCCGGGTGCGGTGGGGTTCTCCAACGACGAGATCCGCCGCACCATCGTGCTGCCGCCCGGTGTTCAGTGACGGCAGCGTATCCGTCGGGATCGCACCGCGACGGGCACGGTGCGCCGGCCGTGTCCTCGCCACAGGAACGGTCGCGGAAGCCATGTTGCCGCGACCTCGGCGCAGCGTTCGCTTCCGAGTCCGCGTCGGGTCGCTCGTCAATGCGCACTGCTGACCACGGGTTTCGCCCATGATGTACCCCGGAGGTTTCTCGGCGGCCATCGGCAGCGCGCCGCGAACACGATTTGTTGGTCCTGAATCGCGCTGAGACCGTCGATTCCCTCAGTGGGAGCCATCCCGTGGGCCGGTCGCGCGGGTCTCGGGCCGCGCCCGCGGGCCGTGCAAAGGCGTCCCGGACCGCAGAGCCTCACCATCAGCGACGTTCTCGACGGATTTTTCACCGCCGAAGGCCGCTGGCATCCCGAGGCCGCACGTGATGAAATCGAAGCGACGAACAAGGAGGCACGCCATGACCGAGTACGCCCGTTCCGTTGCTCTTCCGACCCGTGCGCTGGAGACCAACAAGGTCCTGCGCAACGCCTACATCCTGCTCGCCCTGTCGCTGTTCGCGGCCGCGGCGGCCGCCACGGTGGCGATCGCAAGCAATGCCGCGCCGGTGCACTGGCTGGTGTTCATGGTGGTGTTCATCGGCGGACCATTCCTGATCGCGCGCGTGAGCCGGTCGCCACTGAGCCTGCCGGCGGTGCTGCTCTATACCGGCGCCACGGGGTGGTTCCTCGGTCCGATCATCAACCTCTACCTGACGCGCGTGCCCGGCGGCGAATCGATCGTCGTCAACGCGCTCGGCACCACGGCCTTCGTGTTCGTGGCGCTGTCGGCCTACGCGATGGTGTCGAAGCAGCGCTTCACCTTCCTGCGCGGCTTCGTGTTCACCGGATGCCTCGTGCTGCTGGCGGCGATCGTGGCCAACATCTTCCTGCAGATCCCGGTGTTGTCGCTGGCGATCTCCGGCGCCGCGGTGCTGCTGATGTCGGCGCTCATCCTCTACCGCACCAGCGAGGTCGTGCACGGCGGCGAGGACAACTACGTGATGGTCACCGTGGACCTGTTCACGTCGATCTATGCCTTGTTCGTGCATCTGTTGAACCTGTTTGGGTTCGCGGGGGGCGACGACTGATTTCTGGGCGAGGGCCCAGGGCCCAGGGCTCAGGGCCCAGAAAAAGCCTGCGGTGCATGGAGCGCGGACCAAGCGGGGCTTGCCCTCACCGCCACGCGTGCGCCAACCGAACAGTCACGCCGATCACTGCCCCAATCCCCACGCCTCGGCCTTTACTGGGCCCTGGGCCCTGAGCCCTGGGCCCTCAAAAAACGCCCTCAGGCAATAACCTCAGCCCCACCCATGTACCCCCGCAACACCTCCGGCACCCGGATCGACCCGTCCGCCTGCTGGTAGTTCTCCATCACGGCGATCAGGGCGCGGCCGATGGCGACGCCGGAGCCGTTGAGCGTGTGCAGCAGTTCTGGCTTGCCGGTGTCGGGATTGCGCCAGCGGCCCTGCATGCGGCGCGCCTGGAAGGCCTCGCAGTTGGAACACGAGCTGATCTCGCGGTAGGCGTCCTGCCCGGGCAGCCAGACCTCGAGGTCGTGCGTGCGCGCCGCGGCGAAGCCCATGTCGCCGGTGCACAGCACCATGCGGCGGTACGGCAGGCCGAGGCGCTCCAGCACAGTTTCGGCACAGCGCGTCATGCGTTCGTGCTCAGCCCAGGAATCCTGCGGCCGCGTGATGCTGACGAGTTCGACTTTCTCGAACTGGTGCTGGCGGATCATGCCGCGCACGTCGCGCCCGTAGCTGCCGGCCTCGGCGCGGAAGCACATCGTGTGCGCGGTCATCCGCATCGGCAGCGCGTCGGCCTCGACGATCTGCTCGCGGACCAGGTTGGTCAGCGGGACCTCGGCGGTCGGGATCAGGAAGCGGCGCACGTCGCCGGTGTCGGTGCGGAACAGGTCTTCCTCGAACTTCGGCAGGTTGCCGGTGCCGACCAGCGCCTCGGGGGCGACCAGCAGCGGCACGTTGACCTCGAGGTAGCCGTGCTCGCCGGTGTGCAGGTCGAGCATGAACTGGGCGAGCGCGCGGTGCAGGCGCGCGAGTTCGCCGCGCAGCACGGTGAAGCGCGCGCCCGAGATGCGCGAGGCGGATTCCGCGTCGAGCCAGCCCTTTCGCGCGCCGAGGTCGATGTGGTCGCGCGGCTTGAAGTCGAACCGCGTCGGCTCGCCGTGGCGATGCATCTCCACGTTGCCGTTCTCGTCGCGCCCGATCGGCACCGACTCGTGCGGCAGGTTCGGTACCCGCAGCGCGATGTCGGCGAACGCCTGCTGGATCTCGGCCAGTCGCGCTTCGGACGCCTTCAATTCGTCGCCGAAGCCGGCGACCTCGGCCATCAGGGGCGCGACATCCTCGCCCTTGGCCTTGGCCGCGCCGATCGCCTTCGAGCGTGTGTTGCGGAGGTTCTGCAGTTCCTGGGTGCGGATCTGGATGGTCTTGCGCTCGGCCTCCAGCGCCTCCAGCGCCGCCACATCGAGTTCGAAGCCGCGCGTGTCGCGCAGGCGCCGCGCGGTGTCGGCCAGTTGGGCGCGCAGGAGGGCAGGATCGAGCATGGCGGTTCGCCGTCGGCAAGCGGGCCGGCGATTATCCGCGCCCTGCCCTGCCCGCCGCAACGCGCGCGGTCAGCCGCGCAGCGCGAGGCCGGCGCGGAAGCCCAGCCAGACCAGCAGCAGGCCGCCGACGAGGGTGGCGCCGAGATAGGCCGCCAGCAGCGGCGGCTTCGGTGCGCGCGCCAGCAGCAGGACCTCGACCATCAGGGCCGAGTAGGTGGTGAAGCCGCCCAGCACCCCGACCATCAGGAACAGCCGCCACCACAGGAACTGCGGGTGACGCTCGTCGAGCACGCCGAGCAGGAACCCGGCCGCCAGCGAGCCCAGCAGGTTGACCACCAGCGTGCCCCACGGGAACCCGCCCTCGGCGTGCCGCATCAGCCACTGGCCGACCAGGAACCGGCCCGCCGCGCCGATCGCACCGCCGGCCATCACCACCGCGAGTTGCAGGCCGATGCCGGGGCTCACGCCTCGTCGGCTCCGGCGGCGCGTGCGGCGCGCAGGGCGTCGAGTTTTTCCTTGATCTTCTGTTCCAGCCCGCGACTGACCGGCTGGTACCACTGGCGGCCCGCGAGTTCGTCCGGCAGGCACTGCTGCCCGATCGCCACCCCGCCCGCGAGGTCGTGGTCGTAGACGTAGTCGCGGCCGTAGCCGAGTTCCTTCATCAGCTTCGTCGGCGCATTGCGGATCGCCAGCGGCACCGGCAGCGTGCCAGTGGCCACGATGTCGCGCCGCACGGCGCCGAGCGCGGCGTAGACCGCGTTGCTGCGCGGCGCGAGCGCGAGGTAGACCACGAGTTGCGCCAGCGCGAGATCGCCCTCGGGCGAACCGAGCCGCTCGAAGGCCTGCCAGGCGTCGATCGCCATCGCCAGCGCGCGCGGATCGCCCAGGCCCACGTCCTCGATCGCCATCCGCAGCAGGCGCCGCGCGAGGTAGTGTGGGTCGCAGCCGCCGTCGAGCATGCGCGCGAACCAGTACAGCGCCGCGTCCGGGTCGGACGAGCGCACCGACTTGTGCAGGGCCGAGATCTGGTCGTAGAACTGCTCCCCGCCCTTGTCGAAGCGCCGCGTGCGGTCGGCCAGCACCTGGGCCAGCGTCTCGCGCGCGATGCGGTCGTCCTGTGCGAGGTCGGCGGCGATCTCCAGCAGGGTCAGCGCGCGACGCACGTCGCCGTCGGCCGCGCGGGCGATCTCGTCCAGTGTGTCCGGGTCGACCGCCAGCCCGCGTCCGCCGAGCCCGCGCTGAGGATCGTCCAGCGCGCGATGCAGGGCGCGCGCGATGGCTTCCGGCGACACCGCGTCGAGCACGTGCACCCGGCAGCGCGACAGCAGCGCGGAGTTCAGCTCGAACGAAGGGTTCTCGGTGGTGGCCCCCACCAGCACCACCACGCCGCGCTCGACATGCGGCAGGAAGGCGTCCTGCTGCGCCTTGTTGAAGCGGTGCACCTCGTCGATGAACAGCACCGTGCGCTGGCCGGCGGCGAAGCGCGCCTCGGCCTCGGCCAGCGCCGCGCGCACCTCGGCGATGCCCGACAGCACGGCCGACAGCGCGACGAACTCGGCCTTCGCGTAGTGCGCGAGCAGCAGCGACAGCGTGGTCTTGCCGCAGCCCGGCGGCCCCCACAGCACCATCGAATGCACCCGCCCGGCCTCCAGTTCGCGGCGCAGCGCGGTACCGGGCCCGAGCAGGCGCTCCTGACCCACGATCTCGTCCAGCGTGCGCGGGCGCATGCGCTCGGCGAGCGGCTTCAGGCCCTCGGGTTCGGCGAACAGCGAGGGCGTCGAGGGTCGGCGCTTGGTGGACATGGGCGCAGGTTACCGCAGGGTCGGCGCGTGGGGCTCATCGGTGGGATGAAAAGCGCGCGGCGCACGCGCCGCTCCCACAAGGCCTCGCCGCGACGAGGCCCATGGCAGTGCGTGTGGGGTGGGAGCGCTGCGTGCGAGGCAGGCTGAAGGGATCGCGGCGCACGCGCCACTCCCACCAGCCTTCGCCGCGATGAGGCGCATGGCAGAGCGTCCATTGTGGGAGCGCTGCGTGCAGCGCGATAAAGCGCAGCCCGGTCGGCCCCGCCGACCGTTCGTATGCGATCGGAGTCGAGCCCTTCCGGATCAATCGCGGATCGGAAACGCCTCGGCGCCCTTGACCGGCTCGCCGACGAGGTCCACGCCTTCGGGAACGCTGAACGCGAAGGCATCGGCGGCAAAGGCCGGGTTGCGCTGCCATCCGCTGAACCGGATTTCATTGCGCTGCCCGAGATGGTCGGTGAGCACCATGCGATCCAGCGCGTTGCCGGCGAAGCCGAGGTCGCAGGACTGGAACGCGGGTTCCTCGGCCTTCGATTCGAGGCGCAGCCACTGCACGCCATCCGCATCCGGCCGCGGCGTGACCTTGAAATCGCGATCGAGCATCGCGAGGTCGGTAAGCACCGTGAGCGGACTCTGCGATTCCGCGCCCGACTGGCCGCGTACCGTGACCTGTTCGAGGTCGACGTCGTGGATCCAGACGTTCAGGCCGTCGGCGACGATCACCTGCGCATACGGCGCCTCGTACACCCAGCGGAACTGGCGCGGCGCCTGCAGCGCCAACGTGCCGGTGCTGGTCTCCAGCGGCTTGCCCGAAGGGTCGCTGACGGTCTGCTCGAAGCGGCCGGTGAGGCCGTCGAGGCCACGGGCGAAGGCATCGAGCTGGGCGCGCGCGTCGGCACATGCAGCGCCGGGCAGCGAGGCGAGAAGGACGGCGGCGAGAACGGCGGCGAAGCGCATGGCGGGGGTTTCCGTGGTTTCGAGTGGCCCGGGGTCAGACCGCGCACCGGGCGAGCGGTTCAGTCCTTGGGCGGTGGCGGCGCGAGCACCGTTCGGTTGCCGTTGTGTTCCGGCGGGCTGACGATGCCGGCGGCTTCCATTTCCTCGATCAGGCGCGCGGCGCGGTTGTAGCCGATCTTGAGCCGGCGCTGCACACCGGAGATCGAGGCGCGCCGCGTTTCGGTCACGATCTTGACCGCCATGTCGTACAGCGCATCCAGCTCCCCGCCCTCGCCCTCCGCCGACTGCTCGGGCAGGCCGGTGGGGCCGACGATCATGCCGTTGCCGAGGTCCTGCACTTCCTCCAGTACGCCGTGCACGTACTCGGGCTTGCCCTGGCGTTCCTTCAGGTGCTTGACCACGCGGTGCACCTCCTCGTCGCTGACGAAGGCGCCGTGCACGCGCTCGGGCGTGGCCGTGCCGGGCGGCAGGTAGAGCATGTCGCCGTGGCCGAGCAGGGTTTCCGCGCCGGACTGATCGAGGATGGTGCGCGAGTCGATCTTGCTCGACACCTGGAAGGCGATGCGGGTCGGGATGTTGGCCTTGATCAGGCCGGTGATCACGTCCACCGACGGACGCTGCGTGGCGAGGATCAGGTGGATGCCGGCCGCGCGCGCCTTCTGCGCCAGGCGCGCGATCAGTTCCTCCACCTTCTTGCCGACGATCATCATCATGTCGGCGAACTCGTCGATCAGGACGACGAGGTAGGGCAGCGGGTCCAGCGGCTGCGCGGTTTCGCCGGGAGCGTCGTCGCGCGGCACGAACAGCGGGTCCATCAGCGGCTGGCCGGCATCCTGCGCGTCCTTGACCTTGCGGTTGAAGCCGGCGAGGTTGCGCACGCCGACCGCGGCCATCAGTTTGTAGCGGCGCTCCATCTCGGCCACGCACCAGCGCAGCGCGTTGGCGGCATCCTTCATGTCGGTGACGACCGGCGCGAGCAGGTGCGGGATGCCCTCGTAGACCGACAGTTCCAGCATCTTCGGATCCACCATCAGGATCCGCACGTCCTTGGCCGAGGCCTTGTACAGCAGGCTCAGCACCATGGCGTTGAGCGCCACCGACTTGCCGGAGCCGGTGGTGCCGGCGACCAGCAGGTGGGGCATGCGGCCTAGGTCGACCACCACCGGCCGCCCGCCGATGTCCTTGCCCAGCGCCAGCGACAGCGGCGAGGACGCCTTGTCGTACTCCTTCGAGCGCAAGATCTCGGACAGGTACACCGTCTCGCGGTTGGCGTTGGGGATCTCCAGCCCGATCACCGTCTTGCCGGGGATCACGTCGACCACGCGCACGCTGACCACCGACAGGCCGCGTGCGATGTCCTTGTCGAGGTTGCTGATCTGGCTGCCGCGGATGCCGGGCGCGGGCTGCAGTTCGAAGCGGGTGATCACGGGGCCCGGGTAGACGCCGACCACTTGCGCCTCGATGCGGAAGTCCTTGAGCTTGATCTCGACCTGGCGGGAGAGCGCCTCCAGCGTCTCGGGCGAATAGCCCTTGACCTGCTGCTTGGGCTCGTCGAGCAGCGACAGCGGCGGCACCGCGCCCTCGGGCAGGGCCGCGAACAGCGGGATCTGCAGTTCGCGCGCGGCGCGCTCGCTCTTCTCGATCGGCTCGGCCTTGGGCTCGATCTTGATCGGCTCGCGCTTGCTCTGCTTGACGATCTCGACCTTGCGCACTTCCTCGCGCTCGACGCGCATCTGGCGCGCCTCGTTCCAATCCTGCGCACCGCGGAACATCCGCAGCAGTCCGGCCGCGGCGGCCATCGCCAGCGCGCCCGTGCGGTCCATCACCCGGAACCACGAAATGCCGGTGGTGAGGGTCAGCGCGACCAGGAACAGCGCGAGCAGGAACAGGGTGGTGCCGAGCTGGCCGAAACCGCGTTCCAGCAGCGCGCCGAGCAATTGGCCGAAGATGCCGCCGTGGCCCTCGCCGAACGCCCCGCCGCTGCGCGTGTGCAGCCAGCCCAGGCCGGACGCGCTCACCAGCAGGGCCACCGTGCCGACCAGCCGCACCGGCGGGTCCACCTTCAGGGCATCGCCGTCGTCCGGACCGCGCAGCAGCCGCCAGCCGCCGAACAGCAGCAGCAGCGGCAGCAGGAAGGCGGACACCCCGATGAAATACAGTCCGGTGCTCGCGGTCCAGGCCCCGACCAGGCCGCCGATGTTGCGCACATCGCCGGCCGGGGCGCTCTGGCCCCAGCCGGGATCGCGCAGGTCGAAACTCACCAGGCAGACCAGCAGCCAGACCACCAGCGGCAACAGCAGCAGGGCCGCCGCCTCGCGCAGGCGGCGGTCGAGGCCGGAAGCCGGCTGGACGGTGTCCTTGGGTCGCGCCACCAGGAGAACTTACCTTCAGTGTGCGTCGTAACGCAATGATCCTGTTGCGATATCAGCCCAGCATGCCCTGCAGGGCCGGATGCACGAGCTGGCCACCCTCGACGTTGATGCCGCGCAGCAGGGGCTTGTTCTCACGCCAGTTGCCGGCCGCCAGCTTCTGCACGAAGGGCAGGATCGCCGCGCAGATCGCGTGCGAGGAGGTCTGCGGCACCGCGCCCGGCATGTTGGTCACCGCGAAGTGGGTGACGCCATGCTCGACATAGGTCGGGTTGGCATAGGTCGTCGGGCGCGTGGTTTCGACGCAGCCGCCCTGGTCGACCGAGATGTCGACGATCACCGAGCCCGGCTCCATACCTTTGACCATCTCCGCGCTGATCACGTGCGGGGCCTTGGCGCCGGTGACCAGCACCGCGCCGATCACGAGGTCGGCGTCGCGCAGTTCGCGCGCCACGGCTTCCTCGTACGGGTACAGCGTGGTCACGTTCGAGCCCAGCGCCATCATCTGCGCCATGCGGTCCTGGCGCTTCTCGAACACCACCACGTTGGCGCCGCCGGCGGCGGCGAGCTGGGCCGAGTTGCCGCCGGCCGCGCCGGCGCCCAGCACCACCACCTTGCCGCGCTCGGTCGACGGCAGGCCGCCGAGCAGCTTGCCCTTGCCGCCGGCGGGCTGGTGCAGCAGATGGGTGCCGATCTGCACCGCGATGCGGCCGGCGATGATCGACATCGGGGCCAGCAGCGGCAGATCGCCGTTGTCCAGTTCCACCGTTTCGAAGGCGACGCCGGTCAGGCCGATGTCGAGCAGCTTGCGCGTCAGTTCCGGCTCCGGCGCGAGGTGCAGGTAGCAGAACAGCAGATGGTCCTTGCGCAGGTGCTTGAGGTCGCCGGCGATCGGCTCCTTCACCTTGACGATGAGTTCGCCCTTCTCGTAAAGCGCCGCGGCGTCCGGCGCGATCTTCACGCCGACCCGCGTGTAGTCGGCATCGGCGAAGCCGCTCTTGATGCCGGCACTGGCCTCCACCCACACCTCGTGGCCGCGGCGCACGAGGTCGGCGCAGGCAGAGGGCACGAGGGCGACGCGGCCCTCCAGGGTCTTGGTCTCGCGCGGCACACCGATACGCATGGATACACCCTCCCAAAAGAAAACGCCGCTCGCGCGGCGCGTGGCTTGGTCGGCGCCGTGGTCGGCGCGCCGTGGTGGTGAGGCCGCACCGGTCGAGCGGCGCGCCTTGATTCCGGGCGCCGGGCGCCCCATCCTGCGGGCCCGGCCGCGTGTCCCGCCGGCCCCTTCGGATCATGGAAAGTATACATGAGCAAGCACGCCCGCCTCCTCATCCTGGGCTCGGGCCCGGCCGGCTACACCGCCGCCGTGTACGCCGCGCGCGCCAACCTGAAGCCTGTGATGGTCACCGGCCTCGAGCAGGGCGGGCAATTGATGACCACCACCGACGTCGACAACTGGCCGGGCGACGTCGAGGGCCTGCAGGGCCCGGACCTGATGGACCGCATGAAGCGCCATGCGGAGCGCTTCCACACCGAACTGGTGTTCGACCACGTGATCGAGGCTGACCTCACGCAGCGGCCGTTCCGCCTCAAGGGCGACAACGGCAGCTACACCTGCGACGCGCTGATCATCACCACCGGCGCCAGCGCCAAGTACCTCGGGATCGAGTCGGAAACGAAGTTCCGCGGGCGTGGCGTGTCGGCCTGCGCGACCTGCGACGGCTTCTTCTACCGCGATCAGGACGTGGCGGTGATCGGCGGCGGCAACACCGCGGTCGAGGAGGCGCTGTACCTGTCCAACATCTGCCGCAAGGTCACGCTGGTGCACCGCCGTGACCGGCTCAAGTCGGAGAAGATCCTGCAGGACAAGCTGTTCGAGCGCGTGCGACAGGGCAAGGTGGAGATCATCTGGAACCACCACGTCGACGAGGTGCTGGGCGACGATTCCGGCGTGACCGGCGTGCGCATCGCCTCCACCACCGACGGCGGCAAGCGCGACCTTGCGGTCAACGGCGTGTTCATCGCCATCGGCCACACGCCGAACACCGGCATCTTCGAGGGCCAGTTGGAGATGAAGAACGGCTACATCCGCATCCGCAGCGGCCTCGAGGGCTTCGCCACCGCGACCAGCGTGCCCGGGGTATTCGCCGCCGGCGACGTGGCCGACCAGGTCTACCGCCAGGCGATCACCTCGGCCGGTTTCGGCTGCATGGCGGCGCTGGACGCGGAGAAGTTCCTCGACGCGCATTGAGGGCGAGCGAGGCTGTGGCCGCGCTGCAGACGCGGGTGCTGGAGCGCCTCGGCGCGGACCTCGCGGCGGCCTGGGACGCCCTCGACCCCGGCGGCCACCCGTTCACCACGCACGCGTTCCTGCACGGACTCGAGGCCGACGGCTGCCTGCGCGCCGACCTCGGCTGGCGCGCCCACCACGTCACCCTGTGGCGCGGCGAGCGGCTGGTCGCCGCCGCACCCGCGTACCGCAAGATGAACTCGCACGGCGAGTTCGTGTTCGACCACGCCTGGGCGAACGCGTGGGCGCGCTGCGGCTTGCCGTACTACCCCAAGCTGCTGTGCGCCGTGCCCTACTCGCCGGTGACCGGCCCACGGCTGCGGGTCGCCGCCGACGAGCCGCCCGCCACGCGGATCGCGCTGGCGCACGCGCTCGGCGACGAGGCCGGCGCCCGCGGCTGGTCGGGTGCGCACGTCAACTTCCCGCGGGCCGACGACGCGCAGGCGCTGGAGGCGGCCGGCTGGCTGCGCCGCGAGGACGTGCAGTTCCACTGGACCCACGGCGGCTGGGAGACGTTCGACGACTTCATCGGCGCGCTCAATGCGAAGCGGCGCAAGGAAATCCGCCGCGAGCGCTCGCGGGTCGCCGCCGACGGCTGGGTGTTCGAGACGGCCTCGGGCGCATGCCTCGACGAGGCGACCATCGACCGCCTGCACGGGCTCTACGTCGGCACCTTCGCCGACAAGGGGAACTACCCTGCCCTCACGCGCGCCTTCTTCCTGCGCCTCGCGCGCGATCCGCGCGATCCGCTGCTGGCGGTGATCGGCCGCCGCGCCGGCCGCATCGGCGCGATGGCGCTTTGCCTGCGCGGCACCGACACGCTGTACGGCCGCTACTGGGGATCGGACGACCCGACGCCGGGGCTGCACTTCGAAGCCTGCTACTACCAGGGCATCGAGTGGTGCATCCGCCACGGCATCCGGCACTTCGAGCCGGGCGCGCAGGGCGAGCACAAGATCGCGCGCGGCTTCCTGCCGGCTGCCACCACCTCCTTCCACTGGCTGCTCGAACCGACGCTGCGCACCGCGGTAGCGCGCGCGCTGGAGCGCGAGCGGCGTGCGGTGGCGGGCTACGCGCAGGCAGCCGCCGCGCATTCGCCGTTCGCGGAGCGCGCGTGACCCTTCGCCTGCCCTGGCTCGGCGACGAGCCGCTGGCGCCCTTCCCGCCCGCCAGCGAGGCGCTGCGCCACCCCAACGGTCTGCTCGCCGCCGGCGGCGACCTGTCGCTGCCGCGCCTGCTCAAGGCCTACGCGCAGGGCATCTTCCCGTGGTACGGGCCGGGCGAGCCGATCCTGTGGTGGTCGCCCGACCCGCGCTGCGTGTTCCACACCGACCGCATGCACCTGCCGCGGCGCCAGGCGCGCAGCTTCGCGCGCAGTACTTGGCGGGTTGTGGCCGACCGCGACTTCCCCGCGGTGATCGACGCCTGCGCCGCGCCCCGGCCCGGCTCGCACGGCACCTGGATCGTGCGCGAGATGCGCGAGGCCTACGTGGCCCTGCATCGCGCGGGCTACGCGCACAGCATCGAGGCCTACGACGGCGAGGAGCGCGTCGGCGGGCTGTATGGCGTCGCCGTGGGGCGGATGTTCTTCGCCGAATCGATGTACAGCGCGCGCAGCGGCGGCTCCAAGGCCGCGCTGTTCGGCCTGGCGCGACGCCTGCGCGAATGGGGGTGGCCGCTGGTCGACGCCCAGGTCCCGTCCGAGCATCTGGCCACGCTCGGCGCGCAGGAATTGCCGCGTGCGGAGTTCCTGCGCTGCCTGCCGGCCGCGGTCGGCGCGCACGACCCGCCCGGCCCGTGGGGAGCACGGTTCGGCGAACTGCCCGTGGCGGCCCTCGCAAGCGCCTGAGCGGCCGAACTTTCGCCCACGGGGCAACCGTGGAATAATCCGCCGCCGCTTTGGCACCCCCAAGCCAGCCCCGATGTCCAAAGACGATCAGATCGAAATGGAAGGCACGGTCCTCGAGAGCCTCCCGAACACCATGTTCCGGGTCAAGCTCGAGAATGGCCATGTCATCACCGCCCACATCTCCGGGCGCATGCGCAAGAACTACATCCGCATCCTCACCGGCGACAAGGTGAAGGTGGAGATGACGCCCTACGACCTGACCAAGGGTCGGATCACCTACCGCATGAAGTAACCCCTTCGGGTCACTCGAAGCCGTCGGCGAACAGCGGCGGCACGCCGGGCACCAGGCTCGGCACGGCGTAGGACGCGGGACTGCCCGCACGCGCCGGCACCACGTCGACCACGCCTTCGCGCGGCGGCGCGGTGGACTCGAACGAGAACGCGTGCAGCGTTCCCCAGTCGAGCGTGTTGGCGCCGTCGGGCGCCTCGAAGCGCAGCGCGCCGCCGGCGGTCGCCCAGCGCCAGTCGTTGGTCGCGTCGCGGTCGACGTCGAAGGCCTGGATCGCGCTCGTACCGCCGCCCGCGGGCAGCGGGACCGAGATCGCGCCGATGCCGCGCGCGTCCACGACCCGCAGGTCCGGCTCCGCGCCTTCGGTCAGCGCGCGCGCGAAGTCGAGGTTCATCACCGCGTAGTCGTAGCGCCAGCGCGCGCCGACCGGCGTAGCGCGCGCGACGATCCGCAGCGTGCCCTCGGGCGTGGCCAGCGTGTCGTTGCGCGCCTGCGGCGACGCGCCGGGCGCCACCCAGCCGTCGACCGCAGGCCCGTTCGCGAACGACGCGAGGGCGTGCAGGCGCCATTGGGATCCGGTCCACCGCGGCTCGACCTCGATGCGCCCCATGGTGTTGAGGATATCGACGTCGTCTCGCACGACGTACCACGCCTCGAAGAACCATCGCGTGCCGTCGCCCGGCGTCGACTCGAGGTCGGATTCCCGGGTCACCAGTCGCTGGCGATAACCCTGCTCGGCCGCCGGCGGCGGCGTCCAGGGATCGTGCACGCCGTCGCAGCCGGGCGCGCCGCTCGCGAGCGCGCGGTCCCAGGTCGAGCCGCAGCGCCCCCACAGGCCGCGCGCCGGCACGATCTCGCTGCGCGGGGCGAGGTAGTAGTCGAGGTCGTTGCTGTCCACGTTGTACTCGTCGGCACAGCCGCGGCCGAGGATGTTCCCGCCCATCGTGCCGCAGGTCGGGTCGTTGCACCCGAGATTGGCGCTGAACCATGCGTGCTTGGCGCCGGAACGGCCGATCTGGCGGATGCGGCCGTCGGCGCTGGCGCGGTACAGGTTCCAGACCAGGATCGGGTGCTGGTCGTTGCCGTAGGGCGGCCGCGGGGTGCCGGCCATGAACTTCTCGTACCACGGTACGTCGGCGGTCGAATCCGTGTCGCTGTTGCGCAGGAACGCGCTGGGGGCGAAGACCACCTCGCCGTCGTCGGTGCCGCCGGGGCCGTCGCAGAGGTCGAACGGTTGCACGCGGTCGGTACTCAGCCGGCAGCGCAGCTGCTGCACGGTCAGCGAGACCAGCAACACATCGGTCAGGCGGCCGCCGGTGCCATGCCACTGGGGCACGGCGCAGGTCTTCGGCTGATCGGGCGCCGGGCCCGCCGGCGCGAGGCCGCTGTCCAGCGCGAGGCCGCCGAACACCAGCCCCGCCGCGTCCGGGTCGCCGAGGAACGCGGCGAGCGCCGGGCCCGCGCGCAGGTCGGCGGTCGGCATCCGCAGACGGCCTTCGGATTCGTCGAGCCGGTACATCATCCGCTCGACGACGAACCAGGTGCGTCCCCGCGCATCCCGCAGCGCCAGGGCCGGCGGGTCCGAACCCCCGGCCTGCACCGAGAGCCAGGGCACGTCGATGCGGTGCGCGCCGCGCCGCGCGACGAAGCCAGCGCGGGTGGTGAGCGCGCCCGCTCCGAAGCCACGGATGTTGCCCCAGGCTGCGCTGAATGCCAGCGTGTCGTCGCGCAGCCCGTAGGCCGCCGCGCCGTGCATGTCCTGCGCGGGATGCGGATCGACACGCGCGCCGTACTGGCGCAGCAAGTCGTGGTTGATGCGCAGGCGCAGTTCGCCACCCTGCGCCGACCATGCCCTTTCGCCGGGCACCGGCGCCGGGTTCCAGGCCGCGGAGGCTGCGACCGCGGCGCCGCTGGCGGCGCCCAGGACCAGCGCGAGCGCCGCCGCTGCACGCCGGACGCTCACTGGCCCGGCCCGCTCGCAGACTGGGTCGTGGCCATGGTCACGGGCGGCGAGCGACCCGAGGCGACCCACTGGTCGTAGGCGAACTGGCCGCGCGTCTGCGTGCGCGGACCGGTCGCCAGGGGGGCGCGATCGTCCGCGCACATCATGTTCTCGCTCGGCACGGCGCGCTCGACCGCCTGGTTGCGCAGGAACTCGACGTACTCGCGCGTCGCCACCTGGTGCCGCAGGCGGACCTGGACCGTCACCGGCAGGCTGGTGCCGGCGGGCACCGCGATGTCCCAGGTGCGATCGTCCCAGTTCGCGAGAGCGCTGGCCCCGGGGGCTGCCGGTGGATAGCGTCCGACCGGGATCGGTCGCAGTTCGAGGTCGTTGCCACCGGCGAAGCCGCGCGGCGGGACCCGGTTGTCCTTGGCAATGCAGTTGTTCAGCACGAAGTGAAACGCCGGGCGGCCCTGGGCGTCGTTGGTCTCGCACGCCGGTGGCGTCGCGGAAGCGTTCCAGGTCCCCTGCTTGACCTCGTAGACCGCGTCGTCGCGATCGATGGTGAGGTTGCCGGTGGCGGCATCATAAGGATTGCTGCGCCAGAACACGTTGCCTGCCGCATCGCGCGCCTCGAGTTCCAGCCACATGCGGCGTCCCTCGCTGTATCCGGACGGGATCTTGTGCCCGGCGAGATTGGTCAGTCGAACGGATGCGCGCAAGCTGCCGGGCGCCGCTGCCAGCGGCGACAACGACAGGTCGAGGCTGGCGCTGCGCTGGAGCATCGCGGTGGCGGCGGCCGCTGCCTGGGCGAACGCCTGTTGGCGGCCGCTGCCCAGGTTGGCCCCGTAGAGCCCGGAGATCACGCCGGGCATCCAGGCGTTGGCGCCGGCGAACTCGTGGATGCCCAGGTTGCCGGCGCGGGAGCCAGCCATGTTCTGCTGGCACGAGCGCGCCTGTGGCTCGGGCGTCTGCGGCATGTGGCAGGCCTGGCAGGTCTCGCCCCAGCGCGCGGTGTCCCCGCGCGGTTCGTCGAGCGCCATCCCGTCGGCGAAGATCCGGTCGGCGAACGCGCTTGCGCGCCACTCCGAGTACGTGCGTTCGATCGGGAAAGGCAGTTGCGAGTCGGTCCCGTCGGGCAGGATCAGCGTCTTCAGCGGCCCGACGCTGGTCACCGGCGTCGAAATGTCGTGGCAGGCCGCGCACATCTCGCTGCGCTTGACCCAGGTCGAAAATGCCGCCGGGTGGGGCGCGGCATCGATTCCGGGTTCCGGATACTTGTAGGGCCCGATGCGACACGGGCCGAAGCTGTCCGGTTGACCGTCGCCGTCGTTGTCGCAGTTCTGGTCGTCGACCCAAAGGTTGCCGTTGTGCTTGCGCGCGACCTCTCCGTTGGGTCCCGTCTCGCGCAGTCGATGGCAGAAGTGGCAACCGATGCCGTCGAAATCGTTGCCCAGTTCGTCCTGGTCGTCGGCGTCGCCCTGCATCTTGCAGCCGTCAGCGCCGTCGATCGGCGCTCCGGTGGCCGCCTTGGCGACGCGCCCGCCGTACCAGGCGGACGGCGTATGGCAACGCAGGCAGAAATCGCCGACGCCGGGGGCGTCCCGGTTGGCCACGTCCAGTGCGGCCCAGAACAGCGGGTCGCGCGCCGCATTCGCCTTCATGGTCCCGGCCCAGGTGTTCCACGGCATGTAGCGACGCTCGGTGGCGTTGAAGCCGCCATGGCAGTTCAGGCAGTTGTTCGAGGCTTCGTGCTCGAACTGCAGGCCGGGCTGCGTGCCGTGCGGCGTGAAGTCGATCGGTGCCCCACCCGCAGCGGCCTGGGACGCGAGCGCGAGCACCGCGAGGAGCGCGGCGCGGCACAGCAAGCCGATGCTGAAATCCCTGCCCTGCATCATGGGCAGCCCGGTCCTTACTCGAAGCTGTCCTGGAACACCCCGTCCGTCACGCCCGGGCCGAGGGTGGCGACGCCGTGGCTGGCGGGAGTGCCCGGTTCCGTGACCTCCAGCGTGGCGACCGTTTCGACCGGCGCGATGGCGGCGGCGAAGCCGATGCGCAACATCGAACCCCAGTTGAGGCTGGCCGAGTCCTGCGGTGCGCGGACCGCCAGCGCACCATTGGACTGGGTGACGATCCAGTCGTTGGCCGGATCGCTGTCGCCGTCGGCGACCACGACCTGGGTGGCGGTGGCGCCGGGGGCCAGCGGCAGCACGAACCCGTCGAAGCCGTTGTTGCGCAGGACCTCGAGGTTGGGTTCCGCGCCGCTGGTGGCCGCGCGCGCGAAATCGTGGTTCATGAACGCATACTCGTAGCGGAAGTTGCCACCACCGAGATCGGTGACGCGCAGTCCGAGTTGCGCGTGGCCCTCGGCCACGTCGAGTTCGACCAGCCGGGCGACCGACCCGGACGGCGCGGACGCGACCCAGCGGCTGACCGCCGAGCCGAGCCGGTAAGGCGTGCCGTTGGTGACCTGCCACACGGAACCCGTCCAGGCGGCCTGGAACGGGAGCGTCGCCATCGTGTTGTAGATGTTGATGTCGTCGCGCACGATGTACCAGGATTCGAAAAGCCAGGTGGCGCCGGGGTTGGCCGCCGCATCGACCGCCGATTCCCTGACCCGCATGCGCTGGTCGTAGTTGCCGTTGCCACCGGCGTTCTGCGCCCCGTCGCAGTTGAGGTCGTAGATCGAACGGCAACGACCCCACTGGCCGGTGGCGGGGATGATCTCGCGGCGCGGCCCGAGATCGCTGGCGTTGTCGTTGTTGCCGGTGCCATAGGTGTCGCTGCAGGCGCGCCCGAGGACATGGCCGCCGTTGCAGGACTCGCAGCCTGCGCCGACGTTGATCGTCCGCCAGGCATGCTTGACGCCGGAGCGCCCGACCTGCGTGATCGCGCCGTTGGCGTCGATCCGGTACAGGTTCCAGATCAGATACGGGTGCTGGTCGGCACTCGGATAGGGCCCGGCCACCGCGTTGGTGAACTTGGTCTCCCACTCGACGTCGGCGGTGTGCAACGCCGTGCTGGTGCCGAGCGGGTCACCGGGCACCACCGCCACGGCGCTGCCCTGGTTGACGTTGTTGATCAGGGTCGAGGATGGGGTGAAAACGATCTCGCCGTCGGTCGCGCCGGCCGGGCCGTCGCAGGTGCCACCGGCCGGGTTGCTGCGGCAGCGCGAGAACTGGGCGGTGAAGCTCGTCGTGAAGACGTCCGCCTGGTAGGTCGCACCGGGCACGCCGGCCACCGGCTCGCCCGGCCAGTTCGGGTCGCCGCAGGCCTTCGGCACGCTCGCTTCGACCCGCGAAGCGACCGGCACGTGGCCACGCATCTCGGCGACCGCGATGCCCGCGAGTTCGGGCTGGCCCAGCAGCCCGGCCAGTTGCGGGGCGATGCGCAGGTCGAAGCTGCGCAGCTGGACTGCGCTGCCGTCCGCGGCAAGGCCGTACATCAGGTGGTCACCGTAGAACAGCGCCCTGCCGTCGCTGGTGATGAAATCGAGCCGCAGTGCGTCGCCCGGCCGGACCACGAAACGCGGGTGGCGCCAGGCCAGCGACCGGCCGTTCCGCAGGGCGAAATCGAAGCCGCCGAGCAGTTCGCCGCTGCCGGAGGCGAACGGACGGATCGATCGACCGACCACATCGGCTTCCAACCAGCTGGCTTTCGACAGCGGCACCGCGATCGTGGTGTCGCGGCCGAACGTTGCGTCGCGGCGCTGCAGGCCGATGTCGCGCAGCAGTTCGTCGTTCCAGCGGATCGCGAGTTCGCCGCCGCGGGCCACGATCCGGTCCTTGCCGGGGTCGAGCGCCTTCGACGACGGCGGCGCGAGCATCGCGGACGGGCCCTCCGGCACCGCGGGTGGCGTAGCAGCGCCAACCGTCGACGCAAGGCTTACGCCGACGACGACCGCAAGCAGGATGTGACGCATCGTGAAGACCCCGAGGATCTGACGGGCGAGCGCTTACGCCCCATACAGAGCGCGAGACTAACAGGCAGGTCCCGGCGGCCGCCATGACGGCCCGCGCCGTTCGGCGGCTGGATGCATTCGCCCGGCGAGGCGCCGGCCGCAGTGCCGGGGCCTAGACCTGGTCGACCGCGACCGCCTCCTCGGCGGGTTCGACGCGGGTCGACAGATTGCCCTCGCGCACGTCGATGGTCACCCGCCCGCCGTTCACCAGCTGTCCGAACAGCAGCTCGTCGGCCAGCGGGCGCTTGACGTTCTCCTGGATCACGCGCGCCATCGGCCGCGCGCCCATGGCCGGATCGAAGCCGTTCTCGGCCAGCCACTGGCGGGCCTCGGGGGTGGCGGACACCGAGACGTGCTTCTCCTGCAACTGGGTCTCGAGTTCGATCAGGAACTTGTCCACCACGCGCAGGATGTGCTCGAAGTCCAGCGAGGCGAACTGGATCACCGCGTCGAGGCGGTTGCGGAACTCGGGCGTGAAGGTGCGGCGGATGACCTCCATCGCGTCGGTGGAGTGGTCCTGCCGGGTGAAGCCGATGCTGCGCCGCGAGGCCTGCGCCGCGCCGGCGTTGGTGGTCATCACCAGGATCACGTTCTTGAAGTTCGCCTCGCGGCCGTTGGTGTCGGTCAGCGCGCCGCGGTCCATGACCTGCAACAGGATGTT
The DNA here is from genome assembly GCA_021299185.1 of Lysobacteraceae bacterium. GTDB lineage: Bacteria > Pseudomonadota > Gammaproteobacteria > Xanthomonadales > Ahniellaceae > UBA4656. Next base: position 47,966 of record JAJTHZ010000067.1, on the reverse strand, counting down.
GAACACGTCCGGGTGCGCCTTCTCGATCTCGTCGAGCAGCAGCACGCAGTGCGGGTGCTTGGTCACCTGCTCGGTCAGCAGGCCACCCTGGTCGAAGCCGACGTAGCCCGGGGGCGCGCCGATCAGGCGCGACACCGAGTGAGCTTCCATGTACTCCGACATGTCGAAGCGGATCAGCTCGATGCCGAGCTGCATGGCGAGCTGGCGGGTGACTTCCGTCTTGCCGACGCCGGTCGGGCCGGCGAACAGGAAGCAGCCGATCGGCTTGTTCGGGTTGGCGAGCCCGGAGCGCGCCATCTTGATCGCCGACGCCAGCGTGTCGATCGCGGCGTCCTGGCCGAACACCACCATCTTGAGGTTGCGGTCGAGGTTGCGCAGCACGTCCTTGTCGGAGGCGCTGACCTGCTTGGGCGGGATGCGCGCCATCTTGGCCACGATGTACTCGATCTCGGGCACGTCGACGACCAGCTTGCGGGTCTCCTCCGGCATCAGGCGCTGGCGCGCGCCGGCTTCGTCGATCACGTCGATCGCCTTGTCCGGCAGCAGGCGGTCGCCGATGTGCTTGACCGACAGGTCCACCGCGGCCTTCAGCGCGTCGCCGGTGTACTCGACCTGGTGGTGGGCCTCGAAGCGCGTCTTGAGGCCCTTGAGGATCTCCACCGCCTCGGCGATCGAGGGCTCGACCACGTCGATCTTCTGGAAGCGCCGCGCCAGCGCGCGGTCCTTCTCGAACACCGAGCGGAACTCCTGGAAGGTGGTCGAGCCGATGCAGCGCAGCTCGCCGGACGCGAGCACGGGCTTGATCAGGTTCGACGCGTCCATGGTGCCGCCGGACGCCGAGCCGGCGCCGATGATGGTGTGGATCTCGTCGATGAACAGGATCGCGTTCGGCTGCTGCTTCAACTGCGCGAGCACGGCCTTGAGGCGCTTCTCGAAGTCGCCGCGGTACTTGGTGCCGGCGACCAGCGCGCCGAGGTCCAGCGAGTAGATGATGCAGTTGGCGAGCAGCTCCGGGACCTGGCCTTCGACGATGCGCTTGGCCAGGCCCTCGGCCAGCGCGGTCTTGCCCACGCCGGCCTCGCCGACGTAGAGCGGGTTGTTCTTGCGCCGGCGGCACAGCACCTGGATGGTGCGCTCGAGCTCGTCGGCACGGCCGATCAAGGGGTCGATCTTGCCCTGGCGGGCCAGGTCGTTGAGGTTGCTGGCGAACTCGGTCAGCGGGTTGCCGCGCGCCTCGCCGCCCTCCTCGCCCTCCTTCGGCGCGGCTTCCTCGGGCTTGGCCGGCTCCTGCGCGATCTTGGCGGTGCCGTGCGAGATGTAGTTGACGACATCCAGCCGGCTGACGTCCTGCTGGCCGAGGAAGTACACCGCATGGCTGTCCTTCTCGCTGAAGATCGCGACCAGCACGTTGGCGCCGGTGACTTCCTTACGCCCGGACGACTGCACGTGGTAGACCGCGCGCTGCAGCACGCGCTGGAAGCCCAGCGTGGGCTGGGTGTCGCGTTCGTCGCCTGCCGGCAGCACCGGCACCGTCTCGGCGATGATCGCGCGCAGGTCCGCGCCGAGGCGGCCGAGGTCCGCGCCGCAGGCGCGAAGCACCGCGGCGGCGGAGGGGTTGTCGAGCAGCGACAGGAGCAGGTGCTCGACGGTCATGAATTCATGCCGGCGCTCGCGGGCCTCCTTGTAGCACTGGCCGATGGTGAGCTCGAGGTCCTTGCTGAACATGGCTGCCTCCTCCTCGGGGGGCGGGTGGCGCGACGGCGGTCAGATCTTCTCCATGGTGCAGAGAAGCGGGTGCTGGTGCGAACGCGAGAACTCGTTGACCTGGGTGACCTTGGTCTCGGCCACCTCGCGGGTGAAGACGCCGCACACCCCCTTGCCGCGGGTGTGGACGTGGAGCATGACCTGGGTGGCCTTCTGGCGGTCCATCTGGAAGAACGTCTCGAGGACCGATACGACGAACTCCATCGGCGTGTAGTCGTCGTTGAGCAGAAGCACCTGGTACATCGGCGGCTTCTGCAGGCCGGGTCGGGCTTCCTCGACGGCGATGCCCCGGTCGCGCTCCTCCTGCGCGCGCTCCGGTCCGCCGCTGGCGGCCTGGATGATGAAGCGGTCCATGGGGGTCGAGTATAGGCGCGCGATGACCAGGGACAATGAAGAAATGCGCAATGGACGCGGCCCGGCGATCCGGGCACCATCTTGCGCCTGTCCGATATGGGGCCATGGTCCCGAGGTGCAAGATCCGTGCGCATCCTGCTGCTCGCCGCCCTGCTCTGCGCCGCCGGCGCCTCGGCCGCACCACAATCCGACCGCCGGATCGAGAAGGCGCTGGAACGCGCGCGGCTGGCTTTCGAGGTCGACGACCAGGGCGATTTCCGCGTCGCCTTCGTGCTGCCCGATGGGCGCAGCCAGGTGGTCGTCGTCCGTTCGGCGACCGCCGGCTACGGGACCCTCGAGGTGCGCGAGCTGGTTTCCGCGGGCTATCGCAGCGCCACCATGGCGCTGCCGCCCGAGGTGGCCAACCGCCTGCTCGAACTGAACGCCCGCACCCGCATGGGCGCGTGGTCGCGGCAGGGCCCGATGGCGCTGTTCGCGACCCGCATCGCGGCCGACGCCGACCCGAAGGAACTCGCCGACGCGCTCGAGTACACCGCACGCGCCGCCGACGCCGCGGAGAAAGAGGTCAACGCCGGCAAGGACGAGTACTGATGGACGCGGGCCCCGCGCCGCGCCGCCCGGTGGTCACCGTGGCGACCGTGGTCGAACGCGACGGCCGGTTCCTGTTCGTCGAGGAGCGCATCCGCGGGGTGCTGGTGCTCAACCAGCCGGCCGGGCACCTCGATCCGGGCGAGGACCTCGTCGATGCCGCCGCGCGGGAGACGCTGGAGGAGACCGGCTGGCAGGTCGAACCGACCGCCCTGGTCGCGATCCACCAGTGGCGCAGCCCGGCCGAGGGCGCCGAGTTCGTCCGCTTCTGCTTCGCCGCCCGGCCGCTGTCACACGACCCGGCGCGGCCGCTGGACGCCGGCATCGAACGCGCGGTGTGGCTCGGACGCGACGAGGCGGCGCGCCAGCCCGCCGCGCCGCGCAGCCCGCTGGTGCTGCGTGCGGTCGACGACTATCTCGCCGGCGCACGCTGGCCGCTGGCACTGCTGCACCGCCTGCCGGCGGTGCCTGCCTGAGGCTCGCCATGGCCCGTGATCCCATCGTGGTCGGACTGTCGGGTGGCGTCGATTCCTCGGTCGCCGCCCTGCTGCTGCGGCAGCGCGGCGAGGCGGTCGCCGGCCTGTTCATGAAGAACTGGGAGGAGGACGACCGCGACGGCACCTGCCCCGCCGAGCGCGATGCCGCCGATGCCGCCGCGGTGGCCGAGCGCCTCGGGATCGCCTTCCACACCCGCAACTTCGCCACCGAATACTGGGACGGCGTGTTCGAGCATTTCCTTGCCGAACACCGCGCGGGTCGCACGCCCAATCCGGACGTGCTGTGCAACCGGGAAATCAAGTTCCGCACCTTCCTCGAGCACGCGCTGGACCTCGGTGCCGGCCGGATCGCGACCGGCCACTATGCGCGGGTCGGACGGCACGCGGGACGCGCCTGCCTGCTGCGCGGGCTCGACGACGACAAGGACCAGTCCTACTTCCTGCACGCCGTCGGCCACGAGGCGCTGGGCCGCACCGAGTTCCCGGTGGGTGAACTGCGCAAGCCCGCGGTGCGCGCGCTGGCCGCCGAGGCCGGGTTGCCGACCCACGCCAAGAAGGATTCGACCGGCATCTGCTTCATCGGCGAGCGCGACTTCCGCGCCTTCCTCGCGCGCTGGATCGCGCCGCGCCCCGGCCCGGTGCGTGCGCTCGACGGCACCCGCATCGGCAGCCATGACGGACTTGCCTTCCATACCCTGGGCCAGCGCGGCGGGCTCGGCATCGGCGGTGTTCGCGGGCGTTCGGAAGCGCCGTGGTACGTGGTCGGCAAGGCGATCGATGACGACACGCTCTGGGTCGACCAGGACCGCGACAGCCCGGCCCTGATGGCGCGTCGCCTGCGCGCGGGCACGGCGCACTGGGTTGCCGGCACGCCCCCGGCCACGCGCTTCGCCGCCGCCGCGAAGATCCGTTATCGACAGCCGGACCAGGCCTGCACCGTGTCGCTCGACGACGCGGGTGCGGTCTGGGTCGACTTCGAGGTGCCGCAGCGCGCGGCGACACCGGGCCAGTCGGTGGTGTTCTACGACGGCGAACGCTGCCTGGGGGGCGCGACCATCGAGGCCACCGATGCGGCCTGGGGCGGCTTGCATGCGCCGCCCGCTCCGGCCGGGCGCAGCGATGGGAGGGCGGCATGAACGAGGACGGCCAGGTCATCGCGCTGGCGGGCGTGCTGCAGGCCGCCCGGCTGGTCGTCGACCTCGCCTACGAGGGCCGATGCGACGAGGCGGCGATGCAGTCCAGCCTGGACAGCGTGCTGCGCATCGACGCCTCGACGCCGGCTGCGGTCTACGGCGGCCTGGAGGGGCTGCGACTCGGCCTCGACCTGTTCGGCGACGTGATCGCCGGCGGCGGCCGCGAGGCGATGCCGACCCGGATCGCCGTCACCGTGCTGCACCTCGAGCGCAAATTGGCCCGGCGGCCCGAGATGCTGGCCGGCCTGCGGCGCGGGATCGAGGCCGCGGCGCGCGACCTCGGGCGCGGCGAACTGGCCGCGGACGGCCTGGCCGAGCGGCTCGGCGGCCTGTATGGCGAGACCCTCAGCACGCTCAAGCCGCGCGTCATCGTGCAGGGAAACGGCGTGCACCTGAGCCAGCCGCAGGTGGTGGCGCGGATCCGCGCCGCCCTGCTGGCGGCCGTGCGGGGCGCGGTGCTGTGGCGCCAGATGGGTGGCAACCACCTGCGGCTGTTCTTCGGCCGCCGCCGACTCGCCGCGCGCGCCCGCGAGCTGCGTTCGACCATCGGCTGACACCGCAATCCGATCGCCAAGTTCCCGGTCCTGCCGGGATCGGCGATAATCGTCGGCTGCGGCGGGTCCTCCCGGGTCCGCCGATCCCGCCCAGGAACGCGCCCGCCGGCGCACGGAGACCCCCCATGTCCGATTCGTTCAAGGTCCGCTCGACGCTGGAAGTCGGCGGCAAGCGCTATGCGTACTGGAGCCTCGCCAAGCTCGGCGAGCGCTTCGACCTCAAGCGCCTGCCGTACGCGATGAAGATCCTGCTCGAGAACCTGCTGCGCCACGAGGACGGCAGCACGGTGACCGCGAAGGAGATCGAAGCCGTCGCGACCTGGGACCACAAGCAGCCCTCCGACACCGAGATCGCCTTCATGCCGGCGCGCGTGGTGCTGCAGGACTTCACCGGCGTGCCCTGCGTGGTCGACCTCGCGGCGATGCGCGACGCGATCAGCAAGCTCGGCGGCGACCCGAACAAGATCAACCCGCTGGCGCCGGCCGAACTGGTCATCGACCACTCGGTGCAGGTCGACGAGTTCGGCAAGCCCGACGCGGTGGACCTCAACGTCAAGATCGAGTTCCAGCGCAACCAGGAGCGCTACGCCTTCCTGCGCTGGGGCCAGAAGGCCTTCAACAACTTCAAGGTCGTGCCGCCGCGCACCGGCATCGTGCACCAGGTGAACCTGGAGAACCTCGCCCGCGTGGTGATGGCGGCCGAAAAGAACGGCGAGTGGCAGGTGTTCCCCGACACCGTGTTCGGCACCGACTCGCACACCACGATGATCAACGGCATCGGCGTGCTGGGCTGGGGCGTCGGCGGCATCGAGGCCGAGGCCGCGATGCTCGGCCAGCCCTCGTCGATGCTGATCCCGGAGGTGGTGGGCTTCCGGCTCGCCGGCAAGCTGCCGGAGGGCGCGACCGCCACCGACCTCGTGCTCACCGTCACCCAGATGCTGCGCAAGCACGGCGTGGTGAACAAGTTCGTGGAGTTCTTCGGCCCCGGCCTCGACCACCTGCCGCTGGCCGACCGCGCCACCATCGCCAACATGGCGCCCGAGTACGGCGCGACCTGCGGCATCTTCCCGATCGACGGCGAGGCGCTGAACTACCTGCGCCTGTCCGGGCGCAGCGACGCGCAGATCGCTCTGGTCGAGGCCTACGCCAAGGCGCAGGGCCTGTGGCGCGACCCGTCGGTGACCGCCGACTACAGTTCGGTGCTCGAACTCGACATGGGCACGGTCAAGCCGTCGCTCGCGGGTCCCAAGCGCCCGCAGGACCGCGTGCTGCTGGAGAAAGTCGCGGCGAACTTCGCCGAGGCGCTCAAGCCGATGGCCGAGGCGCGTGCCGCCAAGACCAAGGCCGCGACCCCGGGCAAGGCCACCACCACGGTGCGCGGCGAGACGGTGGAGATCACCGACGGCGCGGTGGTGATCGCCGCCATCACCTCGTGCACCAACACGTCCAACCCGGCGGTGATGCTGGGTGCGGGCCTGCTGGCGCGCAACGCGGTGGCCAAGGGCCTCAAGGTCAAGCCGTGGGTGAAGACCTCGCTCGCCCCGGGCTCGCTGGTGGTCACCGATTACCTGAAGAAGGCGGGTGTGATCGACGACCTCGAGAAGCTCAACTTCCATGTCGTCGGCTACGGCTGCACGACCTGCATCGGCAACTCCGGTCCCCTGCCGGTCGAAGTCAGCAAGGCGATCGCCGACGGCGACCTGGTGGTGGCCTCGGTGCTCTCGGGCAACCGCAACTTCGAGGGCCGCGTGCATCCCGAGGTGAAAGCCAACTACCTTGCCTCGCCGCCGCTGTGCGTGGCCTATGCCATCGCCGGCACGGTCAACATCGACCTCGCCAGCCAGCCGCTGGGCACCGGCAGCTACGGCCAGCCGGTATACCTCAAGGACATCTGGCCCTCCAACCAGGAGATCGCCGACACCATCGCGCGCACCATCGGCCCGGAGATGTTCACCCGCAACTACGCCAACGTGTTCGGCGGCGACAGCGCCTGGAACGCGGTGGCCTCGCCGGACGGCGCGCTCTACCAGTGGGACGAGAAGTCGACCTACATCAAGCACCCGCCCTACTTCGAAGGCATGACCCTGGAGCCCGGCTCGATCGCCGACATCCACGGCGCACGCGCGCTCGGCGTGTTCGGCGACTCGATCACCACCGACCACATCTCGCCGGCGGGCGACATCAAGGCCAGTTCGCCGGCCGGTGCCTTCCTGCAGGGGCGCGGCGTGACCAAGGCCGACTTCAACTCCTATGGCGCGCGGCGCGGCAACGACGACGTGATGGTGCGCGGCACCTTCGCCAACATCCGCATCAAGAACCTGATGCTGGGCGGCGAGGAAGGCGGCAACACCCTGCACCAGCCGAGCGGCGAGAAGCTGTCGATCTACGACGCCGCGCAGCGCTACAAAGCGGAAAAGGTTCCGCTGGTGGTGCTGGCGGGCAAGGAGTACGGCACCGGCTCGTCGCGCGACTGGGCGGCCAAGGGCACGATGCTGCTGGGCGTGAAGGCCGTGATCGCCGAATCGTTCGAGCGCATCCACCGCTCGAACCTGGTCGGCATGGGCGTGTTGCCGCTGTCCTTCATGCCGGGCGAGAATGCGCAGACCCTGGGCATGAAGGGCGACGAGGTGTTCACGATCGCCGGCCTCAACGACGGCGCGGCCAAGGTGGTGGAGGTCGTGGCCAAGGGCGCGTCCGGGGAGAAGCGGTTCAAGGCCAACGTGCTGCTGCTCACGCCGAAGGAAGTCGAGTACATGCGCCACGGCGGCCTGCTGCAGTACGTGCTGCGCCAGCTCGCGCGTCCCCGCGCGGCGTGACGCGCCGCGACCGGTGGGTGGTCGTTCGGCCACCCACCGGCGCCAGGGAACCTCTGAACCAGTCTCCGCCCCCGCGCCGCAGGTTGTGCGGCCGGCCGCAAGGCGGACGCGCGAACCAGCAACGCGGGGGTGGGTACCTGCTAGGGCCGGTCCCAATCGGCGGTGTAGCACCGCCACTCGCCGTCCTCGAGGCGCCAGCCGGAGGTGATCCGCAGGCGCTCGGCACGATCGGGGAAGTACCTGCCGCCGAGCACGGTCGCATCCACCACCAGGGTGGCGCGATCGCCGTGCAGGGTGATCTCCGGACTGCTCAGCACCACCTCGACCGTCTCGGCGCCGATCATCTGCGAAGCCAGCACGCCGCGCAGCGTGCGGCGGTCCAGTGACTCCCGGCCGCCGCTGAAGTCCTCGGTGACGTAGGCGACGAAGTCGCCCGGCTGCTTGGCCTCGACGGCTGCCTCCATCGCGGCCACCGTGGCCCGCAGGCGGGCCTCCGGTCCTTCGCTCGCGCATGCCGTCAGCAGGAAGATGAGCGCGATTGCATAGACCGCGTGAAGAGCCCAGAAACGCGGCTTGTCACCCATGGAGGCCTGTGTTGGAATCCGATGGATATCGCGATCTGCTGCACGCTTGCTGCGTCGCCGCACGATCGTTCCCAGGGGCTGTGGCAACACGTCGAGGAATCGCATGGGCGCCGAGAAGATCTGGTTGAAGACCTACCCGAAGGGTACCCCGTCCGAAGTCGACGTCGGTGCTTACCCGTCGGTCGCGGCGATGCTCGCCGAGTCGTTCGCCCAGTTCGGCTCGCGCCCTGCGTTCTCGAACATGGGCCGCACCATGTCGTATGCCGAGATCGATCGCGAGAGCGCGGCGTTCGGCAGCTTCCTGCTGAACGACCTCAAGCTCAAGAAGGGCGACCGGGTCGCGATCATGCTGCCCAACGTCCTGCAGTACCCGGTGGCGCTGTTCGGCGTGCTGCGCGCGGGCCTCACGGTGGTCAACACCAACCCGATGTACACGGCGCGCGAACTCAAGCACCAACTCAACGACTCCGGCGCCGCCGCCATCGTGGTGCTCGACAACTTCGCGTCGGTGGTGCAGGAAGTGCTGCCGGAGACCAAGGTACGCACCGTGGTCACCACGGCGCTGGGCGACATGCTGGGTTTTCCCAAGGCGGCGATCACCAACTTCGTGGTGCGCCACGTCAAGAAGCTGGTGCCCGACTTCGACATCCCGGGCGCGGTGCGCTTCAAGGATGCGCTCAAGCGGGGCGCCGCCGCACGGTTGCCGCAGGCCGACGTCGGTCCCGAGGACATCGCCTTCCTGCAGTACACCGGCGGGACCACGGGCGTGGCCAAGGGCGCGATGCTGACCCACCGCAACATGGTGGCCAACATGCAGCAGGTCGGGGCCTGGTTCGGCTCGTCGATCAAGGTCGGCGAGGAGGTGATGATCACCGCGCTGCCGCTGTACCACATCTTCGCGCTGACCTGTAATTGCCTGGTCTTCATGAAGGTCGGCGGCCTCAACGTGCTGATCACCAACCCGCGCGACATGGCGGGCTTCGTGAAGGAGATCTCGACCCTGAAGTTCACCGGCATCACCGGCGTCAACACGCTGTTCAACGGCCTGCTCAACACGCCGGGCTTCGACCAGGTGGACTTCAGCCGCCTGCGGATGTCGTTCGGCGGCGGCATGGCGGTGCAGCGCGCGGTGGCCGAGCGCTGGAAGAAGGTCACCGGCTGCGCGCTGATCGAAGGCTATGGCATGACCGAGAGCGCGCCGGTGGCGACGGTCAACGTGCTCGGCGCCGACTACAACGGTTCGATCGGGGTCCCCGCGCCCTCGACCGAACTGAGCATCCAGGACGACGACGGCAACATCAAAGGCATCGGCGAGATCGGCGAGATCTGCATCCGCGGCCCGCAGGTGATGCGTGGCTACTGGCAGCGTCCGGAGGAAACCACCAAGGTGCTCGGCGCCGACGGCTGGCTGCGCACCGGCGACATCGGGCGGATGGACGAGAACGGCTTCTTCTACATCGTCGACCGCAAGAAGGACATGATCCTGGTCTCGGGCTTCAACGTGTACCCGAACGAGATCGAGGACGTGATCGCCACCCACCCCGGCGTGCTCGAGGTGGCCGCGGTCGGCGTGCCGGACGACAAGTCGGGCGAGGCGGTCAAGGTCGTGATCGTCAAGAAAGACCCGGCGCTCACCGCCGACGACATCCGCACCCACTGCAAGGCGTCGCTGACCGGCTACAAGCAGCCGCGCTACGTCGAGTTCCGCGATTCGCTGCCGAAGACCAACGTCGGCAAGATCCTGCGCCGCGAACTGCGCGACAGCGCGCCCAAGGCCGGCTGAACGCAGCCGCTCAGCCGTCGTCGTCCGCGGGCAGGCCGCGGGCGCGACGGATCGCGCCGCGCCCGAAGCGTTCGTTGATCCGGTCCAGCACCGGATCGGATCCTGCGCCTCGGCGGCGTGGCGCGAACAGCGAATCCTGGGCGGGCCCCGCGGCCTGCTCGAAACCGGAAAGGGAGATCCCGAGCAGGCGCAGCCGCCGGCCCGGGACCTCGCGCCACCAGCGCGACAGCAGGCGCTCGCCCGCCCCGTAGATGTCGGCGGTGGCGGCCGTCGCTTCCGGCAGCGTCGCCTGGCGCGTGCTGGTCTCGAACGGCGGAGTGCGCAGTTTCACCGTCACCGTGCGACCGCTGGCGCCACTCGCCCGCGCGCGTTCGCCGACGCGCTCCGCGAGCCGCATCAGCCAGCCGCGCGCGGCGTCCAGCGTGCGCAGATCGTCGTCGAAGGTGTGTTCGGCACCGATCGCCTTGCCGTCGCGATCCGGCACCACCGGGCGGTCGTCGATCCCGGCCGCCAGGCGTTGCGCTGTGGCGGCGTGGTTGCCGAGCGCGCGCGCCGCGAGCCGCGGGTCGGCCGTGCGCAAGGCCCCGATGGTGCGGATCCCGACGTCGGCCAAGCGCTCCGCGGCCACCGCGCCGATGGTCCACAGGCGGCCCACCGGCAGGGGGTCGAGGACGGCGTGCACGTCCTCGGGCGCGAGGTGGAAGGTCCCGTCGGGCTTGGCGAGTTCGGTGGCCAGTTTGGCCAGCAGCTTGTTGTGGGCCATCCCGACCGAGCACGGCAGTCCCGTCCGCTCACGGACCGCCGCGCGCACCCGGGGTCCGATCCCCGGCAGCGGCCCGAGCAGGCGCAGGCTGGCGGTGACGTCGAGGAACGCCTCGTCCAGCGAAAGTCCTTCGACCAGCGGCGTGAACCCGTGCAGCACCTCGAACACCGCCGCCGACACCTCCGCGTAGCGGTCCATGCGCGGGGCGACGAAGATGCCTTCCGGGCAGAGTCGGCGAGCGGTCGCGCCCGGCATCGCCGAGCGCACCCCGAAACGGCGGGCCTCGTAGCTGGCGGTCGCCACCACGCCGCGCGGTCCCGCGCCACCGACGATGACCGGGCGCCCTCTCCATTCCGGCCGGTCCATCTGTTCGACGGACGCGTAGAACGCGTCCATGTCGACGTGGATCACAGCGTTTTGGCGTTCCATGTGATGGGTTCTTCACGTGGGGCACGCCAATTGCTGGGGCCCCAAGGTGTGTCAAAGTGTAGCCGGCGACGCCACGGCTGGCGTGTCCCACGGACCCCGGCCCCGTCGCGAGAGCCCTCTCCCCCCTGCCGTGAGGACCGTGCCATGACCAATGTCGAACTGCTGCATCGCGATCCGTTGCCCACGTTCCGAACCGTGCGCGCCGCCGTCGAGGCGGAGCAGCACGCGTATTGGTGCCACATGCACCCCGCGCCGCGAGCGGGTGAGCCGCCGTCGCGGCCGTGCTTCTCGGGCGCGCTGCTGGAGGATCTCGCCGCGTTCCAGGCCTGGACGGCGCGCCGCATCGAGCGCGTGTGCGCGGAATCCGACGAGGAGCCGCTGGCGCATCTCGTGCTGGCATCCGACCAGCCAGTGTTCAACCTCGGTGGCGACCTCGCGCTGTTCGCGCAGTTGATCCGCCAGCGCGACCGCGCCACCCTGCTCGCCTACGCGCGTCGCTGCATCGACGTCGCGGTCGGCTTCCATCGCTTGTCGGCGGCCCCGGTGCACACCATCGCCGTGGTGCAGGGCGATGCGCTGGGCGGCGGTTTCGAGGCGGCCCTGTGCTGCAACACCCTGATCGCCGAGGAGGGCACCGGCATGGGCTTCCCGGAGGTGCTGTTCGACCTGTTCCCCGGCATGGGTGCGTTCTCGTTCCTGAGCCGGCGCATTCCGGCCGCGCAGGCGGAACGGATGATGCTCGATGGTCGCGTCTACGGCGCCGAGGAGCTGCATCGCATGGGCGTGGTCGACATCCTCGTCCCGCGCGGCGAGGGACTCGACGCTGCACGCGAGGTCATGCGGCGCAACCGGCGCATCCCCAGCGCGCGGCGTGCCATGCGCACGGTGCGCGACCTGGTCCAGCCGGTGCCGCGGTCGGAACTGGACGCGGTGACCGAGGTGTGGGTCGATACCGCGCTCGGCCTCGGCGACAAGGCGCTGGCGACGATGGAGCGGCTGGTGCGGGCGCAGCGCAAGCGCTTCGTGGGCGACGCCGAGGCGGGGGCCACCCTGGCGCGTTGACGGCACGGTGGCCGCGGCTCAGGCTTTTCCGCGGTCGCCGGGATCGGCCAGTTCCTGCAGGCGCTGCAGCGCCTCGGGCGCGCGCAGCCTGACCCGCGCCAGGTGCTCGTGCAGGGAGCGCAGGTAGGACCGCCACTCCTTCGGCAGGTCGGAGCGGTTGGGCCGCATGCCCTCGCTGCATGCGGCGGCCAGTTGCGAAGCCCCCATGTTGCCCGCCACGCCCTTGGCGGCGTGGCAGGCATCGCGCACCCCGTCCCAGTCGCCGCGCTGCGCGCAGGTCTCGACGTCGCCGAGGCAACGCGCGGCATCGCGCAGGCACTGCTCGACGAACTTCTGCACGAAGTCGCCGCCGAGACGCAGCGAGGCGAGTTCCGCCAGCACGCTCTCGTCGAGCACGACCGCCTCGCGCGGCATCCGCACCGGCTCGCTCGCGGGCAGCGGCGCACCGTCGCCGGCGACGCTGGCCAGTGCGTCGAGCAGCTCCGCGGCCACCACCGGCTTGGTCAGGAACACCGACACGCCCGCCTGCTGCGCCGCCTGGCGCGTGTCGGGCGTCGCATCCGCGGTGAGCGCGATCAGCGGCGTGCGCCGCGCGCCCATCTCGAGGTAGCGTGCCTGCTTGATCACGTCGATGCCCGACGTGCCCGGCATGTGCACGTCGAGCACCACGGCGTCGTAGCCGCCCTCGGCCAGGCGGTCGAGCAGCGATTCGCCGTCGCCCACCACCTCGGGCCGGTGCCCGGCGCGCTCGAGCAGGCGGTGCAGCACGAGCTGGTTGGCCGGCTGGTCGTCGGCCACCAGCACGCGCAGGGTCCGCACGCGCGCCCGGTGGCGCACGAACGGGTCGTCGAACGCGATCACGTTGCCGGTGGGTTGGACCGGCTGGCCGTCCGCGGTCGCGTCGCGCTGGAACGGCAATTCGAACCAGAACCGCGTGCCGCCGCCGGGGTTGTCCTCGAGGCCGATGCGGCCGCCGAGCAGTTCCACCAGCGTGCGCGCGATGGTGGTGCCGAGCCCGCTGCCGCCGAAGCGGCGCGAGATGCTCGGGTCGCCCTGTTCGAAGGCCTCGAAGATGCGCGCCTTGATCGGGTCGGGGACGCCGGGGCCGGTATCGACGACTTCGAAGCGCAGGCGCGTGGCGCCGTCGGCCTCGAGCAGTCGCGACACCGACAGTTCGACCGAACCCGCGTCGGTGAACTTGATCGCGTTGTGCAGCAGGTTGACCAGCACCTGCCGCAGGTGCGGCGCGTCGCCGACCAGCGCGTCGGGCACGTCGTCGCTGAACCGTGTCGAGAAGCGCAGGTTCTTTTCGGTGGCCATCGGCTGCAGCATGATCGACACGCCACGCGCGATCTCGCGCAGGCGGAACGGGCCATCCTTGCGCTGCAGCTTGCCGCTTTCGATCGCCGTGATGTCGAGCACGTCCTCGACCAGCATCAGCAGCGAGCGGGCCGAGGCCTGCATCACGTCCACGCACTCGCGCTGCTCCGGGGTGAGGCGGGTGCCGGCGAGCAGGTCGCTCATGCCGACGATGCCGTTGAGCGGGGTGCGGAACTCGTGGCTCATGTTGGCCAGGAAGCGGCTCTTGGCCTCGTTCGCCTGCCGCGCCTCTTCCATCGCGCGGGTCAGCGCGTTGAGCAGGCTGCGCTGGTAGAGCGGGATCGCGACCAGGCCGATGAACAGGCCCCAGGCGAGGTAGGGCTGCTGCTGCCACCAGGTGTTGGCGAGGATCACCACCAGGAAGGAGCCGCATGCCAGCGCGGTCGCGCCGGCCAGGAAGCGCACGCCGTAGCGCAGGCCGTTCCCGATCGTGGTCCAGAGATAGATGATGTACAGCGGCGCCAGTTCGCGGCCGTGAATCGTCATCACCCCGGCCAGGGTGGCGTAGTCGCCGAGCATGCCGATGATGCGTCGCGCGTCCGAGCGGCCGGGTCGCAGCGCGATGGCCACCAGCAGCCCGGCGGCGAGCGCGGTTTCCGCCGCCATGATGGCGAACACCAGCGCCAGTTCGCCCGAGTCGAAGCCATAGCGGATAGCCAGCCAGCCCAGGTAGGCGAGCAACAGTACGGCGATCGCCAGCCGGACGAAGGCCTGCTGGTGTTCGGAGTCCGGTCGGCCGCGGAATCGCGCGGCGATCGGCTCGATGAATGCGGGGACCCGCATCGCCGCCTCAGGCCGGACCGGCCGCCACGGCGGGACCGGTGAAGGCGCGCCGGATCTCGAGGATGCGCGGCATGGCGCGATGGAACGCGTCGACGATCTCGGGATCGAAGGCCCGTGCGCGCTGCGCGTCGATATGGGCCACCACCTCGTCGACCGGATGCGCCTTGCGCCACGGCCGGTCGGACGTCATGGCGTCGAACACGTCGGCGACCGCCACGATGCGCGCCGGCTGCGGGATCGCCTCGCGGGCGAGGCCGTGCGGATAGCCGCCGCCGTCCCACCGCTCGTGGTGGTGCAGCGCGATGGTGGCCGCGAGTTGCACGAAGCGACTAATGCTGCCGCGCAGGATGTCGTGGCCCATCTGCGCGTGGCGCTGCGCCACGGAGAGTTCGACCGGATCCAGCGGCCCGGTCTTGAGGAGGATCCCGTCCGGCAGGCCGATCTTGCCGATGTCGTAGAGCGGGGCCGCGCCCTCGATCACCTGCGCCTCGGCGTCAGGCAGGCCCAGCGCTTCCGCCAGCACGCCCGCGTAGCGCCCGATGCGCAGCAGGTGCGCGCCCTGCCCCGGCTCGCGCGACTCCGCGGCGCGGGCGAGCAGGTAGAGCATCTCGCGCTCGCGCTGGTCGGCCTCGCGCATGCCGCTGAGCTGCTGGCGCTCCAGCGCGCGCACGCGCTGCTTCACCGATTCGCCCTGCTGGCGCAGGGTCAGCAGGTTGCGGCAGCGTGCGCGCAGTTCGCGCGGACGCACGGGCTTGACCAGGAAATCGATCACGCCGGCATCGAGCGCGGCCTGCCGCAGCGGCTCGTCGCCGACCACGGTGATGAGCACGATCGGCACGTCGCGGTGGGCCGGCGGGCGGCGGAAGCGACGTGCGAACTCGAGCCCGTCCATGTCGGGCATCCGGTAGTCGAGCAGGAGCAGGTCGGGATCCCACTCCTCGGAGCGGCGCAGGGCGTCGTGCGGATTGCCGAACTCCTCGACCGTGAGGTCGGGGCTGATGCCCTCGATCACATGGCGCAGCATGGCGCGTGCCGAGGGTTGGTCGTCCACGATCAGTACATTCACGGCGTCACGCTCCCTGGAACGTCGGTGCGCACGGCGGCGGAAAGCCGACGTCCCTGCGAGAAGGTGTTGCAAGCCTAGCGCATCCTCCCAGCCCCGCGAACAATCGACTGCAACCCATTGTTGCAGCGCGCGAACCGGTCGGCGCTCTCGACCGGTTCCCCAAGGCTCAGGTTTCGGGCCGCATATAGGGGAACAGCAGCACGTCGCGGATCGAGTCCTGGCCGGACAGGAACATCGCCAGACGGTCGATGCCCACGCCGAGGCCGCCGGTCGGCGGCAGGCCGTACTGGAGGGCCCGGATGTAGTCGGCGTCGAAGGCCATCGCCTCGGCGTCGCCGGCTTCCTTCTGCGCGACCTGCGCGCGGAATCGCTGCTCCTGGTCGTCGGGATCGTTCAACTCGCTGAAGCCGTTCGCGATCTCCTTGCCGCCGACGAACAGCTCGAAGCGGTCGGTGATGCCCGGTTCGGCGTCGTTGGCGCGCGCCAGCGGGCTGACTTCGACCGGGTAGGCGGTGATGAAGGTCGGCTGCACCAGCGTCGATTCGACGGTCTTCTCGAAGATCTCCAGCAGCAGCTTGCCCCAGCCGTACTCCGGCTTGACCGGGATGCCCAGCCGCGCGCAGTGCGCGGCGAGCGCGGCGCGGTCGCGCAGGTCGGCCGCCGTCACCTGCGGATTGTGCTCACGCACCGCCTCGTCGAGGCGCCAGCGGCGGAAGCGCGGGCCGACGTCGATGTCGCGACCTTCCCATGCCAGCGCCGTGGTGCCCGCGACGGCGAGCGCGGCGCCGCGGATCATCGCCTCGGTGAGGTCCATGACCTCGTGGTAGGTCGCGTAGGCCTGGTACAGCTCGAGCATCGTGAACTCCGGGTTGTGCCGGGTGCTCACGCCCTCGTTGCGGAAATTGCGGTTGATCTCGTACACGCGGTCGAAACCGCCGACCACCAGGCGCTTGAGGTACAGCTCGGGCGCCACGCGCAGGTACATGTCGAGGTCGAGCGCGTTGTGGTGGGTCACGAACGGGCGCGCGGTGGCGCCGCCGGGGATCGGATGCATCATCGGCGTCTCGACCTCGATGAAGCGCCGTTCAGGCGCTTCGAGGAAATCGCGGACGAAACGCACCAGTCGCGCGCGCTGGGTGAACACGCGCCGCGATTCGGGACTGATGGCGAGGTCGACGTAGCGCTGCCGGTAGCGGGTCTCGACATCCGACAGGCCGTGCCACTTGTCCGGCAGCGGTCGCAGCGACTTCACCAGCAGGCGCACCGACTCGCACTTCACCGACAGCTCGCCGGTGCGGGTGCGGGTCAGCGTGCCTTCGGCAGCGACGATGTCGCCGACGTCCCAGCCCTTGAAGGCCTCGTAGGCGTCGCCGACGCCGGCTTGCTGCACGAACAACTGGATCCGCGACGGCACCTCGGCCGGCGCGCCCGGCCGCGCGTCGGAACCGTCCTGCAGGTGGGCGAAGGAGGCCTTGCCCATCACCCGCTTGCCGAGCATCCGGCCGGCCAGTCGCACGCGCCGCCCCGAGGCCTCCAGCGCTTCGGTCGTCCAGCGCTCCTTGTCGGCGAACTCGTGCTGCAGGTCGGCGGCGAACGCGTCGGGCACGAAGTCGTTCGGGTAGGCGATCCCGGACGCGCGCAGCGCCGCGAGCTTGGCCCTGCGTTCGGCGACCAGGCGGTTGGGATCGATCGGTGCGCCCGCGTCGGCGCCATGCGGCTCGGTCATCGGCTTGCCTCGGGAAACGGGGCTCAGGTCGCGTCGGCGCGCTTGGAGCCGGCCTCGAGGCCGGCCTTCAGGCTGGCCTCGACGAATTCGTCGAGGTCGCCGTCGAGCACGCGCTGGGTGTCGGAGCGCTCGACCCCGGTGCGCAGGTCCTTGATCCGCGACTGGTCGAGCACGTAGGAGCGGATCTGCGAGCCCCAGCCGATGTCGCTCTTGGACGCCTCGAGCTTGTCCTTCTCGGAGTTGCGCTTCTGCAGTTCCATCTCGTACAGCTTCGCGGCCAGCATCTTCATCGCGCGATCGCGGTTGGCGTGCTGGCTGCGCTCGTTCTGGCAGGCGACCACGATGCCGCTGGGCACGTGGGTGATGCGCACCGCGGACTCGGTCTTGTTGACGTGCTGGCCGCCGGCACCGGAGGCGCGGTAGACGTCGGTCTTGAGATCCGCCGGATTGATCTCGATGTCGATGTCGTCGTCGACCTCGGGTGCCACGAACACCGCGGTGAACGAGGTGTGGCGCCGGTTGTCGGAGTCGAACGGCGACTTGCGCACCAGTCGGTGCACGCCGGTCTCGGTCTTGAACCAGCCGTAGGCGTAGTTGCCCTCGACGCGGAAAGTGGCGCTCTTGATGCCGGCGACTTCGCCGGCCGAGGCTTCCATCAGTTCCGCCTTCCAGCCGCGCGCATCGCACCACTTGAGGTACATGCGCAGCAGCATCTCGGCCCAGTCCTGCGCCTCGGTGCCGCCGGCGCCGGCCTGGATGTCGACGAAGCAGTTGTGCGAGTCCATCTTGCCCGAGAACATGCGCTGGAACTCCAGCGCCTCGGTGCGCTTGCCGAGCCGGTCGAGATCGGCGACCACCGCATCGGCGGTGGCGACGTCGCCCTCGGCGACCGCCATCTCGAACAGGTCGGCGGCCTCGTCGACCCCGCCGCCGAGCGCGGCCAGCTCGCCGACCACGCCGTCCAGCAGCGCGCGCTCGCGGCTCAGGTCCTGCGCCCGCTTGGGGTTGTCCCAGACGGACGGGCTTTCCAGTTCACGGTTGACTTCCTCGAGGCGCTCGCGCTTGCCGTCGAAGTCAAAGATACCCCCTAAGCGACTGCACCCGACCCTTGAGGTCGGCGATGCGCGCGAGGACCTGGCCCTGTTCGATCATGGTCGTGCGGATGGCGGGAAACGAGCCGGCGATCGTAGCAGAACCGTCCCTCAGGCCGGCAGCGCGGCACGCAGGAACAGGCGCAGCCGGCGCTCGCCGCGCCAGGCGTCGATCGCCAGCTGGTAGGCGCAGCGGATCGCCGGCGCCTCGGCGCCCTGCCCCACGCCGTCGAAGTGCATGGCGTCCACCGGCGTGCCGCAGGCGGCGTGGCGCAGGCGCAGGCGCAGGTGGCGGCCATTGAGCACGCGGCGTTCGTCGACGGTGAACACGCCGTCGAACAGGGGCTCGGGAAAGGCCTGGCCCCAGGGCGCGGCGTCGCGCAGGGTCTCGGCCAGCGCCAGCGTCGCTTCGGAGGCCGCGAGTTCGCCATCGGTCCAGCATGCGATGTCGTCGGTCGGCGCCGGCCGGCGCGCCGCCACCGCGGCATCGAAGGCGGCGCGGAACTCGGCCAGCCGCGCCGCCGCGAGCCCCATCCCGGCGGCCATCGCATGGCCGCCGAAGCGGGCCAGCAGGCCGGGATGGCGCGCATCGATCTCGGCAAGGACGTCGCGCAGGTGCAGTCCGTCCACCGAACGCCCGGAGCCGCGCAACATGCCCGGCTCGTCGCCGGCGGGCGCGAAGGCGACCACCGGGCGCCGCAGGCGGTCCTTCATCCGCGACGCGACCAGGCCCACCACGCCGGCATGCCAGCCGGGGTCGAACAGGCAAACACCGGCCGCCGAGCCGGCGGCCTGCGCATCGAGGCGGTCCGCGATCGCCGCCGCCTCGTCGGTCATCTGCGCCTGCAGTTCGCGGCGTTCGGCATTGATCGCGTCGAGCCGCGCCGCCAGCGGCAAGGCGTCCGCGCGGTCGCGCGCCAGCAGGCACCGGATGCCGATGCCCATGTCCTCCAGGCGCCCGGCGGCGTTGATGCGCGGCCCGATCGCGAAGCCGAGGTCGGACGCGGTGGCCTGCGTCGGATCGCGGCCCGACACCTCGAACAGCGCGACGATGCCGGCGCAGGCGTCGCCGTTGCGGATCCGCCTGAGGCCGGCGGCGACCAGCGCGCGGTTGTTGCGGTCGAGCGGCACCAGGTCCGCCACCGTGCCCAGCGCCACGAGATCGAGCAGCGCGCCGAGGTCCGGCTCGGGACGCGCGACGTCGAACCAGCCCTCGGCACGCAGGCGCGCGCGGGTGGCGAGCAAGAGGTAGAACAGCACGCCCACCCCGGCCAGTGCCTTGCTCGGGAACGGATCGCCCGGCAGGTTGGGGTTCACGATCGCGGCGGCATCCGGCAGGCGCTCGCCGGGCAGGTGGTGGTCGGTGACCAGCACCGGGATGCCGAGCGCGTTGGCGGCATCGATGCCGGCATGCGCGGCGACGCCGTTGTCGACGGTGACGATCAAGCCCGGCTCGCGCCCACGCAGCGATTCGACCAGCGCGGGTCCCAGCCCGTAGCCGTGGATCGCGCGGTTCGGCACCGCGAAGTCCGGATCATGCGCGCCGAGCATCCGCAGGCCGCGCACGCCGACCGCGCAGCCGGTGGCACCGTCGCAGTCGAAGTCGCCGGCGACGACGATGCGCCGCTGGCCGGTGATCGCGGACGCCAGCAGCGCCGCCGCGCCCTCGATGCCGCCGAGCTGGTCCGGCGCATGCAGGTGGCGCAGCCGATGATCGACCTCGGCGACGTCGGTGATGCCGCGCCCGGCGAACACGCGCGCGAGCACCGGCGCGACACCCTGCGCCTCGAGCCGTGGCGCCGCCGCGGCGTCGCGGCGCACGATGCGGATCGTGCTCACGACGCGAGCGGGCGCGGCCGTCGCCACGCCGCGAAGGCCGCCGCGCGGCCGACGCGAAAGGCCTCGCCGTCGGCGAACAGCGCTTCCAGCGTCGCCAGTTCGCCGAGCCTGAGGGCGCGCCACGCGGGTTCGATCCAGGCCGCATCCAGCGCCCGCGGGTCGCGCAGCGCGCGCAGGTCGAGCAGCTGGCGGGCCGGCCCGGCCGTCGCGCTGCGCGACACCGGCACGCCGGCCGCCGCGGCCAGCGCGCTGAGCAGGGGATCTTCGCTCGCCACCGCATCGATCCGCGCACTCACGCGGGTCGGCGCGCTGCCGCCGCCCCAGAACCACAGGCTGTTCGCCGTCATCCGCCCGGCGGCGGCGCGAGCCTGGTTCACCGGATGGTCGTGCAGCACGACCTGGCATTCGTTCATCACGCGCTGCCAGCGCGCCGCCGGCCCACCCTGCGGCAGGTGGGCGCGTACGTCCTCGCCCAGCGCCTGCCATGGCGGGCTGAAGTGCGGCATTTCGGCGCCGGGCGGCAGGCGCAGATACCAGCGTTCCGGCCGCGGCGCGCTGCACTCGAAGCCGAGGTCGCCGAACAGCGGGGCGAGCGTGCGTTGCAGGGCGGCCGATTCCTGCGCCGCGAGCCCGAGGTCGCCCACCGCGAGCAGGCGCGCGCCCGCGATGTCGGCACGGACATGCGCAGGGTCCGCGCGCAGCCACACGCCCTGCCCCGCGTCGCCCGCATCGGCGGCGCGCGTGATCGCCGCCCACGGCCAGGGGCGACGCGGCAGGTCGATGAGATGCTCGAGCCACGGATGCCCACGCGCCGCATCCAACGGCAGGCGAACCCCGCGGGCCAGGATGCGTTCCAGCGCAGGCAGCCGTTCCGGGCCCGCCAGCACGGCACGCCGGGGCAGCAGCAGGACCAGCGACGCGGGCATGCCGCGCTCAGCCCTCGTAAGCGACCGCCACCACCTCGTAGCGCCGGATGCCGCGCGGGGTTTCGATCTGGATCACGTCGCCCTCGCTCTTGCCGATTAGCGCGCGCGCCACCGGCGACGAGACCGAGATGCGGCCCTCGCGGATGTCGGCCTCGAGGTCGCCCACGATCTGGTACTTCACCGGCTCGCCGCTGTCGTGCTCCTCGAGTTCGACGATCGCGCCGAACACGATCCGCGAACCGGCGTTCAACTTGCTGGTGTCGATGATCTCGGCGTAGGACAGCGCCGCCTCGAGCTCGTTGATGCGGCCCTCGGTGAAGCCCTGCTGCTCGCGCGCGGCGTGGTACTCGGCGTTCTCCTTCAGGTCGCCGTGCGCGCGCGCCTCGGCGATCGCCTGGATGATCTGCGGGCGCACCAAGCTCTTGAGGCGTTCGAGTTCCTCGCGCAGGCGCTGCGCGCCGCGGGCGGTCAGGGGAGTCCGTTTCATGGTCTGCGATGCAATCCTGGATGCGGGTCAGCCGACGATGCTGGCGTGCAGCGCCTGCAGCGAGGTGACCCGCCCGGAGCCGCGGTGGTCCAGCGAGATCACCAGCGCGCGCGCGCCGGCCACGGTGGTGGTGTAGGTGATGCGGTTCTGCAGGGCCTCGCGGCGGATCGAGAACGAATCCGCGATCGCCGCCCGGCCCTCGGTCGTGTTGACGATGAACACGATCTCGCCGTTCTTGATCAGGTCGACCACGTGCGGGCGGCCTTCGGCGACCTTGTTGATGCGCTCGCACGGCACGCCGTGCGCGGCGAGGTAGTCGCGGGTGCCGCTGGTGGCGACCAGGCTGAATCCGCGGCGCACCAGTTCCTGCGCCACCGGCAGCACGCGCACCTTGTCCGGGTCGCGCACGCTGATGAAGGCCTTGCCGGCGCGCGGCGCGCCGATGTTGGCCGCCTCGTGCGCCTTGGCGAACGCCTCGCCGAAGGTGGCGCCGACGCCCATCACCTCGCCGGTGGAGCGCATCTCGGGCCCGAGGATGGGGTCCACGCCCTGGAACTTCAGGAACGGGAAGATCGCTTCCTTCACCGAGTAGTACTGCGGCACCACCTCGCGCGTGGTGCCCTGGTCGGCCAGCGTGCGGCCGACCATGCAGCGCGCCGCGACCTTGGCCAGCGGGATGCCGGTCGCCTTCGACACGAACGGCACGGTGCGCGAGGCGCGCGGGTTCACCTCCAGCACGAAGATCGTCTCGCCCTGGATCGCGAACTGGGTGTTCATCAGGCCCACCACCTTGAGCTCGCGCGCCATCACCGCCACCTGGCGGCGCAGTTCGTCCTGCATCGCGGGCGTCAGCGAGTACGGCGGCAACGAGCAGGACGAGTCGCCCGAATGCACGCCGGCCTCCTCGATGTGCTCCATGATGCCGCCGATCAGGACCGCCCCGCTCGCGTCGGCGACCACGTCCACGTCGACCTCGGTGGCGTTGTCGAGGAAGCGGTCGAGCAGCACCGGCGAGTCGTTGGACACGCGCACCGCGTCGGTGATGTAGCGCTTGAGGTCGGCGTCGGAATAGACGACCTCCATCGCGCGGCCGCCGAGCACGTAGGACGGGCGCACGACCAGCGGGTAGCCGATCTCGCGCGCCAGCGCCATCGCCTCGTCCGGGTTGCGCGCGGTGCGGTTGGCCGGCTGGGTGAGGCCGAGGCGCTGGATCATCTGCTGGAAGCGCTCGCGGTCCTCGGCGAGGTCGATCGAATCGGGCGAGGTGCCGATGATCGGCGCCCCGGCGGCCTCCAGTGCGCGCGCCAGCTTCAGCGGGGTCTGCCCGCCGTACTGCACGATCACGCCGCGCGGCTTCTCGAGGTCGACGATCTCCATCACGTCCTCGAGCGTGAGCGGCTCGAAGTACAGGCGGTCGGAGGTGTCGTAGTCGGTCGAGACCGTCTCCGGGTTGCAGTTGACCATGATGGTCTCGAAGCCGTCCTCGCGCAGGGCGAGCGCGGCGTGCACGCAGCAGTAGTCGAACTCGATGCCCTGCCCGATCCGGTTCGGTCCGCCGCCGAGCACGATGATCTTGGCGCGCGACGAGGGCTGCGCCTCGCACTCCTCCTCGTAGGTGGAGTACATGTAGGCCGTGCTGGTGGCGAATTCGGCGGCGCAGGAGTCGACGCGCTTGTACACCGGGCGCACGCCGAACGCGTGGCGCAGCTTGCGCACCGCGGCCTCGTCGGTGCCGAGCAGGGTCGCCAGACGCGCGTCGGAGAATCCCTTGCGCTTGAGGGCGCGCATGCGCGCGGCATCCAGCGCCGCCAGGCCCTGCGCCGCGACCTGCGCCTCGGTGGCGACGAGGTCCTCGATCTGGGCCAGGAACCACGGATCGATGAACGACAGCTCGAACACGCGCTCCAGCGGGAACCCGGCGCGGAACGCGTCGGCAACGTAGAACAGGCGATCCGGGCCGGGTTCGCGCAGCTGACGCACCAGTTCGTGCAGGCGGTCGCCGTCGTCGAGTTCCGCCGACACCTTCGGATCGAGGCCGTCGGCGCCGATCTCCATCCCGCGCAGTGCCTTCTGCACCGACTCCTGGAACGTGCGGCCGATCGCCATCACCTCGCCCACCGATTTCATCTGGGTGGTCAGGCGCGCGTCGGCGGCCGGGAATTTCTCGAACGCGAACCGCGGGATCTTGGTCACCACGTAGTCGATCGCGGGCTCGAACGAGGCCGGCGTGAGTCCGCCGGTGATGTCGTTCTTCAACTCGTCCAGCGTGTAGCCCACCGCGAGCTTGGCCGCGACCTTGGCGATCGGGAAGCCGGTGGCCTTGGATGCCAGCGCGGAGGAGCGCGACACGCGCGGGTTCATCTCGATCACCACCACGCGGCCGTTCTGCGTGTTGACGCCGAACTGCACGTTGGAACCGCCGGTGTCGACGCCGATCTTGCGCAACACCGCGATCGAGGCGTCGCGCAGGCGCTGGTACTCCTTGTCGGTCAGCGTCTGCGCGGGCGCCACGGTGATCGAATCCCCGGTGTGCACGCCCATCGGGTCGAGGTTCTCGATCGAGCAGACGATGATGCAGTTGTCCGCCTTGTCGCGGACCACTTCCATTTCGAACTCCTTCCAGCCGAGCACGGATTCCTCGACCAGCACCTCGTGGACCGGCGACAGGTCGAGCCCGCGGCGCACGATCTCCTCGAACTCCTCGCGGTTGTAGGCGATGCCGCCGCCGCTGCCGCCGAGGGTGAACGAGGGCCGGATGATGGTCGGGTAGCCGACCCGCGCCTGGATCTCCAGCGCCTGCTCGAAGCTGCGCGCGATCGCGGCCTTCGGGCATTCGAGGCCGATCTCCTGCATCGCGATGCGGAACAGCTCGCGGTCCTCCGCCATCCGGATCGCCTCGCGCGAGGCGCCGATCAGCTCGACGCCGTACTTCTCGAGCACGCCCTTGTCGGCGAGGTCCAGCGCGCAGTTCAGCGCGGTCTGGCCGCCCATCGTGGGAAGCAGCGCGTCGGGACGTTCGTGGTCGATGATGCGCTCGACGGTCTGCCAGTTGATCGGCTCGATGTAGACCGCGTCGGCGGTGCCGGGGTCGGTCATGATCGTGGCCGGATTGGAGTTCACCAGCACGACGCGGTAGCCCTCCTGCTTGAGGGCCTTGCAGGCCTGCGCGCCGGAATAGTCGAACTCGCAGGCCTGGCCGATCACGATGGGGCCGGCGCCGATGATCAGGATGGTCTTGATGTCGCTGCGTCTGGGCATGGCCGGCCTCGGCTGCGCCGGGACACGGCGCAGGGCTGCGTGGGAAGGGTCGGTGGATCGTGCTGCGGGGGCGGCGCGCCCGCCGGGGCTCGGAGCCCGGGGCGCAATTGTAGGGCCTGCGCCGGTGTCCCGATAGGTCGCGCCGCGCTCAGCCGGGCGGTGGTGCGTCGCCGGCGCCGTACGGGGTGTCGAGCAGGCGCACGCTGTCCACGGTCTGCTGCGGCATGGTGACGCTGAGGCCGCGCTCGCGCTGCTCGAGACGCAGCGTGATCGCGGTATCGGTGTACTTCTCCAGCGTGCCGCGCCGCACCGAGCCGTAGACGCTGCGCACTTCGATGCGGCGTCCTTCGAGCAGCGCGAGGTCGGCGTAGCGCACCGGCCCGGCCGCCGGCGGCGGGGGCGACACGCGGGCGAGCGTGCCCGGTTCGCGGGGTGCGGGGGCCCTTTGCACCGGCGGGTCCGACGCACGCGCTTCGCGCGGGGAGGCGATCGGGTCGACCACCGGCGGCGCCGTGGTCGCGAGCGGGCGCGCGGGCACGGGGGTGGGCGCAGCTTCCGGCGCGGGCGCCGGAGGTGAACGGTCGGCCACGGGCGCGCCGCCGGCGGCCGGTTCCGGAGTCGATGCAGGCGGCGCCGGCGGGGCGATCGGCGGCGCGGTGTCCGGTCCCTGCACGGACGCCAGCGGAGGGGCCGGCACGGGCAGCGCCTCGCCGGCAGGCGGCGTCGCCGCGGGGGCGGTCCCCGGCACGGGGGTTGCGACAGCGCTGGCGTCGGCGACACCGGGCAACGGCGGCGCTTCCAGCGGCGCCGCGGCCACCGGCAGTGGCACGGCCTCGAAGCGGAACGGTGCGGCCCGCCCGCGCACGCTTTCGAGCGTGGCGTTCATGATCCGCAGGCGCTCCGGCAAGGCGAAGGTCGCGAGCTGGCCGACCGGCGTGGTCAGGCTCGGCTTCGATTCCCAGGTGATCTCGCCACCGCGCGCCGCGTAGCGGCGGTAGGCCGATTCGAGGTCGCGGGTCGGTGCTGCGCCCACTTCGGCCAGCATGCGCTTGATCGCGCCGAGGTGGCGATCGACGTAGCCGTCGCGACTGATCCCCATCCGCTGCGCGCACCAGCGGTTGCGCGCCGACACCATCCCGAGGTCGCGCACCGTCCAGCGCCGCTCGAGGATCACGCTGCGCGACCAGTCCGCGTCCAGCAGGCCGCGCACGCCGTCGAGGCGAAGCTGCATGTCGAGCTCGGTGCGCGAGGCGGCGCGCTGCTCGATCGCGAAGGTGATCCGCGCCGCATCGCGGCCGGTCACCACGAAACTGGCCTCGGCCTGCGTCGGCACGTCATCGAGGCCCATCTCCACCAGGTGGGCGGCGGTGAAGCGTCCGATGCCGTCGCAGCCCTCGCCGTCCAGCGGGGCGCCGCTGGTCAATCCGATCCAGCGCAGGTCGCCCACCGCGAGCGCGGGCCCCGCGACCAGGCCTTCGGCCTGCAGGCGCAGGCGCGCGGCCGGCGGAAAGGCCGGCGGTACGCCGCCGGACTGCTCGGCGCGCGCACGACGCGCCGGGCCGAGCACATCGGCCAGCCCGCCCGACGACGGTCCGCCCGACAGCCCGTGCCAAACCAGCCAGTGCAGTCCCGGCGTTTCCAGCCGCAGGCGCGCGGCGGAGAACACGTCGCCGCCGCGAGGGTCCGGATCGCGCAGGCGGAAATCGCGGTACTCGATGGTGCCCAGCGGGCCGACCGACACCGCCGCGTACTCCGGCGTGCCGAACCAGCGCAGGCTGTCGGGCAGGCGCGACGCCGTGCGCCAGGCCAACAACCAGGCCGCGATCAACAGCAACAGCAGGACGCCGACGATCCCCAGCGTCAGGCGGGAAGGCATGCGCCAGAGCGTCAACGCGCGTCGCAGCGAAGCCCCGATCGCCATGCGCTCACCCGGTGGCAGCGGCCCCGGCCACGCCCCGCGCGGCCATCGCCTCGATGAAGCGGTCGAACAGCGGCGCCACGTCGTGCGGCCCGGGACTCGCCTCCGGGTGGCCCTGGAACGAGAACGCCGGCGCGTCCAGCAGTTCGATGCCCTGCAGCGAACCGTCGAACAGCGAGCGGTGGGTGGCGCGCACGTTGCGCGGCAGGGTCGCCTCGTCGACCGCGAAGCCGTGGTTCTGGCTGGAGATCATCACCCGCCCGGTGGCGAGGTCGACCACCGGATGGTTGGCACCGTGGTGGCCGAACTTCATCTTGACCGTGCGCGCGCCCGCGGCGAGCCCGAGCAACTGGTGGCCGAGGCAGATGCCGAACACCGGCAGGCGGCGGCGGATGAATTCGCCGATCGCGCTGATCGCGTAGTCGCAGGGCTCGGGATCACCTGGCCCGTTGGACAGGAAAACGCCGTCCGGACGCAGGGCGAGCACCTCCGCGGCGCCGGTCTGCGCGGGCACCACGGTCAGGCGGCAGCCGCGGTCGGCCAGCATGCGCAGGATGTTCTGCTTGACGCCGAAGTCGTAGGCCACGACATGGAAGCGGTTGCCGGCCGGCCCGAACGCGGTGCGGTCGAGGTCGTAGGTGCCTTCGCTCCACGCGTAGGGGCGCGGCGCGCTGACCACCTTCGCGAGGTCCATGCCCTTCAGTCCGGGCCAGGCGCGCGCGCGCGCGACGGCCGCCTCGGCGTCGATCGACGGGCCCGCGACCAGGCAGCCGCTCTGCGCGCCCTGGTCGCGCAGGATGCGGGTCAGGCGGCGGGTATCGATCTCGGCGATGCCGACCACGCCGTGGCGCGCCAGGTAGGCCGGCAGCGATTCCTCGCTGCGCCAGTTGGAGACGCGCTGCGGCACGTCGCGCACCACCAGGCCGGCGGCATGCACCGCGCCCGATTCGACGTCCACCGCGTTGACGCCGGTGTTGCCGATGTGGGGATAGGTCAGGGTGACGATCTGCCGGCTGTAGGACGGATCGGTGAGGATCTCCTGGTAGCCGGTCATCGCGGTGTTGAACACCACCTCGCCCACCGACTCGCCGGACGCACCGATCGAGACCCCGTGGAAGAGGCTGCCGTCGGCGAGGGCGAGGAGTGCGGGTGTGGTCACGGTGGCCTTCGTTCGGACGGGACGGTCGGCCCGCGCGACCGGGCGGCGCGGCCCGCGGGCCACGCGGACGGCGCCACGAGCGGACCCCCATTCTAGGTTTCGAGGGGTCTGCGTGTCCACGTCGTCGGTCACGATTCGACAAGACCGGACCTGCCGCGCCGATCGTGCCACGGTCCAGCGCGCGGCTTCACGGCATGCCGACGCCGCCTCCCGTGCCGCGGCGGCTTCCTGGCACCGACGCCCGCAGCGCGCGCCTCAACCGAGCACGTCGATGATGTCGTGCCAGCCGGGCGGCCGCCCCGCGATCCAGCACGCGGCGGCCACCGCCCCGCGGGCGAAGATCGCGCGATCGGTGGCGCGATGGCTCAGTTCGAGCCGCTCGCCGTCGGCGGCGAACAGCACCGTGTGCTCGCCCACCACGTCGGCAGCGCGGACCACGGCGAAGCCGATCTCGTCGACCGGTCGCGGGCCGGCGTTCCCCTCGCGCGCGAACCGCGCGACCCGGTCGAAGTCCTGACCGCGCGCCTGCGCGACCGCGCGACCCAGCGTCAACGCCGTGCCCGACGGCGCGTCGACCTTGGCCCGGTGGTGGGTTTCGGTGACCTCGGCCTCGAACGCCGGGCCGAGCGCCGTTGCCGCGGTCGCCACCAGGCGCCGCAGCAGCGCCACCCCGAGACTGAAGTTGGAGGCGCACAGGACCGGGATCCGCGCGGCGGCGGCGCGCGCGGCGGTCTGCTGCGCCGCGTCCAGGCCCGTGCTGCCGCTCACCAGCGGGATGCCCCGCGCGAGGCACTCCGACAGGGCGCGGTCGAATCCGCCGGGTCCGCTGAAGTCGACCAGCACGTCGACCGGGTCGCCGTCGTCGAGCCGCTCGCGCAGCGTATTGGAGGGCGCGAACACGCCCGCCGCGGCATCCAGCGCGAGCGCGCCGTCTGCGCGCGGGCGCACCAGGGCGGCCGCCAGCACGCAGTCGTCGCGGGCGGCGATCGCCGCCAGGGTCGCGCGCCCCATGCGGCCGGCCGCGCCGAGCACGGCAATGCGGGTCTTGGTCATGCCGTCATTGTAGGCCGGTCGGCGCGCCACTGTGACAAGTCGTGGCGCCACCCCGGTAGGCGCGGCGCCGAAAAAGTGTTTTACCGGTAACACACGGGAGCCCTGCCACCGCGGTGACATAGTGGCTACGCGGACCGCGACGTCGGCCGCGCAACCCCAAGGAGGCGGGCCGCAAGCCTGCACGACGACGATGATCACCCTCTCCAGCGGAAGCGAGACGCCCAGCGTGCAGGTGTTCCGGGTCGAGCGATCGGCCAACGATCGTCGCACCTGGACGGTGGTTCAGTCCGGCGCCCCGGTGGCGTCGTTCCCCGATCGCGATGCCGCGGCCGACGCGGCCCACACGCTGGCGTCCAACGCCTGGCGCCTGCGGCAGACCGTGTCGCGGGTGGTGGTGATGGGCGACGACGGGCGTCCGACCGCCTTCCGCATGTATGGCGACCCGTCGCAGGTGCGTCGCGAAGATCCCGCCGACGTGGAACTGGCGCGCGCCAGCTGAGCGCGCGCCGCGGCCGCGGGCCTCAGCCCGAGGTCATGCGGTCCCAGAACTGCTTCACGCCGTCGAACCAGCCCGTCTGCCGCGGCGTGTGTTCGCGGCCATCCTCGAACGAGGCCTCGAACTGCTCCAGCAGTTCCTTCTGCTTGCGGGTCAGCTTGACCGGGGTCTCGACGACCACGCGGCACAGCAGGTCACCCGCTTCGCCCCCGCGCACCGGCTTGACGCCCTTGCCGCGCAGGCGGAACAGCTTGCCGCTCTGCGTTTCGACCGGAATCTTGATCAGGGCCTCGCCCCCGAGCGTGGGCACGGTGAGTTCGCCGCCCAGGGCGGCCTGCGAGAAGCGGATCGGCACTTCGCAGTAGAGGTCGGCGCCATCGCGCTGGAAGATCGGGTGCGGCTTGACGTGGACCTCGACGTAGAGGTCGCCCGCCGGCACCCCGCGCGCCCCGGCCTGGCCTTCGCCGGCGAGGCGGATGCGGTCACCCTCGTCGACGCCGGCGGGGATCTTCACCGACAGCGTCTTCTCGCCTTCGACGCGCCCGGCGCCGCGGCAGACCTTGCACGGGTTCTCGACCACCTGCCCGGACCCGCCGCAGGTCGGGCAGGTCTGCTGGATGGAGAAGATCCCGTTCTGCATGCGCACGCGGCCGTGGCCGCGGCAGGTGCCGCAGGTCTTGCGCTTGCCGTCGGACGAGCCGCTGCCGTCGCAGGCCTTGCATTCGTCGAGGGTCGGGATCTCGATCTCGCGCGTGGCGCCGAACACCGCCTCCTCGAGGTCGAGTTCGACCACGTAGCGCAGGTCCGCCCCGCGGCGCGCGCGCTGCCGCCCGCCGCCGAAGATATCCCCGAAGATGTCGCCGAAGATGTCGCCGAAGTCGGCGCCCGCAGCGCCGCGGCCCGCGCCGCCGCCGCCTTCGAACGCGGCATGGCCATGCGCGTCATAGAGGCGGCGCTTGTCGGCGTCCGACAGCACCTCGTAGGCCTCCTTGGCCTCCTTGAACTTCTGCTCGGCGCCCTTGTCCCCGTCGTTGCGGTCGGGGTGGTACTTCATCGCCAGCCGGCGATAGGCCTTCTTCACCTCGTCCTCGGTCGCGCCGCGGCCGACCCCCAGGACTTCGTAGTAGTCACGTTTCGACATGCGGGATCAGCGTCTGGGCGCCGCGGCGGACGTTCGCGCGGCCGGGTGTGCGCGGGCGCCACGGCGACGTGACACCCGGAACGACCCGCGGCCGCACGAGGCGGCCGCGGGGTGCAGCGTGACCAGGGCCCCGGCACGGGGCCGCCTGCTCACGGCTTGCGGTCCTTCACCTCGGTGAACTCGGCGTCCACCACGTCGTCCGGTCGCGCAGCGCCGCCACCGGCGCCGTCGCCCGGGCCAGGGCCCTGCCCGGCCGCCGCCGCCGCGGCCGCCAGCGACTGCGCCGTCTGCTCCAGCGCCGCGGTGCGCGACTCGATGCGGCCCTTGTCGTCGCCCTTGACCGCGTCCTCGAGGTCCTTGATCGCGGCCTCGATCGGGCCCAGCGTCTCGGCCGGCACCTTGGCGCCGTGCTCCTTCAGCGCCGAGCGGGTGGCGTGGATCAGCGCATCGGCCTTGTTGCGCGCATCGACCAGCTCGTGGAACTTTTTGTCGTCCTCGCGGTGCGCTTCGCCGTCGCGCACCATGCGCTGGATCTCCTCCTCGGACAGGCCGGAGCCGGCCTTGATCTCGATCCGCTGCTCCTTGCCGGTCTTCTTGTCCTTGGCCGAGACGTGCAGGATGCCGTTGGCGTCGATGTCGAAGGCCACCTCGACCTGGGGCATGCCGCGCGGCGCGGGCTCGATGCCGGCGAGGTCGAACTTGGCCAGCGACTTGTTGGCCGAGGCGCGCTCGCGCTCGCCCTGCAGCACGTGCACCGTCACCGCGGTCTGGTTGTCGTCCGCGGTGGAGAACACCTGCGAAGCCTTGGTCGGGATGGTGGTGTTCTTCTCGATCAGCTTGGTCATCACGCCGCCGCGGGTCTCGATGCCCAACGACAGCGGGGTGACGTCGAGCAGCAGCACGTCCTTGACCTGGCCGGACAGCACCGCGCCCTGCACCGCCGCGCCGATCGCCACCGCCTCGTCGGGGTTGACGTCCTTGCGCGGCTCCTTGCCGAAGAACTCGGCCACCGCCTGCTGCACCTTCGGCATGCGGGTCTGGCCGCCGACCAGGATCACCTCGCCCACGTCCGACACTTTGAGGCCGGCGTCGGCGAGCGCGATGCGGCACGGCTCGATGGTCTTGCGCACGAGGTCGTCGACCAGCGCCTCCAGCTTGGCGCGGGTGAGCTTGATGTTGAGGTGCTTCGGGCCGCTGGCATCCGCCGTCACGTACGGCAGGTTGACGTCGGTCTGCTGGCTGGACGACAACTCGATCTTGGCGCGCTCGGCGGCGTCCTTGAGGCGCTGCAGCGCCAGCGGGTCCTTGCGCAGGTCGATGCCTTCCTGCTTGAGGAATTCCTCGACCAGGAAGTCGATGATGCGGTTGTCGAAGTCCTCGCCGCCGAGGAAGGTGTCGCCGTTGGTGGCCAGCACCTCGAATTGCTTCTCGCCGTCTACCTCGGCGATCTCGATGATCGAGACGTCGAAGGTACCGCCGCCGAGGTCGTAGACCGCGATCTTGCGGTCGGCGCCCTTCTTGTCGAGGCCATAGGCCAGCGCGGCCGCGGTCGGCTCGTTGATGATGCGCTTGACCTCCAGCCCGGCGATGCGGCCGGCGTCCTTGGTCGCCTGGCGCTGGCTGTCGTTGAAGTAGGCCGGCACCGTGATCACCGCTTCGGTGACCGGCTCGCCGAGGAAGTCCTCGGCGGTCTTCTTCATCTTCATCAGCACCTTGGCCGAGACTTCCGGCGGCGCCATGCGCTTGCCGTTGGCCTCCACCCAGGCGTCGCCGTTGTCGTGCGCGACGATCGCGTACGGCACCAGCTTGACGTCCTTCTGCACGACGTCCTCGCTGAACTTGCGCCCGATCAGGCGCTTGACGGCGTACAGGGTGTTCTTCGGGTTGGTCACGCTCTGGCGCTTGGCCGGCGCGCCGACCAGGACCTCGTTGTCCCTGGTGAAGGCGACGATCGAGGGCGTGGTGCGGTCGCCCTCGGAATTCTCGATCACCTTGACCTGGCCGCCATCCATGATGGCAACGCAGGAGTTGGTGGTGCCGAGGTCGATGCCAATGATCTTGGCCATGGTCGGGTCTCCGGATGCGGGGTGCGGGCTCACTGCCCGGCGATGTCAGCGATCTGTGGATGCGGCGCGCCTTTTCAAGCGCCGCGGGTGCTCATTGCGGGTCGCGTGCCACGGCGACCATCGCCGGACGCAGCAGGCGCTCGTGCAGCCGCCAGCCCTTCTGGAACACAGTGACCACGCTGCCCGGCGCCTGGCCAGGGGCGTCGACCAGGCTCATCGCCTGGTGCTGTTCGGGGTCGAAGGCGGCACCGGCCGGATCGATCGGCATCGCCCCGCCGGCGGCGAGCACCTTCTCCAGCAGGCGCTGGGTCATCGCCATGCCCTCGCGCAGCTTGCCCGGATCGGCGCCCGGCGCCTTGAGCCCGGCCTCCAGGCTGTCCAGCACCGGCAGCAGGTCGGACAGCAGGCGTTCGGCGCCGAACTTGCGCGCCGCCTCGGCCTCGCGCGACCAGCGCTTGCGCTGGTTCTCGGCCTCGGCCAGCAGGCGCAGGTGCTCCGCGCGGGCCTCGCCCAGCTGGGCTTCGAGTTCGGCCACGCGCGCTTCGGGCGCGGGCGGGGCAGCATCGGGCGCGGGCCCGGTCGGGTTCGGTTCGGTCATGGCAACAGTCCGCTGCGGCCGCAGGCGGCCGGATGTGATACTCGGGTGAATCCCGCAGCCGCTTATGGGGTCGAGCCAGAGCGATTCAAGGCGTTGGACACCACGCGGGCCGTGGCCTGCACCACCGGGATCACCCGGTCGTAGGCCATGCGGGTGGGCCCGATCACGCCCAGCACGCCGAGCACCTTGCCATCGGCGCCGTAAGGCGCCGCGACCAGCGAGCACTGGCCCAGCGCCTCGAACCCGCTCTCCTCGCCGATGAACAGGCGCACGCCGTCGGCGTGGATGCAGTTCTCCAGCACGCGCAGCAGTTCCTGCTTGCGCTGGAAGGCCTCGAACAACTCGCGCAGGCGGTCGATCCGCGCGAGATCCTGCACGCCGAGCAGGTTGCCGGCCCCGGACACCAGCACGTCCTCGCGGGTCTCGACCCGCAACGCGGCCTGCGCGACGTCGATCGCCGCCGCCATCGTCCGGTCGAGGTCGGCACGCGCCTGGCTCATCTCCGCGACCAGCCGCGCCCGGATCTCGTCCAGCGGCAGGCCCGCGAACTGCGCGTTGAGGTAATTCGCCATCTGCTCGAGTTCCGACGGCCCGTAGGTCCTCGGGGTCTCGATCACGCGGTTCTGCACTTCGTTGTCGGTGAACACCAGGATCACCAGCAGCCGGTTGCCGCCGACCGGCACGAAGTCGATGTGGCGGAAGGCGAACTGCTCGCGGCGCGGCACCGTCACCAGGCCGACGAAGTGGGTGATGCCCGACAGCAGGGACGAGGCATTGCTGAGCAGGGCCTGGGTGCCCGGCGCCTCCGGCAGCACGCTGCTGATGCGCGCTTCCTCCTTGGCGTCGAGCGGCTTGATCTCGAGCAGGCTGTCGACGAACACGCGGTAGCCCTGCGCGGTGGGAACGCGACCGGCGGACGTGTGCGGGGCGGCGACGAGGCCGATCTCCTCGAGGTCGGCCATCACGTTGCGGATGGTGGCCGGACTCACGTCCATGCCTGCCATGCGCGCCAGCGTGCGCGATCCCACCGGCTGCCCGTCGCGGATGTACTCGGCGATCAGGGCGCGCAGCAGGTGGCGGGCGCGGGAATCGAGGGCGTCGGCGACGTTGCGTGGCATCCGCGGCGGGGGCATGGGCCGGACCCGATGACCGTAGCGTTCCGCCCGGTGGGGGTCAACCGGGCCCTTCGCGGCGCCCGATGGACGGTTGGCCGGACCCGGCACGCGCGCTATCGTGTCGCCCCGCCCCGGAACCTCCCATGCTGCGCGTCCTCACCGCCAAGGATTTCGCCATCGTCGAGCGCGCCGAACTGGCGCCCGGCGCCGGCATGACGGCCCTGACCGGCGAAACCGGTGCCGGCAAGTCGCTGATGGTCGATGCGCTCGCCCTGCTGTGCGGCGCGCGTGGCGACAGCGCGATGGTGCGTGCCGGCTGCGAACGCGCCGAACTGGCCGCGGAATTCGACCTCGCCACCCTGCCCGCCGTGGTGGCGATGCTGCGCGAACTGGAGATCGACGACGGCAGCGAGTGCCGCCTGCGCCGCGTGCTGCGTGCCGACGGCACGAGCCGCGCCTTCGTCAACGACCGCCCGGTGACGCTGGCGACCCTGCGCGAGGTCGCCGCGCAACTGGTCGAGATCCACGGCCAGCACGAGCACCAGGCGCTGCTGCAGCGCAGCCGCCAGCTGTCCGTGCTGGACGCCTGCGGCGAACTGGACGACGCGCGCGCGCAGGTCGCCGCACTGGCCGCGCAATGGCAGTCGCTGCAGCGCGAAGCGACCGCGCTGGCGGGCCGCGCCGGCGGCGGCGACGGACAGGCGCTGGAGTTCCTGCGGTTCCAGATCGACGAACTGTCCCGCCATGCGCTGGAGCCGGCCGCACTGGCCGAGCTGGAGCGCGAGCATCGCGTGCTGTCGGCGCAGGGCGAACTGCTGGCCGGCAGCGAGCGCGCGCTGGAGGGACTCGATGGCGACCACGACGGCGCCGTGCGCCCGCAACTGGCGCGGATCGCGGCCGAGATCGAGCGCCTGGCGGCCACCGATGCGCGGCTGGCGCCCAGCGCGCAGATGCTGCGCGAAGCCGCGCTGCAGGTCGACGAGGCCTCGGCGGCGATCGACCGCTACCGCGCGCAGATGGACCTCGACCCCGATCGCCTGGGCGAACTCGATGCGCAACTGGCGCGCTGCCACGATCTCGCCCGCAAGCACCGCGTCCCGGCGACCGAGCTGAAGGCGCGCGAAGCGGCCCTGCGCGAAGAGCACGACGCGATCGCCGGCGCCGATCAGCGGCTCGCGGACCTGCGCGCGCGGCAGGCCGCGCTGCGGCGCGACTACGACCTGGCCGCGGCGGCCCTGTCGACGCGCCGGCAGGCCGCCGGCGCCGCGCTGGCACGGCAGGTCTCGGCCCTGATGGGCGAACTCGGCATGGCCGGCGGCCGCTTCGCGGTGGCCTTCGAATCCGATCCGTCGCGCGATCCGGCGCCGGAGGGCATCGACGCGGTGGAGTTCATGGTGGCCGCCAACCCCGGCCAGCCCGAGCGCCCCCTGCGCAAGGTCGCCTCCGGCGGCGAGCTGTCGCGCATCAGCCT
Organism: Lysobacteraceae bacterium; assembly: GCA_021299185.1. Taxonomy (GTDB): domain Bacteria; phylum Pseudomonadota; class Gammaproteobacteria; order Xanthomonadales; family Ahniellaceae; genus UBA4656. Next base: position 12,006 of record JAJTHZ010000067.1, on the reverse strand, counting down.
CGCGATCGAGGTCGCGGCGCTCGGCCGTGGCGACGTGCCCACCATGGTCTTCGACGAGGTCGACACCGGCATCGGCGGCGCGGTGGCCGAGGTGGTCGGGCGCAAGCTGCGCGAGCTGGGTCGCAGCCGGCAGGTGCTGTGCGTGACCCACCTGCCGCAGGTCGCCGCGCAGGCCGATCGCCACCTCGCGGTCTCGAAGGCCGCCGAGGACGGCGCGACACGCACGCGCCTGCTGCTGCTCGACGACGCGCAGCGGCTGGAGGAGATCGCCCGCATGCTGGGCGGGGTCGACATCACGCGCGAAACGCGCGCCCACGCGCGCGACATGCTGCGGCGGGCGGCCGGCGGCTGAGGCCGGGCCGCGGTCAGCGCTTGCGCTTGGGGCGCACGTAGAGGACCAGGCTGTGGTCCTCGATCTCGTAGCCGTGCTTGTCGGCGATCTCGTGCTGCAGGCGCTCGATCCGCTCGTCGACGAACTCCACCACCACGCCGGTCTCGACGCAGACCATGTGGTCGTGGTGGTCGCCGCGGTCCAGTTCGTAGATCGACTGCCCGCCCTCGAAATGGTGCTTGACGACCAGGCCCGCCGCCTCGAACTGGGTCAGCACGCGGTACACGGTCGCCAGCCCGATGTCCTCGTCCTGCGCCAGCAGGAGCTTGTAGATGTCTTCGGCGGTGAGGTGCTTGCCGTCGGACTGCTCGAGGATCTCGAGGATCCGCATGCGCGGCTGGGTCACCTTGAGGCCGACCTTGCGCAGGTCCTTGGATTCCACGGCGCGCTCCGGGGTGTTCGTTCAGGGCCGCAGTGTATCATCGGGGGTCACGCTTCCCGGAGTGAACCGGCATGCTGCTGCGCCCCACCCTGCTCGCCCTCGCCCTCGTCGCCCTCACCGGCTGCGGCATCCTCTACAAGGTGGACGTGAACCAGGGCAACCTGGTCGAGAAGGACATGGTCGAGTCCCTGAAACCCGGCATGACCAAGCGCCAGGTGTCGCTGGTGATGGGCACGCCCTCGATCCAGACGCCGTTCGACCAGGACCGCTGGGATTACGCGGCCAGCATCAGCCGGCGCGGTTCGACGCCGGAGGTCAAGAACCTCACCCTGTTCTTCGAGGACAACCTGCTGGTGCGCATCGAAGGCGACTACTTCGGCCAGCAGGACGAGACCCTGCTCGACGACGCCGTGCGCATGCGCGGTCGCGCGATCGACCCGCTCGAGGAGGCGGAGCAGAAGGAACGCGAGAAGCGCCGCCCGGGCGGCGGTGGCTGAGGTCAGCCCCTGGTCTTCGCCGCGCGTTCGCGGCGGGCGTCGCGCGGATCGATCCTGAGCGGGCGGTAGACCTCCACGCGGTCGCCGTCCTGCACCACGGAGGCCAGCGCGCGCGGCTTCGAGAACACGCCGACATGGCGGTCGTCGACCACCAGCCCCGGCACGCGGGCACGCAGTCCCGAGGCATCGATCGCATCGGCCAGCGTGGCGCCCGGCGGCAGTTCGACCGGCAGCAGGAACTGTCCCTCCGGCCCGGCGTAGCAGACCTCGGCGCGCACGCGGCTCACGCCGCCTCTGCGCGCGCCACGCGCACGAATTCGTCCACCATCCGGTCGGCCAGTCCCTGGAAGCCGCTGGCCAGCGCGCCGCCGAGGAAGCGACCGGCGAACTCGAAATCCAGTTGCAGCCCGATGCGGCAGCCGGCCTCGCCGAGCGCGTCGAAGGTCCAGGCGCCCTGCAGGCTGCGGAACGGTCCCTCGACCAGCGACAGGTCGATGCGCGCCGCCGGCTGGTGCACGTTGCGCGTGGCGAAGGACGCATTCATCCCCGCGAACCGCAGGTCCAGTCGCGCCACCACCGTCACCGGGTCGACCACCTGCACCGCGGCCGCCGCGCACCAGCGGAAACGCTGCGGGTAGCGTTCGACGTCGGCGACGAGGTCGTACATGCGGGCGGCGGGCTGGGCGACCAGCGCGCTGCGACGGATCTGGGTCACGGGCGACTCGCTGCGGCCGGCGCGCACGGCGGCGCCGGATCGGTCACAATTCTAGGCCGAGGAAGGCAAGAAATGGCGAAGAAACCCGACAAGGACAAGGCCGGCGACGACGGCGGCACGATCGCGCTCAACAAGCGCGCGCGCCACGAGTACCACATCGACCAGCGCTTCGAGGCCGGCATCGCGCTCGAGGGCTGGGAGGTGAAGAGCCTGCGCGCCGGCAAGGGCCAGATCACCGACGCCTACGCCATCATCAAGGACGGCGAAATGTTCCTGTTCGGGGCCCAGATCATGCCGTTGCTGTCGGCGTCCACCCATGTGGTCCCCGAGGCGCGCCGCACGCGCAAGCTGCTGCTGCACCGCGAGGAGATCGACCGCCTGATCGGCGCGGTCGAGCGCAAGGGCTACACCGTGGTCCCGCTGGCCATGTACTGGAAGAACAACCGCGCCAAGGTCGAGATCGGCCTGGCGCGCGGCAAGCAGTCGCACGACAAGCGCGAGACCGAGAAGGAACGCGACTGGGAGCGCGACAAGCAGCGCGCCCTGCGCGCGCACAACAAGGCCTGAACCGGCGCCGCCGCACCCTTGCGCCGGTGCGGCGACGGCCCCATAGTGTCACCGTCGGAAGGCGACACCACACCCGGGGGCGACTGGCTTCGACGGGGGTAGTGAAGTTCTCTGGCGCATGCCGAGGGGGCAGCTTTCCTCGTTAATCCAGCGGCAAAAACTCAGACGCCAACGACGACGTCTACGCTCTGGCCGCTTAAGGCCTAGCCCCGAAACCGCTTGTGCCCGTGCTCGCGGCGTAGGGTCATGATCACGGGATCGCTGGTCGTCGCCGCCTGTCGGCGCCCGGCTAACTCCTAACCGGCTGGTTCCGTGGTGCGCCCTGCGCATCGTGTTGCCACGGACGAGACCCAACGATGCGATAAGCATGTAGTGCCAGTGGCGGATCACTCTCGGACGGGGGTTCAATTCCCCCCGCCTCCACCAATTCAGCCCCTGATGTCGCCCGACGGAGCCCACCCGCCGGGCACCCCAGGGAGACGTCACCCACGACGACGGCGCCTCAACGGCGCCGTCGTCGTTTCCGACCCACGCGCAGCATCACCCCTCCCGCAAGCACCGGCTCCCGAGCGGCGCACCCGCCGGGCAACCGCGCGCGCGCGTGGGCGGCAAGCCCGGGCCGCCTGCGCTACCCTGCACCCATGAACCGCGACGAGTTCATTCGCCGCCTGCGCGTGTTCCGACGGGGCGAGCACGTCGCGCTCGCGATCGGCGCCCTGCCGCTGCTGGGGATCTACTTCGCGGTGCACACGCGCTGGCTCAAGCCGCTGCTGCAGGACCACAAGCACCTGGTGGTGGCGTTGATGATCGTGCTGCCGCTCGCCTGGCTGCTGCTGGCGGTCCGCGGCTGGAAGCGCTTCGGCGCGCGCTGGGTGGGCCTGCAGTGCACGCAGTGCGGGCAGGTGCTGGACGAACCGGCGCTCCCGCCGCCGGATAAGGCCCTGCGCTGCCCAGCCTGCGGCACCGAACTGGCCACCGGCGCCGCGACGCTTCGCTGAGCCGACATCTCCCGACCCGGGGCGCGAGGCCGGTTCATGTCGCTTCGACCGGCGTGCGGGTAGCGTGAGACATGAGAGGCCCGTGTCGCGACGACACTGGGCAGGCCGTTGCCGCGGCCACGCTGCCGGCGTTCGCCGGCTGCCCACCCGACCACCGACGCGGAGCATCGCCCGATGACCCGACAGCATCTCCATGCCGCGTTGCCCCTGCTCGCCGCCGGCGTGCTCGGGGCCGGCCTGCTGCTGCCGTTCGGCGGCGCTGTGGTCGCTGCCGCCGTGCTGGCCCTGCTCGCCGCCGTGGTCAGCGCCGTGCACCACGCCGAAGTCGTCGCCCACCGAATCGGCGAGCCCTACGGCACGCTGGTGCTGGCGCTGGCGATCACCGTGATCGAGGTGGCGCTCGTGCTGTCGATCATGCTCGCCGGCGGCGAGAACGCCGCAACCCTGGCGCGCGACACGGTGTACGCGGCGGTGATGATCATCTGCAACGGCGTGGTCGGCGTGTGCCTGCTGGTCGGTGGGCTGCACCATCGCGAGCAGTCGTTCCGCATCGAGGGCACCGGGTCCGGGCTGGCGGCGCTGGCCGTCCTGTCGGTGCTGGTGCTGGTGATGCCGGGGCTAACCACCAGTGCGCCGGGCGGCTCCTACACCCTGTGGCAGCTGGTGTTCGTCGCGGCGTCCTCGCTCGCGCTGTGGCTGGTCTTCGTCTTCATCCAGACCGTGCGCCATCGCGACTACTTCCTGCCCGCCGCGCGGCCCGACGACGAAACGCTGCACGCCGAGCCGCCCGCCGCGCGCGCGGCATGGGTGAGCGCGATCCTGCTGGTGCTGGCGCTGGTGGCGGTGGTCGGCCTCGCGAAGCTGATCTCGCCGGCGATCGAAGGCGTGGTGGACGCCGCCGGCGCCCCGAAGGCCGTGGTCGGCATCGTGATCGCGATGATCGTGCTGATGCCGGAAACCTGGGCAGCGCTGCGCGCGGCGCGCGCAGACCGCCTGCAGACCAGCATGAACCTCGCGATCGGCTCCGCGCTGGCCAGCATCGGGCTCACGGTGCCGGTGGTGGTCGGCGCGGCGATCGCGCTCGACCTGCCGCTGACCCTCGGCCTGCTGCCCAAGGACATCGCGTTGCTGGCGCTGACCTTCGTGGTCGGCGCGATCACGCTCGGCTCGGGCCGCACCAACATGATGCAGGGCGCGGTGCACCTGGTCGTGTTCGCGGCCTTCCTGGTGCTGACCCTCGTGCCCTGAGCCCGCGGGCGGCGGGCGCCGCCGGGTCACGCCATGCGGCGATCGCGCTCGGCGTCGATCAGCGCGGCGGCGGCGGCGACCGGGAACTCCAGCCGAACCAGCACGTTCTGCGCGAGCTGCAGGCCGGTCTCGAGCGTTTCCGGGATCACCAGGCTCGCGCCGGCGGCGCGCAGTTCGGCCGCGTGCGACTCGTCGCGCGAACGCGCGAGCACCGGCACGCCCGGTGCCGCCCCCCGCACCGCGCGCACCGCGGCCAGCGCCGCGGCCGGGTCGTCCATCGTGATCACCACGGCCAGCGCGCGGTCGAAACCGAGGCGGCGCAGCATGTCGCCGCGCGAGGCGTCGCCGTAGAACACCCGCCGCCCTTCGCGATGGAAGCGCGCCGCCACCGCGACCTGGTTGTCGAGCGCGATCCACGGCACCTGCTGGCGATCGAGCACCTGCGCGATCAACTGCCCCACGCGCCCGTAGCCGGTGACCACGACGTGGCCGTCGAGCGGCGGCGCATCCTGCACGCCCTCGAGGGCGGCCGGTGCCTCGGCGGGATCCAGCCGCGGCGCCAGCAGCGAGCCGAGGCGATCGAGCAGCGGCGTGGCGAGCAAGGTGATCCAGACCATCGCCAGCACGAATTGCCCGGTTGCTGCGGCGACCACGCCGGCGCTCGCCGCCACCCCGACCACGATGAAGGCGAACTCGCCGCCCTGCGCGAGCAGCAGGCCGCCATGCAAGGCCTGGCCGCGCGGCAGGCCACCCGCGCGCATCAGCACGGCCGCCACGCCGGCCTTCACCGCCAGCAGCGCCGCGGCGCAGGCCACGATCGCCACGCCCTGGGTGCCGAAGGTCGTCGGCACGTCGACGCCCATGCCGATCGACAGGAAGAAGATGCCCATCAGCAGGCCCTTGAACGGGTCGATCGTGACCTCGACCTCATGGCGGAACTCGGTTTCGGACAGCAGCAGGCCGGCCAGGAAAGCGCCCAGCGCCATCGACAGCCCGGCCGCCCACGTCAGCGCACCGATGCCCAGCGTGCACAGCAGGGTCAGGGCCATGAACACCTCCGGCTGGCGCGCCGCGACGAAGGTGCGGAACAGCGGACGGATGACGCGGCGGCCGAGGACGTAGATCAGCACGATCGCGAGCGCGGCCTTGGCCGTCGCGACCGCCAGCAAGCCGGCCACGCCGCCCGGCGCATCGCCGGCCAGCACGCCGACCAGGATCAGCAGCGGCACCACCGCGAGGTCCTGCAGGAGCAGCACGGCGAAGGTCGAACGCCCGACCGGCGTGGCGATCGCATTGCGCTCGCCGAGCAGTTGCACGACCAGCGCGGTCGATGACAGCGCGAGCACCAGGCCGAGCAGCACCGCCGCCGCGGCCGGCTGGCCGAGCGCGGCGGCGGCCGCGCCGATCACCAGCGCGCTGCACAGCACCTGCGCCGATCCCACGCCGAACACCCAGCGCCGCAGCGCCCACAGGCGCTCGAAGGACAGCTCGAGGCCGATCCGGAACAGCAGGAACACGATGCCGAGTTCGGCCAGCGCCTGCACGCCTTCCGCGCGCGGGATGGTGATCCAGGCGAGCCAGGGCATTTCGTCGGCGAATCGCCCGAGGCCGTGCGGCCCCAGCAACGCGCCGGCGAACAGGAAGCCCAGCATCTGGTTCAGGCGCAGCCGCTGCAGCAGCGGCACCAGCACGCCGGCCAGCACCAGGAACAGCAGGACCTCGCGCAGATGGGGCAGTCCGGCGTGCGGTTCCATGGCCAGGTCCACGGTCGAGGCGACCATTGTCGCGGAACGGGCGCCGGAAACGCGACGGGCCCGCATGGGCCCGTCGACGTCGCAGTTGGCGTCCCCACGGGGATTCGAACCCCGGTCGCCTCCGTGAAAGGGAGCGTTTCGCGTCTAGGGCGATCCGGGCCGATCTATCTATGTTGCTGATCTTGCGGCCGAATGCCTGCGATCCGTCTATGGCGATCCATGTTGATCTAGGGACGGAAGTTCGGTATGGTTCGGTACGGGCGGTCGCCTCCGTGCGTCCGCCCCGGTGCCCGCGAGGCACTCAGGAACGGCCGCCGACGGCGCTGCAACGCCGCCGGCGACCTCACCACAACCGAACGAAGGGGTTCGATCATGGCTACCGTCCAGACTACTGCTCCCGCCGATCGCTTCAACCGCTACTGGCGCGCCGTCGGCGCCTATGACCTCGTCCTGGTCCGCGAGGACACCGCGGGCGAGGTCCTCGAATGGGTCGAGCTCGACATCCGCACCCTGCCCGATCGGCACGACCTGCTCGTCCGCATGAGCGAGATCGGCAGGAAGCACCTGCTCGAGCAGGCCCTCGCCGAACGCGACGCCGCCTGAGCCGCTTGCCATGGCCAGGACTCGCCGCGACTCGCGGCTCGACACCAGGCAGGCGCGCATGCGCCTGCCGAGCGGCTCGCGTGCGCACTGGACGCGCGTCGCCCCCGGCATCTTCCTCGGCTACCGCCGCACCGATCGCGGCTCCAGTTGGATCGCCCGCTGGCTGCGCGCTGCCGGCGTGAAGGCCTACGCCGAGCAGCGCATCGGCGCGGTCGACGACTACCAGGAGGCCGACGGCGTCGCGGTCCTCACCTACCGGCAGGCGCTCAAGCGCGCGCAGGAGGTCGCCGACGGCGTCCAGGTGCACGCGCCGCGGCACCACGCCGACGGCTGGACGATCGCCGACTGCGTCGCCTTCTACGTGGCCGAGAGGCTCAGCACGCAAGCCGGCAAGAGCGAGCGCGCCGGCAAGGCCGCGGCCGGGTTCTTCGCGACCCACGGCGGCCCGATCGCCGACGTGCGCGTGCGCACCCTGCGCGCCGAGCAGCTGCGCCGCTGGCATGCCGGCATCGCGACCAGCCCGCCGATGATCCGCGGCCCTGGCGGCTCGCGGCAGCCCCTGCCCTTCGATCCTACGGACCCCGACCAGGTGCGCCGGCGCAAGGCGAGCGCGAACCGCGTGCTCACCGTGGTGAAGGCCGCGCTGAACTACGCATGGCGCGGGAATCACCTGCCGGGCGTGTCGCCCGAGTGGGACAAGGTCCAGCCGTTCGCCAAGGTGAACGCCGAGGACGACCGGCCGCCGCGGATGCTCGACCAGGGCGAGATCGATCGGCTGCTGAACGCGGCCGAGCCCGATTTCCGCGACCTGCTGCGCGCCGCGCTGCTGACCGGCGCGCGCTATGGCGAGCTCGCAGCGCTTCGCGTGCGCGACTTCGATGCCGAGACGGGCCGCATGCGGATCCACCAGACGAAGACCGGGAAGGTGCTCATGCAGGCCCTCACGCCCGAGGGCGTCGACTTCTTCGATTCGCTCACGGCGGGCCGCGCAGCGAACGAGCCGATCCTGCGGCGTGCGGACGGAACCGCGTGGGACCGTGCCGACCAGGCGCGGCCGATGCGCGAGACGGTGAAGCGCGCGAACCTGCCGGGCGTGACGTTCAAGACGACGCGCGCGACCTACGGGAAGCTGCTGCTGCTCGCGACGCACGACCTGGAGACGGTGGCGAAGGCGCTCGGGCATAGCGATTCCCGGATCACCCGGAAGCACTACGCCGCCCTGCTGCCCGACGAGGTCGCCGCCGGCATCGCGCGCATGCCGCCGCTCGGGATCAAGATCGAGGGCAAGGTCACGAGGATCGGCCGCCGTGGATGACGCCGCGCGGGCTGCGTTCGAGGCCGAGCTCGCGCTTGTGCGGCCGGAATGGGTGGCTCAGCTGCGCCGCGAGGCCGCGGGCCCTGCCCCATTCGCCGAGCGCTTGCGCGAGGACCGGCGCGCAGCTGTAGAGCGCATCGGCGCCGCCCTGGCGTTGATCGAGGACGCGGGCAACGTCACGGCGCTATGGATCGCCGCGCGTGCCGAGGGCGTGGACCTGCCCGAGACGGGCGAGCGACTGCGGCGCTTGCTTTCGGGGTTGCAGGGTCTCGCCACCCACGAGCGTCGAGCCGGCAGGCCCCCCCGATTCGCCCGCGCGCTGGCGCTCGACGAGATGGCCACCATGTGGCGCCGGCACGGCCTCGGCGCCGGAGATGCGAGCGACGAGCGCTTCGTCGAGCGCGCGGTCGCGGTGTATCGCGCCGACTTCGGACGAAGCCACGGGGACACGCGCAACACCGACGTCCGGGCCTCAATTCGAGACGACCTCGCGCGGCTCGCGGAACTCCGATCCGGCGAGAGTCAAGCGAACGAATAGGCCCGGCCGGGCGGCGCATTGTTCCGCTGTCCGTGCGGGCATCGACTATCAGAACCTATCCAAGACGTTTCGCAAGCCAGCGGAACGAGCTTGGGAGAACGAGATGTCGAGCGTCGCAGCGGTACCAGGTTCGACCGCGCCCGCGGTCGTCGAGCGGATCGCGGTTTCGCCGGCTGAGGCCGGGCAGCTGCTCGGGATCAGCCGAGCGAAGGTGTTCCTCCTGATTTCCGGCGGCGAACTGCCGTCGTTCAAGATTGGCAAGCTGCGTCGAGTGCGGGTCGAGGACGTGCGCGCCTTCGCCGCGAGCCGGGTTGCTACGCCGCAGGCCGCCGCATGAGCGCCGCCCCGATGGTCAAGGCGGACGCGAGTGCGGCCGCGCTCGCCGAACGCAAGCGCCTGGCTCGCGTGATCATGAACGGCCTGTGCGACCTGATCCGCGAGAAGGGCAGCAAGCGCGCCGCGGCGGCCGCGATGGGCGTCTGCGTGCCCTGGCTGCGCGACATCGAACGCGGATGGGTGTTCGGGCAGCAGCTGCACAAGCTGGAGCACGCCGCAGAGGTCGCCGAGGCTGCGCGCGTGCGCCGCGTCCACTACCGGCAGTGCGCGATCTTCGCCGAGTTCGCCGAGGACCGTCGCGAGCACCAGGTCGCAGTCGAGCGCGGTGTCGCCACCGGCAAGGTGCTCCGCTGGCGCCCACGACCGGGGAAGCGCGCATGCATGCCGCCGCGGGGTGTCGCATGAACGCCGGCGCAATCTTGGTCGACCGCGTGCGCGGCGAGACCTACGCGACGCCGGACGAGATCGCCGACCGGTTCGAAGCCCTGGTGATCACCGGGGAGCTCGCCCGCATGGCGAAGGACGATCCGGCGCAGTACGCCGAGCGCGTTGCCGAGGCCGAGAAGTACGCCAAGGACATGATGGGCGAAGCCGCCAAGCTCGCAGCGGCCGCGCTGCGCATGGATCAGCTCGGCCACGCCCTTGCCGCACAGGTCAGGGCCTCCCGTGGCTGACGCTCTCGGCTCACTGGCCGCGCTGCAGGCGGCGATGGAGCAGGCCGCGCGCGATGCCGGGCTCGAAGCCTCCATCGCGCGCGAGGTCACCGCGTCGGCCGTCGACCAGGTGCGCCGGCTCTTCGGCGGCGAGCGGGTCTACGTGCCGACGGTCGACCCCGCCGTGATCGCCGAGCGCCACGGCCGCGACGCCCATGCTCTGGCCGCGCACCGCGCCGGCGCCAGCTTGCGCGAGATCGGTGCCCGGCTCGGTATCTCGAAGTCCGAGGCCTTCCGCGCGATCGTCCGCGCGCAGGGCCGCGAGGGCCTAGCCGGATGAACGACCTCCCCGATGCCTGGCAGGAAATCAGGGACGAGCTCCAGCGGTTCGACGAGCTGCTCGGGCGCCTGCCCGATGACGTAGCGCTCGGCGCCTACCTGCTGCGCAATCACCGCACGACCGGCGGCCTGCCCTTCGCCGTGCGCCGGAAGCTGGCGGTCGCCGAGCGGGCGGTCGACATCCTGCGCCCCGCCCTCGCCCGCCTGGAGCGCGTCGACGAACGCCTGCGCCACGGCCCGGGCAACGTCGTAGGCATGCTCCCGCGCCGCCCTGGCGCCCCGCCTGCGCAGCCTGCGGGGCGGCCTGAGCCCGACACCGACCCGACGCCCCCGAGGGCCGCGTGAGCGACCAAGCCGCAACAATGCTCGGTCCGGCTGCGATCACGTACAGCCGCGGGTCGAGTCCCCACGACAACATGCCGCGCAACTGCGCCGCGCAGGACTTCCGCGACTTCGCCGCGGCCGTTCTGGCTGACCGCCAGCCGGGAAAGGGGCCGGGCTACTTCGCATGCGCCTTCGATCCGCCTGTGCGGTCGGCAACGAATGCCGCGCCGCGTCGATGGCTCGGCCTGGACCTCGACGGCGGGCTTCGAAACGACGAGTTCGCCGTTCTCTGCGGCGTGCTGCAGCGCTGGTCCGGGTTCATCTACGAAACCGCGAGCAGCAAGCCCGACGCGCCGCGCGCGCGAATCGTGCTCGAGCTCGACCAGCCGGCGCCGCGCGCCGACCTGATCCGCGCTGCGACTGCGATGCGCGCGCGGATCGATGCCGAGATGATCGCCCAGCGTGTCGCCTCGCCGAAGTGGGATACGAGCTGCGATCGACCGGAGCAGCCGTTGTTCCTGCCACCCGTCGCCGCCTGGAGCACGCACTGCGAGGGCGACTCGATCTGCCTGGCTGAGGTCCTCGCCGATACGGCGTCTGCTACCGCGGCCAAGCCCCTGCAACTCGTCGCCGTCGGCGGCGGCAATCTCTCGATGCTCCCGCCTGCCGCCACTGGACCGGCCGTGATCCAGGTCGACCGGCACCAGGACGTGCTCGCACTCACCGGGTCGCTAGCGAGGCTGGTGCACTTCGGAGGCGCGGACTACGAGTCCGCCATGGCCTTTCTTCGGTCTGAGCGCGCGCGCGGACGCTGGACGCGCACGGTCGATGACGGCGAGCTGCGACGCGCATTCGACGGCGAGATCGCCGCGTGCCGCAACGGGCTGCGCGACCGCACACGCGAGGCGCAGCATGCGCCTCCCACAGCCGTCACGACGACGCCCGACGGTCTGCCTCGCTACCGGGGGCAGACCGGAGCGGAGATTCTGGCCGAGCCGCTTCCGGAATGGCGAGTCGACACGCTTTTCCCGATGAAGGGCGTTGCGTCCATCTACGGCGTGAGTACTGCCGGAAAATCGTTCCTGGCATGGGACCTTGGTTGCGCGATCGCTGAGGGTCGTTCGTGGTTCGGCTACGACACCAAGCGCGCTCCCGTCTCGTACCTGATGCTTGAGGGTGAGGCCGGCAAGCGGGTCCGCACTGCCCCCCCCCCATGCCAATGACCCCTGAGACAGCTACCTCTTCCCAATTACTGAAGGTAGCCTTGACTCATGAACCTGTCACCCGCTGTTGATTCTGCTTTGCCTGCTGCGGCTTCCGAGGCTCCCGGTTCGGTAGCGCGCCCT